>CAIYNU010000021.1 GCA_903927615.1 uncultured Rhodospirillales bacterium | reverse complement strand
ATACCAGTTCCCGATGAGCCCAACTCATCGGGAACTGGTATCGGCGGCGACTGCCGCCGCGCCGCTCGTGCGGCGTCCCGCTGATAGGTTCCTATCAGCGGGAACTGGCATTACGACCGATTACAACGTCACATAGTGATGCCGCTAGATGGTATCAGTATCTCTTAGAATATATAAGACCTCGCTACCTTACGGTGATATCTGTTTACTTTGATAACAAAGCTATTTGAAAAAGTTTTGATTTTATTGGCAAAAATCCCACACCCGCTCGTCAAGCTGCGTTTCCGGTACCGCTTTGCAAACAGCGATGCTAGAATAAATATTGAACTTCCGAGGAGGTCATCATGACTATCAGCAAACAAGCCACAATTGGATTTATGGCAATCGTATTGTTTGCAATTATCACAATAGTTGCAACAATACTTGTGCGGCATCAAAGTGCCATTAATAGTGAAAATGCCAAAACTCTAAATCAAATTGCCCAAACCACGCTCCTTCCTCTAGAACGCCAGGCCCGCATTGCCCAATTTGATGTTATCCAGGTTCAACAATTTCTGAGCGATGCTTCAGCCACACATCATCACGATAGTTTTGATGCCGCCGAGACCTATGCCAAAGACTTTCACATTCGGGCCGCCGCGATCCGGACGGCCCTGACATCATCCGATGGACCCGTGGCCTTTGGCGAACACTTGGGCAAACTCAAGGACGCCATTGAGATCTGCGATAAACTATTCCCTGATTATAATAAGCTCGGCATCGAAATGGCCGGCACCTACATTGACAAGGGCGTCGACGCCGGCAATGAACTCATGAAATTATTCGATCCCATGTCCGACAAAATCAACGATACATTGCAGGTTTTGGTCGATGGTGCGACGTTGGCATACGATTCCGGGGCGACACTGCTGGCAAAGCGGATGGATCGAGTCGACTCGGTGATCAATGCGGGCGATTCATGGATTCTGATCGTCAATATCCTGCTGCTCGGCGCAACCCTGGTCATTGCCGTTCAACTCGTAATCTTCAGCCTACCGCATCTGACCGCCATGACCGAAACCATGCGGCGTCTGGCCAGCCATCGGGACCTGACGACGGAGATCCCCGGTGCCGGCCGTCGTGACGAGATCGGCGCCATGGCCGCGGCGGTGACGGTCTTTCGGGACAGCATGATGGAGACCGAGCGTCTGACCACCGAACAGCGACGGAACCAGGAAGTGCGGCTGGCGCGGGCGCAAACCGTCGAGCAGGCGGTCGGCGCTTTCGATCACCAGATTGGCGGCATCGTCAACGCCGTCGCGTCCGCGGTCACGAAAATGACCACCTCGGCCACCTCATTGACCATGATTTCCGACGCCGCCTCCAAGCAATCCGCGGCTGGGGCCTCGGCGTCCCAAGAGGTTTCGGTCAGCATTCACACCATTGCCTCCGCCACCGAGGAGCTTTCGAGTTCCATTACGGAAATCAGTCGTCAAATCACCCTGTCCTCGCGCATCGCCTCCAAAGCCGCCGAAGATGCCAAGCGGACCGACGCCACGGTTCAGGGATTGGCCGATGCCGCCCACAAGATCGGTGACGTGATCGGCCTGATCAATGAGATCGCAAGCCAGACCAATTTGTTGGCGCTGAATGCGACCATCGAGGCCGCCCGCGCCGGGGAGGCCGGCAAGGGCTTTGCGGTGGTCGCCAGCGAGGTCAAGCACCTGGCCAGCCAGACCGCCAAAGCCACCGAGGACATCACCGCCCAAATTGCCGCCATCCAGTCCTCGACCGCCGCGGCGGTGACGGCGATCCAGGGCGTCGGCGGCACCATCAGTGAGATCAACCACATCACCGCCACCATCGCCTCGGCGGTCGAGGAGCAGGGAGCCGCCACTCAAGAAATCTCGCGCAATATCCAACAGGCGGCTTCCGGTTCCGATCAACTGGCACGCACCATCAGTCAGGTCACCGAAGCCGCGGAAACCACCCATAGCGCCTCCAGCGATGTTCAAAAGGTCGCCGACAGCCTGGTGCGGCAAGGGGAACTGCTTCGGGCCGGCGTCAACCAGTTTCTGGCTCAGGTCCGCGCCGCCTGATGGGATCGGATCCGGTCGGTCTGAGCGCCAGCGCCTCCGCCGCAATGGCGGGATTGGCCGCGAACAGGACCCCTTGGGGAATCACCGACCAGTCCAAGGCCCCCCCATCCAGAGCCGTCACCACCCCGCCCGCCTCCGCCACCGCCACGGCGGCGGCGGCGAAGTCCCACACCTTGGCGCCCTGGCAATTCAGGTACAGGCTGGCGTGGCCGGTCAACAACTCGGCCGCGGCCCCAACCGCGGTGCCCAACGCCCGCAGGGTCAGCGACCGGCGAGCCAGCCGGTCGAGCCAGTCCACCGCGGCAGCATCGAGAAAACGGTTGAATTCCACCAGGGCCACGCTGGCGGCCAGGGTCAGGTGAGGATCGAAGCGCAGGCGGCGGCCGTTCTGCCAGGCCCCGCCCCCGCGCCACGCCGTCACCGTCCGGTCGCGCAACGGCTGGTGCAGCACCCCGGCCACCGGTTGGCCCGCCTCCACGAACGCCAGCGTCACCCCCCAATCGGCCAGACCCTGGGCATAGATCGCGCTGCCGTCCAACTCGTCGGCGACCAGATAGCGGCCCGGCAGGGTGGGGGGATTCTCCTGTTCCTCCAGCACCAACGGCACCCCGGGAAAGCGGCTGCCCAGTTCGGCAACCATCAGCGCATGGGAACGCTCGTCGGCCGCCGTCACCACCTGGGCCGGCCCCTTGAGCCGCACCCCCAACGCCCCGCCCTGCATCTGGCCCAGCACCAAGCCCGCGGCCCGGGCAATGTCGGTCAACTGCCAGGCAACATCCTCCATGTCGGTCATCACGGCCGGCCTCCGGGCTTGGGGGTGTTTCCCGATCAGGACCAAAGATCGGCGGCCGATCGGACACCGCTCAACTCACGGCGCGACCCGCCGCCTGTCAATCCGCCAAGCGGCGTGACCACTGTCCGGCTCTCGACCCGGCATCAACCGGGCGTTCGTCGCCAGACCGCCCCGGCCCGGGGAACGCCCGGGCACCCGGCCCCGGGCGACCGCGGCCAGCGATGTCATAATAATCATTGATTACATATAAAATGATCCGCTGTGGGTCCCGAACCTGGGCTGTCTCGGGCGGCAAGCGCCAACAACCCCTCATGACCATCCATAATATGCATCAAAATCGCTTTGTGTACGAACTTCCACCATGTCACCACGTCACCGCCGACCCCGCGATTCAGGATCAGGTCCGATTTCGCCAATTGGCGTCGGATGAACTCGTGGGCACTTCGATGCCCGATGACCCCAGTATCGCCCGCCATGTCCATCAACACTTCTTCGACCGCACAGCTCATGGCGATATGGTCACTTAAAATTCTTAATAGTTTAATAACGATCGTATTGTCTTTTATGTACATTTTATCAATAATCAAGCAATTCACGGCATTTAAAAAAACTGCAATGCGATTGTGTTCGAATTGCAGTTCACCGACTTTTACTGGGCGCAGGTTGCCACAAGAATAGCCCATAACCGTGATCCTCAATTCGAAACGAAACAGATGGCGACTAACCTTCCCCACAGAATACTGCATAACGGCATATTGTCAAGATGTATGCTCAGTGGCAGGAGACCGAACAGCCGTGGGAACCCGCGCCATCGCCTCGCCGATCCGGACCGGCCTGCGATGAACCCTGGCCCCTGGCCTTTGGGCGTCGAATTGCGCCGCTTCCTGCGACAATCCGCCACAGCGATAAATTGGCGGTCTTCACCGCCGCCGCCCGGCCGTTCGGCGTCTGGTCGCCGCGCGGCAGCTGTGTTAGGGTAGCGCACGGTCAGGGTCGGTCTATTGGTCAACGCCCTTGTCTTTATTAGGGGACCTGCCGTCAGTCTCCCCGTATCCGGGCTTGTCCCAACCACCCCAGGAATTCCTTGTCCCACGCTCCGCGCAAGCCCGCCCCGTTTCCAACCCCGAACGCCGTTCTCGAGTTCATCCGCGAGAGCCCAACTCCGGTGGGCAAACGGGAGATCGCCCGTGCCTTCCAATTGACCGCCGAACAACGCCCGGCGCTTAAGGTGCTCCTGAAGGAACTGGGCGAAGCCGGGGCCCTGGAGCGACTGCGGGGCCGCCGCCTGGCCCCGCCTTCGGCGCTCCCGTCGGTCACGGTGGTCGACGTGATCGCCATCGCCGGCGATGGCGAAGTGCTGGCCCGGCCGGTCAATGGGGTCCCCGGCGCCGCGGCACCGGCCGACGATGGCGAACCAGACCCGCCGCCCAGGATTTACATGCAGCCGGAACGCCGCGGCCACCCGTCGCTGGCGGTGGGCGACCGGGTGCTGGCCCGATTGGACCGCATCGGCGACCGGGAGTATCAGGGGCGGACCATCCGCCGCCTGGATCACGACCGCAGTGGCCCGACCCGGGTGGTCGGCATCTACCGGAGCGGTCGGGACGGCGGGCGCATCGTCTGCACCGACCGCCGGGCCAAGGCCGAACTGGCGGTGGCGCCAGCCCACGCGGGCGGCGCCGAGGTGGGCGAACTGGTGGTGGCCGAAGTTCTGCCGGCCAGCCGCGCCGGTCTGCGCCAGGCCCGCATCATCGAGCGTCTCGGCGATTCCACCCAGCCGCGGACCATCAGCCTGATCGCGATCCACGGTCAGGGGCTGCCCACGGTCTTCCCCGCCGCCGCCCTGGCGGAACTGCGGGCGTTGCCGGCGGTGACGCCGGAGCACCGGACCGACCTGCGCGCGCTGGCCCTGGTGACCATCGACGGCGCCGATGCCCGGGACTTCGACGACGCGGTCGCGGCCGAAGCCGACCCGGACCCGGCCAACCCCGGCGGCTGGCATCTGGTGGTGGCCATTGCCGATGTGGCCCATTACGTCCGGCCCGGAACCGCCCTCGACCGCGCCGCCTTCGACCGCGGCAACTCGGCCTACTTCCCCGACCGGGTGGTGCCGATGCTGCCCGAGGCCCTGTCCAACGACCTGTGCTCCCTGAAGCCGGAGCAGGATCGGCCTTGTCTGGCGGTCCATTTGTGGCTCGACCGGGACGGCACGCTGATCCGCCACCGCTTCGAGCGGGCGGTGATGCGATCCCGGGCCCGTCTGACCTATGAACAGGTTCAGGCCGCCCGCGACGGCGCCCCCGACGACACCACCGCCCCGCTGGTCCCGGCGGTGATCACCCCGCTTTATGGTGCCTTTCAGGCCCTGGCCGCGGCCCGCCTGCGCCGCGGCACCCTGGAGTTGGAGTTACCCGAGCGCCAGGTCAAACTCGACCTGAACGGCCGGGTCACGACCATCTCGGAGCGGCCCCATTACGACAGCCATCGTCTGATCGAAGAATTCATGATCGCGGCCAACGTCGCCGCCGCCGAAACCCTGGAGAAGCAGGGCAGTCCCCTGCTTTACCGTATCCATGACCGGCCAACCCCGGACAAGCTGGAAAACCTGCGCCAGTTCCTCGGAACCCTCGGTCTGCGCCTCGCCCGCGGCCACGGCAGCCAGCCGATCCATTTCACCCAGATCCTCAAACTCGCGTCGGATTTGCCCGACAAGGTTGCAATCAATGAGATGATCCTGCGCAGCCAGGCCCAGGCCCAATACAGCCCCGACAATATCGGCCATTTCGGATTGGCCCTGCCGCGTTACGCCCACTTCACCTCGCCCATCCGCCGCTATGCCGACCTGATCGTCCACCGCGCCCTGATCCGCGCCTTCGGCCTGGGCCCCGACGGGCTCGATGATACCGGCATGAGCCAGCTTCTGGAAACCGGCGACCACCTGTCGCGAACCGAACGCCGCGCCGCCGCCGCCGAACGCGATGCCATTGACCGCTATACCGCAGCGTTTCTGGCCGACCGGGTCGGAGCGGTGTTCTCCGGTCGCATCTCCGGCGTCACCCGCTTCGGGCTGTTCATCCGGCTGGACGACACCGGCGCCGACGGTCTGATCCCGGTTTCCACCTTGCCCAACGACCGTTATGACCACGACGAACGGCTCCACGCCCTGATCGGCCAGCGCACCGCCCTGCGCTTCACCCTCGGGGCCGCGGTCCGGGTCCGCCTGGTCGAAGCGGACGCCCTGACCGCCAGTACCCTGTTCGCGCTGGCGGTTTCCGACCCGCCATCGGACCGGCCCCATCGGCCCCACCGACCGGGCCATGGCAAGAGCGCAACAGGCGACAAAAACCGCCGCCGTCCGAAGCCGTAATTCTTACCCGCACCGCCGCCAGCCAGGGTCATCATCCGCCGGTCGACCCTTCCGACTGCGGTCTGCTTGTGGAATATCAAGGGCCGATACCGTTCTGACCAGACCATGCCCGAACAGCGCAAGCTGTCTGCCACCGGAGGGCCACCGCACCAAGGCCGTTGCGCCCCCGCCGACCGATGGTGTAAAACGGAATCACAACTTACTAGACCAAATGACTGAATGACTTGGGAGTCATCGGAAACGGCGACAGGACGGGTTTCCGGCGAATCGGTGGCAACATGCCATTGTACCAAATTTGAACAGTTGTCATGAGTTCACGCCCCCCCGAGCGGGTGGGTCGGATGGTAGGGGCCACGCCCGACAACGCGCCGTTCTCTGGTGTTGTACGTTGTTGGCGTCTTGGACAATCGACTGCGGTTAACAACGGATAGACGGTGTCCCGACCGGTCCGGCAAGCGATGGTTAGGGAGATTGGGTTCGGCACACTATGATCGTGGCTCTTCGCAGTTTTTCTTTTCGTAAATGGTCGGTGATCACCGCCCTGACCCTGTTGGCTCTGGGTGGTTGCGCCGCCGGGAGCGATACGGTCGCGGCCAGCACGCCGTCGCCGCTGTCCGAGCAGGTCTTCTCGGTCGGCTACAATCGTATTGCCGAGATCTTCCTCCAGCCGGTGGATATGACCAAGCTCGGCATCGACGGGCTGGCCGGGCTGCGCACTCTTGATTCCCAACTGAAGGTCGAGCGGGTCGACCAGTCGGTCCAGATCACCCGCGGCGCCCGGCTCGTGACCGAATTCGCGATCCCCGAAGGCAACGACCCCAGCGCCTGGGCCACTCTGACCACCCGGGCTTTGGATCGCGCCCGCCAGTTCTCGCCGCCGCTCCACGACGCGACGCCGGACCAGTTGTACCAGGCGGTGTTCGATAGCGTGATGGCCGACCTGGACACCTATTCACGATACACCAACCCGGTTCGAGCCAACGGCGAGCGAGCCATCCGCGAGGGTTATGGCGGCATCGGTCTGACCCTGGAACCGGTCAGCGGCCGTTATACGGTCCGCGAGGTGTTGGCCCAAGGCCCGGCCGAACGGGCCGGCATCGTGCTCGGCGATCGGGTCGAAGCGGTGGACGGCGTCGCCACGCCGACCATGACCGTCGATCAGGTTCGCGACAGCCTTCGGGGCGCGCCGGGCAGTACGGTGCAATTGACGGTGGCGCCGGCCCAGGGCGCGGCGCGGGTCTATGCGCTGCGCCGGGAGCGGATGATCCCCAACACCGTACAACTGCGCGTCGATCAGGGCATCGCCATCATCAAGCTCGAACGCTTTAATGCCTCGACCGCCGCCAACCTGCGCAACGCCGTGACCCAAGCCCAATCCCTGCTGGGGCCCCACGCGGCCGGCTACATCCTCGATCTTCGCGGCAATCCCGGGGGTTTGCTCGATCAGGCGGTGGCGGTATCCGACCTGTTCATCCGACACGGCCGCATCGTCTCCACCGCCGGCCGCCATCCCGAAAGCTGGCAGCGTTTCGACGCCACCGGCGACGATGTGCTGCACGAGCGACCGCTGGTGGTGCTGGTGGACGGGCACTCCGCGTCGGCCTCCGAGATCGTGGCCGCCGCGCTCCAGGACAGCGGGCGGGCCGTGGTGGTCGGCGCGGTCTCGTTCGGCAAGGGCAGCGTCCAGACCGTGACCCGGTTGCCCAACGATGGCGAACTTTTCCTCACCTGGGCCCGCATGTACGCCCCATCCGGCTACACCCTCCACCGTCAGGGGGTTCAGCCGACCATTTGCACCAGTCATGACGACAGCGATGTCGATGGCGTGCTGTTGCCGCTGCGGTCCGGACAGATGGAATCCCCCGGCGTGCTGGCCCACTGGCGCGCCCAGGCCCCCGACGACGAAACGGCGCTGACCCACCTGCGCCAGGCCTGCCCGTGGAAGCCGCATCTCCCCGAACTCGACGTTCAGGTTGCCGAGCGCCTGCTCACCGTCCCGGTCCTCTATCGCAGCGCGCTCGCGCTCTCCAACACCGCCGTGGCCGAGCGTTAGGGCCTGCCCCCGGGGAAAGGCCCCCTGCCGAAACGGCAACGGTTCGCGCTGGGGCGCGCCCCTCACCCCGAGGCGCACCGAAATCTGACTCCGGCCTTGACACCGGACCGCGGCAAGCTATTCTCCGGCCCCAACGTACTGCCCGCCAGGGTCGGCGGGCGGTTTTCTTTTTTGGAATTTGCCCATGGCTAAGCAGAATACGGTCCTGATCCGCCTGGTCAGCACCGCCGAGACCGGGTTCTTTTACGTGAAGAAGAAGAACCCCAAAAAGACCACCGACAAGCTTGAATTCCGCAAGTACGACCCGGTAGTCCGCAAGCACGTGGCGTTCAAGGAAGCCAAGATCAAGTAAATGGCGGCCGGACCCCGGATTAAGGAGAGGGCATGGCGGTGAAGGCGGTTTCCGCAGGCGATTCGCATCCAGCGGCGCACCCGGAGCCCGTGCCGCCCGATCCCACGCCGGCCGATCCCACGCCGGCCGATCCTACACTGCCCGATCCGGCGCAACGGCCCAGCCACGTCTCGGGCGTCCTGTGTGACCGTCAAGTCCCGCCAGCGGGCGCCGAAGCGGTCGTGGCGGCCTGTGCGGCGCTATTGGCCCGGCACCTTCAGCACCTGGCCGACTGGACGGCGACCGGCTGGAAGGTTGGCGACAACAATCGCTACACGCTGGTGACCGCCTTCGAGGATGGTCTCGAGTTGGTGGTGACTCTGATGTCGGAGCCGCTGGAGGAGGTCCGTTGGCGGCTTACGGCCGGCGGCGTCGAGGGTGCGCTGTTCGGACGCGGCCGCCGGGACCAGCTTCAGCGTTTCGGTTTCGCCCCGGCCGGTGACGGACTCGGCTGGGAACGGGATGTTCGCATCGCCTCGCCACGGGATGCCGCCATCGCAGCCCGGGATCTGCTGGCGCTCCTGACCGAGGTGTTCGGCTTCTGCGCCCGGGCGCCCCTGACCTTTGCCCTGGCTCACGATCAGCGCGCCGAACCCGGGTTGCTCTACAAGGCGATCACCCCCGACGACTTGCGCAAATTGCTTCACAGTTGGGGCTATCGCGCCGAAGTCGGGACCACGTCGTCCGGTGGCCCGGTGATCCGCAGCGGCACCAGCGGCTACAAATTCCACATTCTGTTCGCCTGGCCGGGGGCCGACAGCCGGCTGTTCGGGTGCCTCAACTTCGTCACGGTATTTACCGGCCGTCAATATTTGACCCTGACTGCGGTCAACGACATCAGTCGCAGCTCGCGCTTTGGACGTCTTTATCTTGACGACGACGGCGATCTCATTCTGGAACGTGACGTGAGCCTGACCGGCGGCGTCGCCGCCAACTACCTCCATGAGTGCCTGCTCGACTGGGCCTGCATGATGGAGTCGGTGACCAAGAAGCTGGACAAATTCACCAAAGTGCCGGTGGTCGTGCATTGATGACCCCGACCGCGTCCCCGACCTCGGCGGCCGGACCCGGGGCGAGAAGCGGGAGTCGTGACTCTGCGCCGCGCCGGTCACGGGCTGGCCGGGCGCCGCCCGCCCAACTTCACGGTTCAGCGAAATTTATAGGTCGGCCTTGCTCTGAGCCAGAAAAAGCGTTAACAACCGGCATCCTACAAGGTCGTTCCGGCGCGGCGGATCCGGTACCGCCAGCAGGCTCAATCGGCAAAAACCTAACCTGGGAATCGTTCCATGGCACGCAAGAAAATTGCGCTCGTCGGTGCCGGCCAGATCGGCGGCACACTGGCCCTTCTGGCCGGTCTTAAGGAACTTGGGGACATCGTCCTGTTCGATATCGCCGAGGGCATGCCCGCGGGCAAAGCCCTTGATCTGGCTCAGACCGCACCGGTCGAAGGTTTCGATGCCGAATTGACGGGCGGCAGCGACTATTCGATCATTGCAGGCGCCGATGTGGTGATCGTCACCGCCGGCGTCCCGCGCAAGCCGGGCATGAGTCGCGACGACCTGATCGGCATCAATACCGGCGTGGTCACCGCGGTCGGTCAGGCCATCGCCAAGTACGCACCCGAGGCCTTCGTCATCGTCATCACCAACCCGCTGGACGTGATGGTGTGGGTGATGCAGCAGGTTTCCGGCCTGCCCGCCAAGAAAGTGGTCGGCATGGCCGGCGTGCTCGACAGCGCCCGCTTCCGTCACTTTCTGGCCGACGAATTCAAGGTCTCGGTGGAAGACGTCAACGCCTACGTTCTGGGCGGCCACGGCGACACCATGGTGCCGCTGGTCCGTCACTCCACCGTCGCCGGCATCCCGCTGACCGAACTGGTGAAGCAGGGTTGGACGACCCAGGAGCGACTCGATGCGATCGTCCAGCGGACCCGGGACGGCGGCGCCGAGATCGTCAAGTTGTTGAAGACCGGTTCCGCCTTCTACGCCCCGGCAGCCGCGGCCATCCAGATGGCCGAAAGCTACCTGAAGGACAAGAAGCGCGTTCTGCCTGCCGCCGCCGAGTTGAACGGCGAGTACGGTCTCTCCGGCATTTACGTCGGCGTGCCGGTGGTGATCGGCGCGGCCGGTGTCGAGCGGATCATCGAGTATACCCTTAACGAAGAAGAGCGCGTTCAGTTCGACAACTCGGTCGCTGCCGTGCGCGCTTTGGTCGACGTCGTTAAGAAGCTTCAGAGCGAGAAGGCCTGAATACTGTGGGCGAGGGATTCCAAGCCCTCGCCCATTTCTGGCCGCACGGTGCATCGGAACGCAACGGGCAACGGGAGGGCCTTATAACGGCTCTGATGCAAGAACTTTTCGGCGGTTGTTCATGAAGTGCCTAATAAGTACCGACTCTTTCCTATAACCACCAAAGACGGTCACCATGAATATCCATGAATATCAGGCGAAAAACCTGTTGAAGAAGTACGGCGTCGCGGTTCCGCGCGGCGGCGTCGCCTACACACCCCCCAAGAAGCCGAAGGCGTTGCACGGGAACTCGGCGGACCGGTGTGGGTGGTCAAGTCGCAAATTCATGCCGGCGGCCGCGGTGCCGGTTCTTTCAAAGACAATCCGGCCGGCAAGGGTGGTGTCCGGGTCGTCAAGTCCATCGAGGATGTTGGTCGCAACACTCTTGAAATGCTGGGGCATGTCCTGGTCACCAAGCAGACCGGCGCCGAAGGCAAGGAAGTCAAGCGCGTCTACATCGAGGAAGGCTGCGACATCAAGCGCGAGCTGTACCTCAGCATGTTGACCGACCGGGGCTCCTCCCGGGTCATTATCGTCGCCTCGACCGAAGGCGGCATGGCCATTGAGGATGTCGCGGAAGCGACCCCCGAAAAGATTATTACGCTGTCCATCGACCCCGTCATGGGCATCCAGCAGTTCCATGCCCGGAAGATCGCTTTCGGCCTGGCTCTGGAGGGCAAGCAGGTCCAGCAAGCGACAAAGTTCCTGCTGGGCATGTATCGGGCGTTCATCGAAAACGACGCCGCGATGCTGGAAATCAATCCGCTGGTGGTGACGGGCGACGGCCAGGTTGTGGCCCTCGACGCCAAGATGGCCTTTGACGATAACGCGCTGTTCCGTCACAAGGACGTCGAAGAGTTGCGGGACGAGTCCGAAGAGGACCCCGCGGAACTCGAAGCCAACCGTCACAGCCTCAGCTACGTCAAGCTTGATGGCAACATCGGCTGCATGGTCAACGGCGCCGGTCTCGCCATGGCCACCATGGACATCATCAAGCTCTATGGCGGCAAGCCGGCCAACTTCCTTGACGTGGGGGGTGGGGCAACCCGGGAGCGTGTGACCACCGCGTTCAAGTTGATTCTGTCCGACCCCAATGTCGAAGGCATTCTCGTCAACATCTTCGGCGGGATCATGCGTTGCGACGTGATCGCCGAAGGCGTCATTGCCGCCGCGCGCGAAGTCAGCCTGCATGTGCCGTTGGTGGTCCGGTTAGAGGGGACCAACGTCGAACTGGGTAAGAAGATTTTGAGTGAATCCGGCCTGCCGATCCTGTCTGCCGACAACCTGGCAGACGCTGCTGAAAAGATCGTCAAGTCCGTGAAGGAGGGTGCATAATGGCTGTCCTGGTTAATTCCGAAACCAAGGTGATCTGCCAGGGCTTCACCGGCTCGCAAGGCACCTTCCATTCCGAACAGGCCATCGCCTACGGCACCAAGATGGTCGGCGGCGTCACCCCGGGCAAGGGTGGCACCCTGCACCTGGATCTGCCGGTCTTCGACACCACCCATGAAGCGGTGGTCAAGACCGGCGCCAATGCCAGCGTGATCTACGTGCCGCCGCCGTTTGCGGCCGACGCCATCCTGGAAGCGATCGAAGCCGAAATTCCCCTGGTGGTGTGTATCACCGAGGGCATTCCGGTGCTCGACATGATCACGGTCAAGCGGGCCCTGCGCGGTTCCAAGACCCGCCTGATCGGCCCGAACTGCCCCGGCGTGATCACCCCGGACGAGTGCAAGATCGGCATCATGCCCGGTCACATCCATCGTCGGGGCCAGATCGGCATCGTCTCCCGGTCCGGCACGCTGACCTATGAAGCCGTGGCCCAAACCACCGCGGCCGGCCTGGGTCAGACCACCTGTATCGGCATCGGCGGCGACCCGGTCAACGGCACCAACTTCGTCGACGCGCTGGAGTTGTTCCTGGCGGATCCCGAGACCCAGGGCATCATCATGATCGGCGAAATCGGCGGCGACGCCGAGATCAACGGCGCCGAGTTCCTGCGGTCCAATAAGGTCAAGAAGCCGGTGGTGGGCTTCATTGCCGGCCGCACCGCGCCTCCGGGCCGACGGATGGGCCATGCGGGTGCGGTGGTCGGTGGTGGTCATGACACCGCCGACTATAAGATTGATGCCCTCCGTTCGGCTGGCATCACCGTCGCCGAGAGTCCGGCGAGCCTCGGCAGCACCATGTTGAAGGTCATCCGGGGCTAATTTCGACCTCCGGGCGACCCACGCCCCGAACAGATGGCCGGTTCGCCCGGTCCCTGTTCGGGGACGTTTACCCGGGGTGGTCCCCGGCGCGGGCCTGGAGCCGGCGACGGACGTCGGTTCCAGATTCCAGACCGGAATGTCCCTCGCAACCTCTGAAGAGGACCCTGGCGCCAAGGCTTGGGTCGGAACCATGACGGCACACTTCGAACAATCCTCGTTCCTGTACGGCGGCAACGCGACCTTCATCGCCGAGCTGTATACCCGTTACCTGAACAACCCAAATTCGGTCGATCCGAGTTGGTCCGGGTTCTTCGCCGACCTTGACGAGGATGCGCGGGCCGTACTCAACGAGCTTCACGGAGCCAGTTGGTCGCCGAACGACCATGGGGTCATCGGCCAGGGCCGCGGCAACGGCGCCGCCCCCCTCGCTGGACTCGGCTATGCCGCCGAAGCCCCCCAGGCGTCCGCCCCGTCGCCGTTCGGCACGCACCTTTCGGTTGATCAGGTTCGCGGCGCGGTCCTGGACAGCGTGCGGGCGCTGATGCTGATCCGTGTTTATCGGGTGCGCGGCCATCTCGAGGCGTCCCTTGATCCGCTGCGACTGGAGAAGCGCGAGCCTCACCCAGAATTGGATCCGGCCACCTATGGCTTTGGTCCCAACGACTATGATCGGCCGATTTACCTCAACTACCAGTTAGGTCTGGAAAGCGCAACGCTGCGGCAGTTGCTGGAGGTCTTGAAGCGCACCTATTGCGGTCATATCGGCGTCGAGTTCATGCACATCCAGGACCCCGCACAGAAGGCGTGGATTCAGGAGCGCATTGAGAGTGGGCGCAACCATACCGATTTCACGGTCAATGGCAAGCGCGCGATTCTCGAGCGGTTAACCGCCGCCGAAATGTTCGAGCGATTCCTGCAAATGAAGTACACCGGAACCAAGCGGTTCGGCCTTGATGGCGGCGAGTCGTTGATTCCGGCCCTGGAACAGGTCATCAAGCGCGGCGGCCAGTTGGGACTGAAGGACGTGGTGATCGGCATGGCCCACCGCGGCCGGCTTAACATGCTCGCCAACTTCATGAACAAGCCTTTTACCGCGATTTTCAACGAATTCCAGGGTGGTTCGTCCAATCCTGCCGATGTCCAGGGCTCGGGCGACGTGAAGTACCATCTCGGCACGTCGACCGAACGGGACTTCGACGGCAACACCATTTCGCTCTCGTTGACCGCCAATCCTTCGCATCTGGAAGCGGTGGACCCGGTGGTGCTGGGCAAGGTCCGGGCCAAACAGCAACAGCGCGAGGATCACGACCAAACCCAGGTGGTGGGCCTGCTGCTGCACGGTGACGCCGCTTTCGCGGGACAGGGGTTGGTTTCCGAAACCCTGATGCTGTCCGAACTCAAGGGCTACCGCACCGGCGGCACCGTCCACTTCATCATCAACAACCAGATCGGGTTCACCACCAATCCCAGCTATTCACGCTCGGGACCCTATTGTACCGATGTGGCCAAGGGTATCCAGGCGCCGATTCTTCATGTCAACGGCGACGATCCCGAGGCGGTGGTTCACGCCTCCCGCATTGCCATTGAGTTCCGCCAGAAATTCAAGAAGGACGTGGTGGTGGACCTGTTCTGCTACCGCCGGCATGGTCACAACGAGGGCGACGAGCCGGCCTTCACCCAGCCGATCATGTACAAGGCGATTCGCAACCACCCGACCACCCGCGAATTGTACGCCCAGCAACTGGTGAAAGAGGCGGTCGTCACCGAGGCCGAAGCGCAACAGTTCGTCACCACCTTCATGAAGCGGTTGGAGGACAACTTCCAGGCCGCGTCCAGCTACAAACCCAACAAGGCCGACTGGCTTGAAGGCCGCTGGTCGGGATTCCTGGCCACCCGGGGCGAGGAGGATCACCGCAGCCACACCTCGGTGGACAAAGAGACGCTGCAAGAGGTGGGTCGGGCGCTGGTGCGTATTCCCGATGGTTTCGATCTGAACCCCAAGATCAGCCGCCAGCTCAAGGCCAAGGAAGAGATGTTCGAGACCGGCGAGGGCCTCGACTGGGGCACCGCCGAGGCGCTGGCCTACGGGACGCTGGTGGTCGAAGGGACGCCGGTCCGCCTTTCGGGCCAGGATTCCGGCCGGGGGACCTTCTCCCAGCGGCATTGCGTGCTGCATGACCAGACCAACGAAACCCGCTACATCCCGCTCAACCAGATCCGGCCGAAGAAGCAGGCGCTGTTCGAGGTCCATGACAGCCCGCTGTCGGAAGTCGCGGTGCTGGGCTTCGAATATGGCTACACGCTCACCGCCCCCTACGCCCTGGTGTTGTGGGAGGCCCAGTTCGGCGACTTTGCCAACGGTGCCCAGGTCATCATCGATCAGTTCATCAGCTCCGGCGAATCCAAGTGGTTGCGCATGTCCGGCCTGGTGATGCTGTTGCCCCATGGTTATGAAGGCCAAGGCCCCGAACACTCGTCGGCGCATCCGGAACGCTATCTACAGTTGTGCGCCGAGGACAATATCCAGGTCTGCAACATCTCGACACCGGCGAACTATTTCCATGTGCTGCGCCGGCAGATTCGGCGCCGGATTCGCAAGCCGCTGGTTATTTTCACCCCGAAGTCGTTGCTCCGCCACAAGCTCTGCGTCTCCCGCCTCAACGAGTTCACTGTCGGCACCGGTTTTCAACGGGTTATTCGGGAAGAGAGCCTGGAATTGGTTCCGGCCGAGCAAATGCGGCGGGTGGTCCTGTGCACCGGCAAGGTCTATTACGACCTGCTCCAGGAGCGCGAGACTCAGAAGCTGAAGGATGTCGCGCTGATTCGGGTGGAACAGCTTTATCCGTTCCCGCGCACGCCGTTGTTGAACGAGCTGCAAAAGTATCCCAACGCCGATGTGGTGTGGTGCCAGGAGGAGCCCGAGAACATGGGCTACTGGCACTTCATGGACCGTCGGATCGAAAGCGTGCTGACGGCCCTCGACAACCGCCACAAACGCCCGATTTATGCCGGCCGACCGGCCGCGGCTTCGCCCGCCACCGGCCTGATGAGGAATCACAACAAGGAACAAGCCAAGCTTGTCACCGACGCGCTGACCGGGACCTGAGGCGCACCGGTCCAGGCGCGCCGTGCCGCGGCTAACCCTGGCCGCGACGCGCCTGGACCGGCAACAGAGCCCCAAGGCCCGACTCTGATATCAAAGGCCTGACGAAATAGGCCGAAATTAAAGGAATGTCGTAATGGCGACGGAAATCAAGGTACCCACACTGGGCGAATCGGTAACCGAAGCGACTGTTGCGCGCTGGCTGAAGCCGCTGGGCGCGACGGTCGCCGTTGATGACCCGCTGGTGGAACTCGAGACGGATAAAGTAACGCTCGAAGTCAATGCGACCGCTGCCGGCACGCTGACGGCGATCGTCGCGGCCGAAGGCGCCAATGTCGCGGTTGGCGCGGTGCTGGGCGTCATCGGCGAGGCCGGAACCGCCGTGACCGCCGCCGCGGCTCCTGCGCCGGCGCCCGCCCCGGCAGCGGCACCCGCCGCCACCGCAGCGGATGTGCTGTCACCGGCCGTGCGCAAGCTGGTGGATGACAACAAGCTGAACCCGGCCGCCATTCCGGCCAGCGGCAAAGACGGCCGCCTGACCAAGGATGATGTCCAGTCCCATCTGGCAACCCGCGTCGCCCCTGCTCCGGCCCCGGTCGCCGCCCCCCGGCCGGCAGCCCCCCCGGCCCCGAAGCCGGTGGTCCCGTCCGGTCCGCGCCTGCGCGCCGACCGGGAAGAGCGGGTGCGGATGACCCGGTTGCGCCAGCGGGTCGCCGAACGGCTCAAGGACGCCCAAAATACCGCCGCCATGCTGACCACCTTTAACGAGGTGGACATGACCAATTTGCTGGCGTTGCGCAACCAGTATAAGGACGTCTTTGAAAAGAAGCACGGCGTCAAGCTCGGCTTCATGTCGTTCTTCGTCAAGGCGTCCATCGCCGCCCTGAAAGAGCTGCCGGCGGTGAATGGCGAGATCGACGGTTCCGATCTGGTTTACAAGAATTACTACGATGTCGGGGTTGCCGTGGGCACGCCCCAGGGCTTGGTGGTGCCGGTGGTGCGCGACGCCGACCTGCTGAGCTTTGCCGGTATCGAAAAGGCCATCAATGGCCTGGGCAAGAAGGCCCGCGACGGCAAACTGTCGATGGAAGAGCTGACCGGCGGGACCTTCACCATCTCCAATGGTGGCGTCTATGGCTCGCTGATGTCGACGCCCATCCTCAACCCGCCGCAATCGGGAATCCTGGGGATGCACAAGACCCAGGACCGCCCCATGGCCATCAACGGCAAGGTCGAGATTCGGCCGATGATGTATCTGGCCCTGAGCTATGATCACCGGATCATCGATGGCCGGGAGGCCGTGACCTTCCTGGTCCGGGTCAAGGAGGCAATCGAAGACCCGCAGCGGTTGCTGCTGGAGGTCTGACCACCGGAATGACGGGGCCGGCGGCCCTTGCCGCCGGCCCTTTGCCTATTGATCGAGGACCTTACTATGGTTGAACAAGCGTTCGATGTGGTCGTGGTCGGAGCCGGCCCGGGCGGTTACGTGGCCGCCATTCGCGCCGCCCAATTGGGCCTGAAGACGGCCGTCGTCGAGAAATGGGACACGTTGGGCGGAACCTGCCTCAATGTCGGGTGCATCCCGTCCAAGGCACTGCTGACCAGTTCCGAAAAGTATGACGAAGCCAAGCACCATCTCGGCGGGCACGGCATCGTGCTCGGCTCGGTGTCGCTGGACCTGCCGGCGCTGATGGCCCACAAGACCAAGGTGGTCAAGGACCTGACCGGCGGCATCGAATTTCTGTTCAAGAAGAATAAGATCACTTGGCTCCGGGGCCACGGGCGCCTGACCGCCCCGGACCTGATCGAAGTCCAGGCCAAGACCGGCGAGACTCAAGTGGTGAGCGCCAAAAGCATCATCATTGCCACCGGTTCCGAGGTCACACCGCTGCCCGGTGTCGAGATCGATGAGACGCGGATCGTCTCGTCCACCGGTGCGCTCGCGTTGTCCGAGGTCCCCAAGCGGCTGACCGTGATTGGCGGCGGCGTCATCGGCCTGGAGTTGGGGTCGGTGTGGAGCCGGCTCGGCGCCGAGGTCACGGTGATCGAGTATCTGGATCGCATCCTGCCCGGCATGGATGGCGAACTGTCCAAACAGACCCAGCGCCTGCTGACCAAGCAAGGCCTGACGTTCCGGCTGTCCACCAAGGTTACGGCGGCGGTTCCCGGCGACTCCGGGATCACCCTGACCGTAGAACCCGCCGCCGGCGGCACGGCTGAAACCGTCGTCACCGACGTGGTGCTGGTGGCCATCGGCCGTCGCCCCTACACCGGCGGCCTGGGACTGGAAACCGTCGGCATTGAGACGGACAACCGGGGCCGGATCAAGACCGACAGCCATTTCCGGACCAGCGTTCCGCACATCTACGCCATCGGCGACGTCATTGAGGGCCCGATGCTGGCCCACAAGGCCGAGGACGAGGGGGTTGTGGTCGCGGAAATCATTGCCGGGCAGTCGGGGCACATCAACTATGATGCAATTCCCGGCATTATTTACACGTGGCCGGAAGTCGCTTCGGTGGGCAAGACCGAGGAACAGTTAAAGGACGCGGGCATTTCCTACAAAGTCGGCAAGTTTCCGTTCTCGGCCAACGGCCGCGCCCGGGCCATGGCCTGCACCGATGGGTTCGTCAAGGTGCTGGCCGACGCCAAAACCGACCGGGTGCTCGGCGTCCACATTCTTGGTCCCGATGCCGGCCATCTGATCGCGGAAATCGGTCTGGCACTGGAATTCGGCGCTTCGGCGGAAGACATCGCCCGGACCTGCCACGCCCACCCGACGCTCAGCGAAACCATCAAGGAGGCGGCGCTGGCTGTGGACGGGCGGGCGATACACAACTGACGATTCATGGGTTCCAAGGGGTCACCCCTTGGTGGGGTCCAGGGGCAAAGCCCCGGGTAGGGGTTCGGGGGCAAAGCCCCGGGTAGGGGTTCGGGGGCAAAGCCCCGGGTAGGGGTTCGGGGGCAAAGCCCCGGGTAGGGGTTCGGGGGCAAAGCCCCGGGTAGGAGTTCGGGGGCAAAGCCCCCATGACGGCTGAGGGGTGATTCTTAACGCTTGGCCGGTATGATCCGGTCAGCAACCAGGGGCTCTGCCCCTGGCCCCGCCGGGGTCGCGAGGCCCCAGCCCCTTGATGTCCAGGCATCGTTGATGACCCCACGGATTGCCGATCTCCTTTCGCGTATCCAGGCGCTGGAGGACGAGTTGGCGCGGGAACTGGAGACAGGCCTAACGCTCCGTGGTTTCAGCCTCAAGGGCAAGATCATTGCTTTTGAACGGGATGTCATCGAGCGCCACCGCTGCCTGCGAATGGGGCTGGTTCGATACCTGAGCAAAACTTCGCTGCTGAATCAGATCTCGGCCCCGATCATTTACTCGCTGATCGTTCCAATCGCCTTGCTGGATGGCTGGGTCAGCCTGTATCAAGCTATTTGCTTCCGACTCTATCGGATACCTCGAGTTCGACGATTAGAGTACATCGCAATTGACCACCATCACCTAAGTTATTTAAACCGGCTGGAAGCCTTGAACTGCGTATACTGTGGCTATGCCAATGGCGTGATTGCCTATGCTCGCGAGATTGCGAGCCGCACCGAGCAATACTGGTGCCCGATCAAGCATGCGCTGCGCATCCGCGACCCTCATCATCGCTATCTGACCTTTCTGGAGTATGGCGACGCCGAGGGTTACCGCGCCCAACTTGAAGTATACCGAAATAAGCTTCGCCAGCCGTGACCGATCCGTTACAATTTGCAACATTCAACCGCCGAAACTTAGAAAAGTTGCGGCGCTGATCGCTTGTTTGCGTTACACCCAATGGGGTTTACGCGAGCCGGGACACGAGTCTGTCCCCAATGATCGGCCCCGCACCCGCCGCACCCGCCCGAGGTCCCATCTGGCGGCCCAGTGGGTATCGCGGTGAGCTGCAAGCGGAGGTCTTGGTATGCAGGGCAACTTTTCCGTAATTTCACAAGGGGATAGCACCGGAGCACTCGCACACGGTCCAGGGCGGCGCTTCGGTCTTCTGTTCGGAATCCTATCCGTCGTCGCCCTGGCGTGGTGTTTACCGGCATATGCGGGGGCGTCAGCCAACGGAACCGTAGCCGGCCTCACCGGTTACTCGGGCCTGCCCTTGATCAATGAAGGTCCGGCCACTCAGCGGGGCATTACCGGCACCGGCGTCACGGTCGGTGTTGTCGACTCCGGCATCGACTACACCCAACCGGCCCTCGCCGGCCATCTCGTCACCGGTTATGATACGATCACCGGCCGCACGACCTTCGGGGACTATTTGGGTCACGGAACCGAGGTGACCGGGGTGATCGTTGCGCAAAACAACGGCAGCGGCATGGTCGGTGTGGCGCCTGGGGCCAACGTCATGGGGCTACGGATCGCCGAGGACCCGGTAGGGTATGCCTTGGCTGCGGCCTATGGCGCTACCCCCTTCAACCTCCCGGCGGCGGTACAGTACGGCATCGATCATGGTGTACGGATCTTCAACCTGTCGGTCGGCAACCCCAACGCCAACGCCCTCAATCCATCCTTTAACCGCACCACGATCGCACAACAATTTGGCGGAACGTTAAACACCTACGCCCTCGCCAAATCTTCGGGGTCGGTCCTGGTCTGGGCGTCGGGCAACGACTACGCCAACCAGCCGTCCATCAACAGCAGCATTCCTTATTACTTCCCCGAATATCTTGGCTACAGCCTGGCCGTGACCTCGGTTGACGTCAATGGTCAGGTTCCGCAATATGCCAATTATTGCGGCGTGGCGATGTCTTACTGTCTCGCCGCGCCCGGTGGCGATTTCAGCCAGGGGCTGGTCACGACCCAAAATGGCGGCGGCTATATCGCCAACCAGGGCACCTCGTTTGCCGCCCCCCACGTCACCGGCGCGCTGGCGCTGGCCAAGGAACTCTATCCCAACGCCACCGCCCCCCAACTCACCTCGCTGGTCCTGAAGACCGCCTCCAACACCGGCACGGTCAACCCCTACACCGGTTGGGGCCTGCTGAATGTCGGCAACCTTGTCTCGACCTACGACAGCAGCAACGGAACGCCCTATGCCAACGTCATGGTCGGCACCACCAAGGACATGGAGTCGGTCGGCCGGACCATCCTGAACCACGGGGCGACGTCGCGCAGCACCTCTGCAACCGGACTGCGCGTGAGCGGAACCGGCGGCTCCAGCGGACTGAGCGGCGGCGACCCCACCGTCAGGGTTTGGCCGGAACCGGCCGGCGCCAACACCGGTGAAACCACCAACCGCCAGAGCACCGCCGGCGATCAGACCGCGCGGCCGGCGGCCGCCTCAACCGCCGCGCCCGCCCCAACGGGCGTGACCAACGGCCCGGCCACCGGCGGCGTCGTGGTTTATGGCACCCCCACCGACAGCGGTTGGAGCCCCGAGAACAGCACCTGGACGCCCTCCGCCTTGTGGACCGAAGCGATTCTGACCACCGGTAGCACCGATTCCCGGACGGTCGGCTTCGAACGGGACACCGGCGGGTTTGTCATCGGCGTCGATCTCTACCGGGATAACGGGTATTATTTCGGGTTCGGCAGCGGCATGACCCTGTCCAACACCAGCAGTGGCGGCAATGGCTCCGATCGGGGCTACCATGTCTTCACCTATGGCGGTTGGTCCGGCCAGGGCCTGTTCGTTGACGCCACGGTCTCGGGCAGCGGCTTTGATCAGCAATTCAAACGGACCCGGATCACCGGCGTCACCGGGACCACCGGCGGAACGGTGCTGGGTAATCTCGGCGTGGCCGCGAGCAGCACCGACTGGGCCTATGGCGCCAACGCCATGGTCAACGCCGGTCTGACCCGCGATTTCGGAAGCGTGACGGTCGAGCCCTATCTGCTCGGCGGTTATAGCGCCCTCACCCGGTCCGGATTCACTGAATCCAATGCCGACATCTTCTCGCTGACGGTGGGCAGCGCCGACACCAATGTCGGCCAGGTCGGCGTGGGAACCCGCCTCAAGGGCGCCGGAATCACGGCCGGTTCCTTTGTCCTGACGCCGACCGGTGATGTCGAACTCGCTCACTATCTGGGGAACTTGAACGGAGGCAGCCCGTTCACCTTGATCGGCAGCAGTCTCCAGGCCAACAGCGTCAAGATCGGTCAGGAAGTGGCCAGACTCGGGTTCTCGGTGCAAATCCAGGGGATTGAGACCCAGGAAACCAACATCGTTCTGGGCTATGGCGCCGATCTGCAAGACAATTACACGGGGCAGCACGTCCAGCTAAGCCTCCACCACCGTTTCTAACCCGAAGGTGCTGATGGGGGTGAAACCGAGCCCCCATCAGTGCTTATACCAGTTCCCGCTGAGTTGGGCTCATCGGGAACTGGTATTAGATCTCAGGGGACGCGCGGGCTGCGTGAGCCTGCCGTCCCAGGCGGCCCTCACCGGTGCGGTTCGACGTGAGGGAAAACCATGGGCGGCAGCGATCGCAAGTAGGCCACCATCGCCTTGCGATCGGCCAGCGTCAGCATCGAGGTGGTATTCCGGACCACCTCGGCCATGGAGCCGCCGACCACATCACCGTCGGGCTTCAGCCCGATTTCCAGCAGAAGCAACAGGTCAGCCTCCGACCACTTGCCCAGTCCGGTCTCGACCTCCGGTGTCAGATTGGGTGCCCCCGCGCCACCATTTCCGCCGGGATTCCCAGCCAGCATCTGTCGCTGGTCAAGACCGCCGGCCCAGTCCCGGCGGGTATGGCACTCGCCGCAATGGCCGAGGGCGCGCACCAAATACTGGCCGCGGTTCCACTGGGCTGACTGATGCGGATTGGTGTCGAGCGGTCCAACCTCGAGATACATCAGATTCCAGGCCGGCATCAGCACCCGCCAACCGAACGGATCCTTGAGTTCGTGAGGCCGGTTGGGCTGGGCCACCGGCTTCTGGGTCATCAGATACGCCTTGAGGTCCAGGATGTCGCCATCATCCATCAAGGTATAGGAGGTATACGGAAACGCCGGAAACAGGGATGATCCATCGGCGCGGACACCATGACGTAGCGCCCGGATGAACGCTGCGTTGCTCCAGTTGCCGATGCCGTAGATGGGGTCCGGCGTGATGTTGGGCGGGTAGAACGTGCCGAACGGCGTGTCCAGGGCCCGTCCGCCGGCCAGCCGCTGGCCGCCATGCACCTCGTCGGTGTGACAGCCGAAGCAGCCGGCGGCATCAAACAGATACTGGCCCCGGGCCACCCGTTCGACCTGGGACGAAACCCGGGACGCCGCGGCCATGGCCGGCGCCGGGACCGTCACCGGCGGAACCGTCAGCACCAGCCCCGCCAGCAGCGAAGCCATCCCCAGCCAGCGACCGAAAGCCCCGGCGCGACCGGGCCCGCCATTCACTGCCAGCGACGGGCTTTGATCATGGCTTGCCGGCATCATGGCTTTTTCTGCCGGAACAGTTCATGACAGGCACCGCACGCCCGGACCACCGCAATCATCGGCGCGCGCATGGCGCCCGCGTCCCCGGTCGCAGCAACCGCCGCCAACCGTCCTGCCGTCGCCGACAGATTGGCCGCGTACTGGCCGAACACATCCCACTGCCGCCAGAGTTCCGGCCGGGCCGCACTGCCGCCGACTCCGATCTCAGTTCCTTCGGGAAACAGGTCGCTGACCAGCCGAACCGCGACCGCCCGGATGGTCCCGGCACTGACCCCCACCTCGGCAACCGTGGCGCCCTCGTTCTTCAGAAAGCGGCCGATGACCTGCATTGCCTTGGCCATCCGATCCATTTCCGCCTGCCGATCGGCCACCGCCTGAATCGGATCATCCCCAGCCGCAACCGGCTCCGAACACAACCCCACCGCCAGCATCAGGACCAGTCCGAACGATACCAGCGCCCGCAGCGCCAAAGCCGACCGGGCGGCGCGGAGTCGTCGGAACGGGCATCGCGACGCCGGCATCAATCCCATCCCTTCCCGGCCGCCACCGGAGCCGGCGGAGCCAGACTTGTGATTTTCCGGCCCTTGGTGTAAGCGGCCTTCAGACGAGGCCCCGGCCCCGCCCCGCCCTGCTTCCGCCATGCCAATCCTCGGCCATAGTCTCGCGCCACTCGTCGGCCCAATCCTCGGTTGTGCAGGTATATCCATGGTATCGTTAAGTTCCGTATGTGTGTACTGCGGCTCGTCCAGTCTCGTCAACGACGTCTACAAGGACGCGGCGCGCCAACTGGGAACCGGCTTGGCCCGGTCCGGCGTCCGGCTGGTCTATGGCGGAGGCCGGGTCGGGCTGATGGGTCTGGTGGCCAATGCCGCTTTGGCCGCGGGGGGCCGCGTCACCGGGATCATCCCGGACCACATCCGGGCGCTGGAGGTCGGCCACGACGCCCTGTCCGAGTTGCTGGTGGTTGACAGCATGCACGAACGCAAGCGGCTGATGGTCGACCATTCGGATGCTTTTGTCGTCCTGCCGGGTGGATTTGGCACGCTGGACGAAGCCTTTGAAGTGGTAACGTGGAAGCAACTCCGGCTTCACGACAAACCCATCATCATCGCCGATATTGCCGGTTATTGGGCCCCCCTGGTGAAGTTGATGGAGCACATCACGGCCGAAGGCTTCGTGTCGGGCGGTTATCAGCGGCTCTTTACCGTGGTCCGTGATATCGACGGTGTCCTGGACGCCCTGCAAAGCCGGCCCGAATCCGCCCCGCCCCCACGCAGTGTTTCTTTGTAACGTCGATGGAGCCGCGACGGCACCTCGCCGCCTGTCCGATCGCCGAACCGAAAGATCGCGCCATGTCCGGCTCCTCGCCCGTGTTACCGCCTTCCTGCACTCGGCGCCGTTCTTCAGGGCGGCCTTGGCGCCACCCGGCCTCGGGACTGCTCACCGCGGCCGTTCTGGTGATCACCCAAGGGCCGGGACCGGCCGACGCCCGCCAGTTGCTGGATGTCCGCTTCGGCCGTCACCAGGACCAGATCAGGGCGGTGATCGACCTGGATTCCGCCGGTCCCTTCACCGAGGCGGTCTCGGCCGACGGCCTGACCGTCACCATCGATCTGGCGGAAACCGGGATCAAGACCATAGGAAGCCGGACGCTCACGAATCTGGCGCCTCTGGTCGGACTGAGCATCGCCCCGGCAGCCGCCCCCACCACCGCCGAAGTCCGCTTCCTGGCCAGCGGCCCGGTTCGGGTGCTGTCGGTCCGGGCGCTGCCTTCCGAAGCCAATGCCCACCACCGCATCGCCATCGACTTCGTCGCGGCGCCGGCCGCGCCGCATCCGCCACCCGGGCCGACCCCACGACCGGCACCGGTGACCGCCGGGGTGCCGGTACCGCCGGCCCTGGTCCCGCCGCCAGCCGCCGCCGCGCCGCCCCCACCGGTCCCGGTTTTAGCGCCGACCGCTCCGGTGCCGACGCCGATGGGCTTGGGACGGCCGCTGGAGGTGCCCGAGGAAGCCCGGCCGCCAACCTTCGCCCCGCTGGTACCCCGTTCGGGCGAAGCCGCCACCGCCACCGAATCGGCCCGCACCCAACGGCTGCTCGATCAGGCGCGACAAGCCCAGGATAGCAACGACGATGCCGGCGCCTTCGTCCTCTATCGTCAGGCGGCGGACGCCGGCAGCCCGGAAGCCGCCTTCGCCATCGGCCAGATGTACCGGCTGGGGGCGGGGGTCGTCGCCAACCCCACCCTGGCCGCGTTCTGGTATGGTGAAGCGGCTCGAGCCGGCTACCCCCCGGCCGAGATGAATTTAGGGGTGATGCAACTGCGCGGCATCGGCCTGGACGCCAACCCGGCCGCCGGCCTGGATCTGATCAAGCGCGCCGCCGCCCACGGAAACCAGTCGGCCCTCGACCTGCTCGACGACATCGCCCGGGCCAGAGCGACCCCTTCGGCCCAGCGAACCCGACCCTGAGCGCAGCGAACACCCACCCTGAGCGCAGCGAACCCAACCATGAGCGCAGCGAACCCAACCATCACCCTGGTCCTCGGCGGGGCCCGTTCGGGGAAAAGCACTTATGCCGAGAGCCTGGCTTTAAGCCGGCCGCCGCCCCGGATTTACCTCGCCACCGCCGGGAGTCGCGACGACGAGATGGCCCGGCGCATCCACGAACATCGTCTGCGGCGGGCCGACCACTGGACCACGGTGGAAGAACCCCTGCTGCTGCCGGAGGCCGTACGCCGCCTTACCGGGAGCCCGGAGGCCACGGTGCTGGTGGATTGCCTCACCCTGTGGCTTTCGAATCTGATGGAGGCCGGCCACAGCGTCGAAGCCGCATCCGCCGATCTGGTTTCGGCCTGCGACGCCGTCCAAGGCCGTCTGATTCTGGTGACCAACGAAGTCGGCCTCGGCATCGTGCCCGACAACGCCCTGGCCCGCGCCTTTCGGGACCACGCCGGCCGCCTCAACCAGGCGGTCGCCGCCCGCGCCGAACGGGTGGTGTTCGTCGCCGCCGGCCTTGCCCTGCCGCTGAAACCCCTGAAGGAATGACCGACCGAAACCGGTCGCCCCCCAACCGCCGAGCGCAGCCCCCCGGGACCCAAAGGACGGGACTCACAGCACGGGTGCGAGCCGTCGTAAAACGGCGTATACAGTCCCTACGGCCCCAGCCCGGACGGTAACGGAACAGGATCGGATACGATGAGCACCCCCTTCCCCTCCCCTCGGCGGCAATTTCTGTTCGGACTTGGGGCGCTTTGTGCCTCTTCGGTTGCGGGAACGGCGGCGGCGTTCCAGGTGATGCCGACCGATGACTATGCCGGCATGATCGACCATGGCTGCGGCGTCAATAGCACCCACCGGCGCCTGTTGGACGAGGCGGCGGCCCGGCTCGGCGTCACACTGACCGAAGCGCAGCGGGCCCAAGCCCTGGCGGCTCTGAAATGCCCGTTCTGCGGCTGCCCACTGGTCACCGCTGCCCTCACCCCCGATGCCCCGGCGCCGGCAGTCCCTTGAGCCGGCCTCCTCACCCGTCCACCACAGAGACGCGCCCCATGAGCACCGAAGTCCGCACCTTCATTATCCCCGACGCCAATCCGGATCAGATCCGACACACCGTCGCCGCCTTTCTGCGCTCGGTTGTGGTGGATCGCATCGATACTGCCTATGCTGATGGTGCCTGGCGCATGCTGGTGCTGTACCAGGACGCCCGACTGAAGGAAGAGTCGGACCAGATCGAAAGCGCCATCAAGGGCGACTTGCTCACCTGGAGAGAGCGTGAGGCGGAGCGTTCCGGCGTCGCTCGCGAGGCCATCGTCTCGGACGAGGTGATTGCCGACATCGCCCGCTACGCGCCAACCACCGAGCGGGAGCTATCGACCATTCTCGCTGCCCACGCCGCTGAGGCCGGCCTGTACGGCGCCGCCATGGTCCAAAGCGTCAAGGCCACCCTCGACGCCCTGATCGAATAATCGCCGGCACGGCCCCTGGACAGGGGCGCCCCGACCGGTCAGGACGTCGCCATGACCGTCTCAGTCCTGGCCCCTTCAGTCCCGGCCCCTGATGACCAGAGGCTCCGTCCCAGCAGGGCTTCGATCTGCTTGGCCGGGAGCGGCTTGGCAAAGAGGTAGCCCTGACCGTAGCGACAGCGCAAGCCCATCAGGAATTCGGCCTCCTGCTCGGTCTCGATGCCCTCGGCCACCACGTCCATGCCCAGCATATCGCCCAGCGCGGCGATCAAGTGAACGATCGCCGCTTTTTCCGGACCTTCGCCGATCGCCTGAACGAAGCTCTTGTCGATTTTGATGGTGCTGGCCGGCACCCGATGCAGATAGCTGAGCGACGAATAGCCGGTGCCGAAATCATCAATTGAAAAATGGACACCAAGGCGCTGAATCGCCTGCATCATCGGCTCGGCTTCGTCCCGGCCGTGCATCAGCATGCTCTCGGTGATCTCAAGCTTCAAGGAGGACGGTTGGATCCCGGTCTTGCGAACCACCCGCTCCACCAGCGCCAACAAATCATCGTCCCGTAATTGCCGGGTCGACACGTTCACCGAGGTGAACAGTGCCTGGCGGTCGGGATGCCCGATCTGCCACCAAACCAACTGCCGGGCCGCCTCTTCCAGCACCCACCGGCCGATGGGCACGATCAGCCCGGACTCCTCGGCCAACGGTACGAACTCGCAGGGCGGAATCAGGCCCCGTTCCGGGTGTTGCCAGCGAATCAACGCCTCGAAGCCGGCGATCCGGCCATCCGCCAGGGTGACGATGGGCTGGTAGTACAGGCGAAACTGACGTTCGTCGAGGGCCCGGTGTAAATCGGATTCGGTCTGCACCTGGGTCAGGGCCAGGTCACGCAACCGGGTATCGAACACCTCGGACCGCGCCCGCCCGGCACTCTTGGCACGCGCCATGGCCAGACTGGCGTCCCGCAGCATGTCCTCGGCCCGCTCGTAACCCGAAATGCTCAGCGCGATCCCCACCGAGGCGGTCAGCACAATATCCCGGTTCTCCAGATAGAACGGCCGCGCCACCACCTCGCTCATGCGGTTGGCCTCCATCAGCGCCGTGGCCGGATCCGAGACTTCTTCGGTCAGCAGCGCGAGCTCATCGGCGCTCAGCCGGGCCAGGGTGTCGCCGACCCGACGCACCCGCAACAACCGAGTCGCCGTGGTGGTCAGCACCAGATCGCCCATAACATTGCCCAGGCTGTCGTTGATCGCCTGAAAGCGGTCGATGTCGAGCAAAAGCACGGCGAAATGAGGGCCGCCGCTGCTCTGCCGCGCCATCATCTGGCCGACGCGATCGAGCAACAGCGAGCGGTTCGGCAAACCCGTCAGCCCGTCGTGGAAAGCGTTGAACTGGAGCCGCAACTCTGCCTTCTTGCGCGCCGTCACGTCGCTGACGGAACCGGCGATACGCACCGGCAACCCGTTGCCGTCGCGCACCACGGCCCCGCGAATCTGACACCAGGCGATGCCGCCGTCGGCAAGGCGCATGCGAAATTCATGGGCCAGATGCCCGGTCGCGCCCGCCAGGTGCTGACGCAACGCCGCCACCAACCCCCGACGATCGTCCGGAACCACCAACCGGAACCAATCCTTAAGGCGATTTTCCAGTGCGGCTTCGGGAAACCCAAGCATCGACAGGCAGCGCGGCGACAGATAGGTCTCGCCGATATCAAGCCGCCAGTCCCACAACCCGTCATTGGCGCCGCGGGCCGCCAGCGCGTAACGTTCCTCGCTTTGGCGCAAGTCCTGTTCGGCCAGCTTGCGATCGGTAATGTCGGCCTGGGAACCGATCATTCTGACCACGTCGCCATTATCGTCGCGCACCGTCATGCCGCAACAGACCATCCAGCGGATGGCCTGACCGGCATCGCGAATGCGGTATTCGATCTTGAACGACTTCACCGGGTCCAGGGACCGATTCAACTGCTCCTCGAGGGTGGCCTGAAGCCAGATCATGTCCTCGGGCACCACCCGCTTGAACCATTCGCTTGGCGAGTCCGTGATATCCTTGGCCGAAAAACCAAGGATTGCCTTCCATCGCGGCGAGTAATAGATGCTGTTGTTAACAAGGTCCCAGTCATACAGGCCGTCGCTCGCAGCGGCGGCGGCCAGGGTATACCGCTCTTCGCTCTGGCGCAGCCGCTGTTCGGCATTCTTCATTTCCGTGATTTCGTTGACCGTCCCCACCAGTCGGTCGGGCACGCCATCGTGGCCGGGCACCGCGATCCCGCGACAGGCCAGCCAACGCCAACCGGTATCGCCAACCCGAACCCGGTGTTCCAGGATAAACGGCGCCGGTGCCCGTTCGGTCTGGCCTGAAAAACAGGCCTGGAGCCAGATCAGGTCATCGGGATGAACCCGCGAAAACCAGTCCTCCCCGCAATAGCCGCGAGCCACGGCCGGGATGCCGACCAGCGTCAGGAAGCGGCGGGAGACCTCCATGCGGCCGGTCGCGGGTTCCCAGTCCCACACCCCTTCGCTACCGACCCGTTCCAGCGCCGCGTTACGCTCAGCCCGTCTCAACGCCTCACGATCGGCATAAGCGCGCACCCGCCCGCCCGCCTCCGCGACCTCCACCACGCCGGTGACGACCCCGGCGGCACCCGCCGCTGCACCGGTGCCGTCCTGACACATCCAACAACTCCCCGCGTTCACCGCCAAGACCTTGCCGGCGCCACCGGCGACAGACACCCGATCCATCGCCGAGATCGCCTTCGTCATTCGCTATCACGTCCACGCCACCGGCCACGGATCGGCTATCGGCAAACCATACCATCGTCCATCCCCGGATCGATCTCAAAAAGCGCCCCACCGGACAAAACATCGGCCGCCCAAGTTCTCCGCGCAACCCCAACAGCCATCGATGACGACAAAGGATACGTTGCGCACAAATGATCGAAAGCCGGGTTCGGCCGACCCATGGTCGCCATCACGCGACGCTCAGGGGTGCTTTGTCCTCCTGGCCAGAGGCACCGGCGCACCGGTCGCCGCCAGCGCACAAAGTATTACTTGCAAAATGCGAGGCATTCCGCCTTCGCCCCCCGGCCGTCGCGCGATCGGGACTCGTCCGCAGCGACCCTGGATACCGCTGCCGGTCCGGCCACCCCAAAAACTATCCCGCGATGCGTTCAAGACTCCCCGATAACCCGCGGTTCCGGCGCCGGAGGCCGCCGCCGGTCCCTGGCGCGGTCCTTGCATTCCGACCGCCACGACCAAGGACTGAAGACACGAACTGTCGGCAGCAGCCGCCGCGCGGACAGGAAAGGACGGCCAACCCATGGCGCGATCGATTGAATTGGTTAAAGAGGCCGCCGTCGGCGCCCATACCGGCGACACCTGGGCCGGCGACACCTGGGCCGGTGATCCTTGGGCCGGTGATCCTTGGGCTCCCAACCCGGGGCCCCGAGTCGAACGCCTGTGGCATGCCCTGACCACCCGGCCCGCCGCGTCCGCCACGGACGACATCGCCCCGGTGTTTGACGTGGCCACGCTGGCCGACCTGTGCGGCGATATCGCCCCCGATGCTCTGACGGCCATCCTCACCAGCTTCGTTGACGACCTCAGTCACAGACTGGACCGGATCGCCGCCGCGACCCCCACCGCCAATCTGCGGATCATCGCCTTCGAAGGCCATGCGCTGTCGGGTTGCTCCCAGACCTTCGGCGCTCTGCGCCTGGCCCTGGTCTGCCGCGGCATCGAACAGGCGGTCGAAGACGGCGACACCGAAGAGGCCCTGGCGTTGGCCCGGTCGCTCGGCCGCATCGGCGCGGAAACTCTCAATGCCCTGTCGGCCTACCGCCGAGTCGGCTGATCCTGGCGGCGCCGGCGCCGCCACCGGAAGTGCCGCGTCCGGTTGAGCCGCCTCTGGCCCCACCTTTTTCCACCCGGGCCGCCGGGTCCGGCCGGTTCGGCCATGACCGGTGCGCGTAGCAGACTATTCCCCTTTCGAAGACTGGACGCGGGCGATGGCTCGTGCAATGATCTCCGCAATTGAATGATGATACGAAGGAATTTTGGGCGTAGCCTGTTCCGGAACGAGCCGGCCTCGTGGTTCAACACGCCCATCCTCAAAGGGAGCAATCAGGATTATCTCATGGCGTCAACACCCGTAAAAGGATTTTCGCCCGTATTGGATGCCATCTTGCATGGAGGGTCCAGCGTCTCCATGAACGTCATCGAGATGGCGAGAAGCTTTCCCAAAGAAAAGCTCCTGTTCAGATCCACCGCCATGAACGCGGTGGTCATCTTTAAGTTTCCAAACTTCGTTGACGACGTCAATAAGGAACTGATGGGCGCCTTCGGAGGGCCGAGCGGCGGCGAATACCATCCGATCGAGACCGGCGTTTACCTGCCTTACTCCACAGAAGCCCCACAAGATGGCGGCTGCGCCATCTATATGAGGCAAAAGAACTATCAGCAGCTTTTAACCGATTATGTCGGACTGCCCACCGACGGCACCGGCGATGCCAATCTCAGCCAGGACATCAAGCTGCTGGCGCTGATGGACACCATTCCGTCGCTGGACCCCTTCCTGCTGAAGGAATGCTTCGACGCCAACGGTATTTCCTACGATCCGTCGGTGTTGCGCCTGGACCCGCGGGAAGAGGAAGACATCAAACGGATGATCTCGGAAAAGATCTCCCCGATCGTCCAGAAGGCCTTCGATTCGGAACGCACCACCTCCAGCCGCGAGCGCCTGCTGGCGGCGCTGTGGAATCCGACCATGCCCGAGGCACGGAACTTCGTGCGCGCCTTCGGTATCGCGGATTCCGAAGCGGTTGCGGTGTTCACCGCCTGGAAGGGCGTAACCTTTTATCAGATGCAGGTTCGAGTCATCGGGCCAAGAATTCGCGAAGTTCTGACCTGGATGAAATCCAAGGAGTCGGTCCCGGTCGATGCCACCATGAACAAGATGTACATGCCGCAGCTTCAGATGTTCAATGTCAAGATCATCAGCTTGATCAACCAGAACGTCGCCGACATGCGCACCATCTTGACCCGATACGAAAACTGCTTTGAGTCCTTCATCGACGGCAACCCCAGCGAACTGACCAACTTTCTGCGTTCGGCGCGTCAGGTTTATTACGTTCTTGGCTACTGCATTTCCTCGTTGAACAGCGCCATCGCCATCTTCTTCCGGGAAATCCGGCCGCCGAGCCGCACGCGACTGAGCTTTGAGGAAACCAACCGGCTTTATATTCGGCTTGATACCACGCTGAGCCGCAAGCGTGACGTCCCCACCAGTCTTTAGCGACGGGCCCCGGCGTGGGCGCCTTGGCAGGCCGGGGCCAAGAAAATCGCTGTTTGAGAACGGCCGGATTTGACTCCCGTCGGCGCATGCGTATAGTGCGCGCCTCATCCCGAGAATGTGGGCGTGCCGCTTGCGGTTCACGCCCCGTCGCCGCGTTCCGGCGGACCGACCTATCGGGACAAAACCAACCCGTACCCAAAAGGGCAATTACGGATCATGAGCAAGCGTCAAGAATCCAAGTACAAGATCGACCGCCGGCTGAACGTCAATTTGTGGGGCCGCCCCAAGAGCCCGATCAACCGCCGCGCCTACGGTCCCGGCCAGCATGGCCAGCGGCGCAAGAAGCCGTCGGACTTCGGCTTGCAGTTGATGGCCAAGCAAAAGCTCAAAGGCTATTACGGCAATATCGGCGAGCGTCAGTTCCGCAGGCTTTACGCCGAGGCGGTGCGCCGGCGCGGCGACACCGGCGAAAACCTGATCCAGTTGCTGGAGCGTCGGCTGGATGCCGTGGTCTACCGGATGAAGTTCGCGCCAACCCCGTTCGCGGCGCGCCAGTTCGTCAATCACGGCCACATCCTGGTCAATGCTCGCCGGGTCAACATCCCGTCCTTCCAAGTCCGGGACGGCGATGTCATCGAGGTCCGTCAGAAGGCCAAGAAGATCGGGGTGATCCTGGAAGCCGTGTCGTCCAACGAACGCGATGTCCCGGATTACCTCTCGGTGGACCGGAATCAACTGAAAGGCACCTTCGTGCGCGCCCCGGCCCTGGCCGACGTGCCGTACCCGGTGCAGATGGAACCGAATCTGGTGGTCGAATACTACTCGCGTTAAAGCCCGGATTATCCCCTCGCCGTCGGGTGCCGGACCTCCGGTACCTGGCGGCCGAGCCGGCCGCCCAGGCGGAGCGGTTCGATCCGGCAGGCCAGACCCGTGCGCTCGTCGGTTTCCACCAGCACGCCGCACACCGTGGCCTCACCCTCGGACGGGGTCAGGCGTTCGGTCGGCAATTGCCGGACAAAGCGGGCCACCGACAGTTCCTTGCGCATGCCGATGACGCTGTCATAGTCGCCGCACATGCCGGCGTCGGTCTGGTACGCGGTACCACCGGTCAGAATCATCGCATCGGCGGTGGGAATGTGGCTGTGGCTGCCGACCACCACCGACACCCGGCCATCCAGGTAATGGCCCATGGCCATCTTCTCGCTGGTGGCTTCGCCGTGAAAATCCACCAGAATAGCGTCAACACCGCCGGTTCCTAACCGGTACTGGCGCAACAGGCGATCCATGGCGACGAAGGGATTATCCAAAGTCTCCATAAACAGCCGCGCCATCAGACACACCACCAGGACCTTTCGCCCGGTTCGGGTGGTCAGCACCGTGGCGCCGCGACCGGGAGTACCCTCGGGATAATTCAGCGGGCGCAGCAACCGGGGATCGCGATCGATGGCCCCGATCAGCTCGCGTTGATCCCAAACGTGATTGCCGGTGGTCAGACCGTCGACCCCGGCCTCGTAGAACTCCGCGGCAATTTTGACGGTTATGCCGTAGCCGCCGGCCGCGTTCTCGCCATTCACCACCACCACGTCGGGGACGAACTGTTCGCGCAACCACCCCAAATGCCGCAACACCGCCTCCCGGCCGCTTCGGCCGACGACGTCTCCCAGAAACAGCAGTCGCATACCGGCCCTCACGGTTCCGAGGGCGGGTCATCCGCCCTCCAGGCACACACCAACGATAAGAAGGTTACAACGGCCCGAGGTTCAAGCGGGCCGAACCCGGATCGCGCCTTTTTCGGTGACGATCCAGTCCAGCGGTTGGTCATGGGGTTCCACCGGCAACGCGGGCTCCTCCTGAGCAGCAAACGCCAGCCCCACCGCCAGCACCGACGCCCGGGTCCGCAACTGCGCCAGGGTTCGATCGTAATGCCCCCCGCCCTGCCCCAACCGGTGGCCGGCGCGGTCGAAGGCCAGCATCGGGACCAGGACCAGCCCGGGCCTGACCTCGGGTGCCAAAGCCGAAGGCTCGGGCATGCCGTAGGCGCCGACCGGCAACGGGTCACCCGGCCGCCAGCGCCGGAAGCGCAACGCCCCCCCGGCATCCACCACCACCGGCAGCGCGCAGTCCCATCCCACGGCGCCCAGCCGATGCAACAGCGGCCGGCAATCCAGTTCCGTCCCGACCGGCCAATAGCCGGCGACCACACCACCGCCCTCGGGCAACAAACCGCTGGCGGCCATCACCTGAACAATGGCCGCCGCCGCCCGGCCGCCATCCGCCTGCCAGACCGCCCGACGGCGAAGACGCACGCCCCGGCGGAGCACGGCTTTGGCGTCCGGGGCACCGGCCGCCGCGCCGGCGGGCACGGCTTCGGTGATCAGCGGCTTTTCAGAGAACGGACGGGAGGTGCAAGAAGAAGCCGCATCGGCCGTTGCCATTGATGATCCCTCCGCGGCCTGCACATGCAGGTGGGCGCCATGTACCGGAACCAAGGGTTCCGACAGAGACAGCTCCCGAGAGGTGTGATTATCGGCCCCGGGGATGAAATGCCTGACGCGCCGCGCAGCCTCTTCCCACCAAGGAGTCTAGGCTTGTTCCAGGCGTGCCGCAAGGTCTTCAATACGGCGGGCAACGGCCTCAACGGCGGTCGCCGCGGCAACCCGTTCCGTATCCCGATCCTTGTCCCGATCCTTATCCCTTTGCGCCGCCGGCACCAGCACCCGGGGGCGATCCGTTCCATCGGTGCAATCGAACAACTGATCGGTAATCACCAGACAGGCCAGCACCAGCATGTGAGCATCGCTGCCCGTGACGCCGCTTTCGCTGAGTTCGCGCAGGCGACCGCCCACATGATCAGCCAGTTCGCGCAACCGGGGCTCGTGGCCGGCTTCGCAGGACACGGTGTATTTGCGACCGCTGAGATAAATATCTACGAGGGGCATGTGACCTACCGCTCCAGGACCGAATTGAGCCGTTCGATTGCCCCATCGAGCCGGGAGGCAACCCCATCGGCGACCGCTTGGGTGTGCGCCTGGTCGGCGCGGGCGGCTTGCAGCGCCTGGACCAACCCGGAACCCTCCTTCTCGGAGCGTTGTTCGCGCTGGTCAAGCGCCGCCTCCAACCGGTCGACGGCCCGGTCAAGGCGTTTCAAGGCGGCATCGAACTGATCCATTGGGAAATAACCAAAGCAGGGACAGACGGAGGGCACAATGGAGCACACGCCAAGGTGCCGACCGCAGTTAATCCATGCCCGGCACCGGCGTCAACACTTCACTCCGATGATTTTGCAAACCAGCCCACACCGGACCGCTTTCGCCCGTTGCCCCCGAACAAACCGTCACACCCCCGGTGGCGCGGGGCTGTTGACCTGAAGCGGACGGCGGGGCATGGTGCGCCGGGGCGCCGGAAGACCGGCCACCCATGTCGGACATAGGGCGGACGATTGCGACTGTGACTGTCGCATCGGCCTCTTATCAGCATCGGCGTGGCATTGCAGTTCATCGGAGGAGAGAATGGCAGTTCGGGTTGCGATCAACGGATTTGGCCGTATTGGTCGCCTGGTCCTGCGGGCGATTTACGAATCGGGACGGACCGACGTGGAAGTGGTGGCGATCAATGATCTCGCCGACGGCAAGACCAACGCCCACCTGCTGAAGTACGACAGTGTCCACGGCCGGTTCCCGTTAACCGTCGAAGCCGGGGACAACGCATTGGTGATCAATGGCCGGCCGGTCCGGACCCTGCAGGAACGTGACCCCGCCAAGTTGCCCTGGAAGGACCTGGGTGTCGACGTGGCGCTGGAGTGTTCGGGTCTCTTTACCAAGCGGACCGACGCGGCCAAGCACCTGGAAGCCGGCGCGGCCAAGGTGCTGATTTCCGCTCCCGGCACCGACGAGGATATCACCGTCGTCTACGGCGTGAATCACGACAAGCTGGTGCCCGGACACCGCGTGGTCTCCAACGCCTCTTGCACCACCAATTGCCTGGCGCCCGTGGCCTTTGTCCTTCACAACACCGTGGGCATCGAACATGGCTTCATGACCACCATTCACAGCTACACCGGCGACCAGCGCATCGTCGATACCATGCACAAGGACTTGCACCGCGCCCGCGCCGCCGCGCTCAACATGATCCCGACCTCCACCGGTGCCGCCAAGGCCGTCGGCAAGGTACTGCCCGAACTCAAGGGCAAGCTGGACGGAACCGCCATGCGGGTTCCGACCCCCAACGTCTCGGTGGTGGATTTCAAGTTCGTGGCCCGACGCCCGACCAGCGTGGAAGAGATCAACGCCGCCATCAAGGAAGCCGCGGCCGGAGCCCGCCTCAAGGGTATCCTCGGCGCCTATGATGAAGAGCTGGTGTCCAGCGATTTCAACCACGACCCGCGCTCTTCGATCTTCGCGCTGAACGAAACCAAGGTGATCGGCGGCACGTTCGTGCGGGTGATGAGCTGGTACGATAACGAGTGGGGCTTCTCGTCCCGAATGAGCGATACCGCGGTCGCCATGGCCCGGGTCGGCCTGTAAATAAAGGCTGCCGGTTGGGGCCTCCCGGCCCCAACCGGTGTCTGATACGGCCCCCCATCAAGACGGACACACCAAGGGCATTTTGCCCGATCGGCGCCCGGATGGGGCGTGGGGCTCAACCAAAACAACTTTGTGTGCTCTGCCCATACCCGCAAAGGGCCGGTCGGCCCTTTGGACCCTGACGTTATGAGGTCCAGGAGGCACGCCTCCTGGCGGATGCAGGACAGAAGCCAAGCCCCCGATACGGCCTCTGCCATCCCCGGCGCCAGGGGATCACTGGGATGACGCCACCATGGTCGCCACCTTCTCCCGCAGCGCCTGAAGGAAGGCATCGATACTGCCGCCCTTGGCCTGAATGACCGACGCGAATTCCTGGCGTTCCGAAACGCTCATGCTGACGCCCTCGATCACCACGTCGATGATGCCAAGACGACCATCCCGTTGACGCACCCGCCAATCGACATTGACCGGCGGTCCGGCCAAGGGCGTAACCACTGTGGTTATGAAAGCGTCATGCTCGCTGTCGGACCGGCTGGCCGCAATGCGGAAGGTACCGCCACCGTAGGACTCGAAGTGAGAAGCGTAGGAGCGGACCACCATCTCGTCGAACTGCCGGACATACTCCTGCTGCTGGGCCGGCGTCGCGAGCGGCCAGTAGCGGCCAAGCGCAAAATGGGCCAGGGACGGAATGTCGAAGCCCCGGTGAAACAGGTTTCTGAAGCGATTGACCCGCTCGTTCCTGGTGATGGTCTTGTCGGCCATGGTCGCGACCGCTTCTTTCCCCAACGCATCGACGAAGCTGACGGCTCGGGCCGTCCCATCATCGGTTTGCGCCCAAGCGCGGGCGCCGGTCACCCCGCCCAGCAGCGGCACAACCAAACATAGAACGAACAAGCGATACCCTATCATATTAGCAACCTCCAAACGAGCACCTGTCGACCGGAAACCCATTACCGGCGTCGGTCATGCGGCCAGTTCAAACCGCCGACCGCTGAGCATAACATATAACTTCGCGCCCAAAACCTGGCCAAAGCTTCCGCAACGCCGTTCCAGTTCTTCGGCCGAAATGTCGTTGGGCAAACAGCAGGCCTGCTCCAGTGCTTTCAAGCTGCATTGCCGGGCGCCCCAGGAGAGGGAGAGCGGAGGAAGCGGCGCCAACGAACAGGCCAGGGCGTCCACAGTTTCCAGAAACAGGTGGAGCGCGGCCTGATGGGCCTTGGCCGCCAGCCATTGGTAACTGCTGCCGGGGGGCACCGGAGACTGCACGACACCGACAATCGGTCCGGAATCGACCCGCGTTGCCATTTGGTGCAGCGTCGCCCCAAACAGCGCGGCACCGTCGTAGCGGGCAAAGGCTGTGGGAAACCGTCCCGGATAGTCCGGCGTCCCCGGATGGAAGTTATAGGCCTGACCACCGAGCACCGCCAGATACGCCGCCGGCACCACGACCCCGGAGCAGAACGCAATGAGCCGGGCGGCGGGAGTCACGCCAGACATCCAGGCATCAAGGTCGTCGCGGGTATGCAGCACCTGCACCGGCAGGTCCGGGCGAACCTGGAACAGCACCGCGCACAGAAAGTTTCCGTCCATCACTTCGTGACACAACAGCCCCAGCCGGTCCGGTGCGACAACGGCGGCGGTGTCCCCCGGAAGACCCGCGTCACGGTACGAAGATGTCTCGAACACGCCCCACCGACTCCGTCAACCAGCGTTCCGGGCCAACCCCACTTGCAACGGAACAATGTAGCGCGCCGGATGATCGGCACGATGTCCGGAACCCGCACCGATGGTTACAAACTGTGTCCGGGGTGGTTTCGGGACGCCCCCCGTGATGGACCAGCGTCCAGGGGCATCGGTCGCGAGTGCTCCGACGCCAACGGACCCTGCCGACCCCGTTGGGCCGGAACATTCGCTTGTTCAATGTGTTGCGTTGTGTTGTGCCCTCGACACGATCGTCAGGAACGCGGCGTCTCGTTCACAACACCAGTGGACCACGTCCGCTAAATTGCACGGTAAAAGTCATGGTTTCCAAAGGCCGACGGCCTTTGGTGGTGGGTCCAGGGCAACGCCCTGGTCGCCGAAGGCATTTTGCAGGGGCTTGGCCCCTACGACCCCACCAAAGGCCGACGGCCTTTGGAAACCGTTAACCT
>CAIYNU010000020.1 GCA_903927615.1 uncultured Rhodospirillales bacterium | reverse complement strand
GTTCCCGTGCCTCCGGTTCCGGTGCCGCCCGTTCCCGTGCCTCCGGTTCCGGTGCCGCCCGTTCCGGTGCCTCCGGTTCCCGTGCCTCCGGTTCCCGTGCCGCCCGTTCCCGTGCCTCCGGTTCCCGTGCCTCCGGTTCCCGTGCCTCCGGTTCCGGTGCCTCCGGTTCCGGTGCCGCCCGTTCCAGTGCCTCCGGTTCCGGTGCCGCCCGTTCCCGTGCCTCCTGGCCCGACACCTCCCAGTGGGTCATTGACCGCGACGCTCGGGCCTGGCGAATACACCGAAGTTATGGGCATCACTTCGGTTAAGCTCCCGATGGCTTCAGCCTGGCCTTGGGGCGGGTCGTTGACCCGGACGCTTCGGTCTGGCGAATATACCGAGGTCATGGGGATTGGCACCGCGACAGAAACCAAGCGATCCGTGTCGGTTGGTGCCGGGATCGGCGCCGTTGCCGCCGTGTGGAGTGGCGGGTTGCCGCCATTGGACGGCGCTGTGCATCCCTCTTCCGTGGAGATTGACCCGGCCGTTCGTCCTGCCGAACCGTCTCCGCCCGATACAACCCGTCAGGAGCCACCGGCTACGACCAAGCCTGCGGGCGGGGATTCCGACTTTGGAGGGTCGCTGAGCAGTGGCGGGTCCGCGAGCCGGCGGGGCGACCAGTCCACCGTCGATTCGGGGTCGATCCGCGACCGTTCCCATGTCTTGCTGGGCCGGACGGGACCGGTTCCCGTTCGCGGGGGCATCAGCGCGGGGGGTGGTTCCGGCGGGAGTTGGGGCGGTGGGCTGGTGCCGAGCGGGCTGACCGCGTTTCGGGGCTGGGGAACGGGATCGTCGTCGGGCAAGAGCGGCGGCGACGCCTCGGGTGCCGGTGGCAGCCGGGCGACCGCGGCAGGCGGTTCCGCCTTGGCGGCGGCCACGGGCGCGAGCGGCGGTGACGTCAGCGATAACGTTTCTTTCGGCTCGATTTCGATCAATTCTTAAGGCTGTTCCTAAGGCTGTTGAATCATGCGACGGTAACCAACCACCCCTCAGGAAACACCGTGCCGTTTCAAACGCTTGATGATATTGCGGGCCTGTCGGTGCCGGTCAGCCGGCTGGTTTTTATCGGGCAGGAGCAGTTCGAACTGTTGGGCGGCGTGCGCTCGGAGTTCATTCTCGGTCGTGCTCCCCGGTGCCACATCTTTCTCGCGGCCCCGGGGGTTTCGCGCGAACATGCCCGTGTGGCCTACGAAGACAAGGACTGGGTGCTTACCGACAACAACAGCCGCAACGGCGTGTGGGTCAACAGTGTGCACGTCTCCCAGCGGGTTCTGAAACACAATGACGACATTTCCATCGGGAATGTGCGGCTTCGCTTCGAGGTTCCGGCGAATCCCGGAGAAGAACTGAAATGGCTTCATCAGGGCGCGGCCAGAGGCGCTCCTTTGGCGATGATCGTGCTTGGCCTCAGGACCCTTCACGGCATCGGCATTGCCCCCAATGCCCCCGAGGCCGCCAAGCTGTTTCGCCTGGCGGCCGCTAAGGGCGAAGGTGAAGGCCATTACCAGTTGGGGCGGTTGTACGAGAATAGCTGCGGTGTCGCCGGTGGGGTCGCCGGCGATGACGCGGCGGCGTTTCGGTGTTATCGAGCCGCCGCCGGGTGCGGTGTGGCCCAGGCCAGTTATCGGCTCAGCCGTTTCTATGCCGAGGGCCGTGGTGTGCCGGCCAACCCGGAAGAGGCTCTCCTCTGGCTCCGTCATGCCGCCGATGCCGGGGTGGCGCAGGCGCTGCTGGATCTGGGGATGCAAAATCTCGATGCCTATGCCAGTGCCGGCGACCAGGCGACGGCGTTGCAGTTCATGACCCGCGCCGCCAACCTGGGCCTGGTCGAAGCGCAAGTGCGCTTGGGCATCTGGTACGCCACGGGTCACGGTAGCGGACATGATGGTGACGAAGCGGTCCGCTGGTTGATGCGGGCGGCCGAACAGGATCACCCTGAAGCTCAATACCGGCTCGGCTGTTGCCTGGCCGATGCCGATCCGGACGACGAAGCCGGGATCGGCTGGATTTTGCGTGCCGCCGAGCAGGGCCATGTCGAAGCCCAGCTTCGTCTCGGTAAGGTGTTGGTGGCCGGAATCGGGGTCAAGGCCGATGAAGCCCAGGCTCGCGACTGGCTCCGGCGGGCGGCCGAGGCAGGACATCCCGAGGCCCAGTACACCCTCGGCGTCCTCTATGGCTGCGGCGACACCGGGTTGCAGGACGGGGAGGAAGCCGTCCGATGGCTGATGCGCTCGGCGGAACAGGGTTTTACCGAGGCAGAGTACAGCGTCGGCATCATCTGCTTCTTCGGCATGGGGGTTCCGGTGGACTATGCCAAAGCGGCCGACTGGCTGCAACGCGCCGCCAATCACGATCATCCGGATGCCCAATACAAGATCAGTCTGCTGTATTCCCAGGGCAAGGGTGTTCCCTATAGCGACGATCTGGCGCTGGAGTGGTTGCGTCGGGCGGCTGGACACGGCCATGTCGATGCCCAATGTGATCTGGCCGAACGCTACGCTTTGAGCCCCGACATCGGGTGCGACCCCGACCAGATCCAAGCGTTGCTGCGGGATGCGGCCGACCAGGGGCATGTCGGCGCCGACTATCGGTTGGGTCTCACGGCCCTGGCGGGCGGTATCGGTCACCAGGACCCGGCAGCCGCGATCGCCCGTCTGGTGCGTGCCGCCGATCAGGGCCACCCGCCCGCGCTTTATTCGGTAGGAGTGCTCTCCTATTATGGTCTGGGCGTCGCGCGGGATGAAGCGGCGGCCTTTGCTTATTTCGAGCGAGCGTCCAGCCTCGGCCAGATCGATGCCGTGTACGCCATGGGACTGTTGGCGGCCTGCGGTATCGGTACCGTGCGCGCCGAGGCCGCTGCGGCCCATGCCTTCGAACGGGCCGCCGAACAGGGGCATGCCCGGGCCCAGTCCCGTCTCGGCGACCTGCTGGCTTCGGGCCGGTGCGGCCCCCACGACGAGGCCGCCGCTGCGATCTGGTATCGGCGAGCCGCCGGTCAGGGGTTGAGGGAGGCTGGTCTGCGGCTTGCCGCCGCCTATCGGTTCGGTCTGGGCGTCGACCGCGACGAGGCCGAAGCCATGCGCTGGCTTGAGCAAGCGGTTGCGGCCGGCGACGACGCCGAAGCGACCCGCTTGGCCCTGGCCGACCTTGGCCTGATGGAAGGTGGTCACGACCTGTATCCGGAGAGGGGCCTGAAGCGTCGCCTCGCCGCCGCGGTCCGTCACTCTGACGGCAAGGCCGACATCCTGCCCCTGATTCCGGCCGACGAATGGGCGCTGTTGCCGGCGCCGGCCATGACGTAGACGTTCCGGGGCGCAGACATTCCGGGGCGCGGACATTCTGACGGATCAGATTGTCCGCGTCATGGAATTGTCACCATTCACGAGAGATCGATCACGGTTTCGTTTTCGGTGTTATCCGGACATTGGAATGTCACGGTATCGCCGGCAGCTTCGGGTTTGGCGCCGAAAGCGATGATGCCGTTGCCCGACAGGACCTCGGAAGAGCCATTGACGCGCACGATCCGGCCATCGGCATACTGAACCCAGGTGCCGAATTTGCTCATATCGGTCAGCACGAAGTGACCGCTCTTCATGACGATGCGGGCATGGTTGCGCGACGTGACCGCGTCGGTCAGAACCAGATGATTGTTGCGACTGCGGCCAATCAAATATTCCCGTCCGTCATTCGGGACCACGATGTTGGCGTTACCGTGGCAAAGGATGAGTGTTCCTCCCCCTTCGAGACACTGTGAGTCGAACTCGAACTCTGTGGCGTCCGAGGAATAGGATGATGCCGGGGCGGCGGGACCCGGCGCGGATGGCCGGGACGGGTTCTTGGGAAGTTCGAGGGTTTCGCTCCGCCAGGGTTGCGGTCCTATGGCATTGGGGAACGGTGCGGTGGCCAGGGTCGGGGTCACCGGGGCCGGCGTTGCCGCCGGGGGCCGGGGGGCGGGTGGTATTGGCGGTCGCGGAGCATTGGGGGGGGGCGGTCGCGACAGACCGGCGACCGGCTGACCCTCCACGGTTTTGCGCCAACTCTCGAAGGTGCGCTTTGCCATCTGGTCGCCGGGCGTCGACACCGGAGGTGTCGGGGCCACCGGGGGCGGCTGCCGGCCGACCGGTGGACGGGCTTCCGGTTCCTTCGTGACGCCGGTCGCCAGCCATACCGCCAACCGCTCGACCAGGGCCCGGGGGGTCGGATGGCGGCCGTACAGAAACTCCCGCCAGTCGTCCATCGAACAAAAACGGTCGCTGGGCTCGAACAGAAGGGCACCATCGATGGCGGCCAGCAGGCGTTCGCTGTACTGGCCGCGTTTGAGCTGGCTGACGGGCTGGTAGGGGTCCCGGCGCATGCGGGCCAGGGCATCGGGTGGCTTCTGGCCGGTCAGAGCCCAATAGAACACCGCGCCAAGGCCATAGACATCGGTCCATGGCCCCTGATCACCATCGGCCGCGTATTGCTCGATCGGGGCGTAACCGCCGGTGACGATCACGGTGAACAGGCCTTTGCGCGTCCCGATGGCTTGCCGGGCGGCACCGAAGTCCAACAACACCGGCGTGCCGTCCGGGCGGACCATGATGTTGGAGGGTTTGATGTCCCGGTGCAGGAAGCCTGCGCGATGAATCGCGGCCAAACCCTCCATCAGCGGGTCCATCAGCCCCAACAACTCGCTTTCGGAGAATGGTCGTCCCAGGCGGCTCCGGAATGTTCCCAGTTCGTCGCCGGTTTCGAAATCCATGACCAGATAAGCGGTTCCGTTGCATTCGAAATAACGGATGACCCGAATGATGTTGGGGTGACGGCAGCGGGCCAGGATGCGGGCCTCGTCGACGAATCTTTGCAGACCCCAGCTAAAAATCTGTGCTTTCTCCGGGTCCGAATCGGCGATTGCGGTCACCGTGGCCCCGGTACGGCAAGCCAGTCCGATGGGACAGTACTCTTTGATCGCTACAACGTGGTCGAGATACACGTCTTCAGCAATATAGGTGATGCCGAATCCGCCACGACCTAGAACAGCCCTGATTTTGTATTCGTTTAGCTGGTAGCCGCAAGGCAGAACATCGGCGTCGCTTGCATAGTCTGTCATCTGGCAATCGCGCTCCCTACCACGGCAGGCAGTTTACCTCACTGTCGACGATACCGGCCACCGTCATTTCCGTCAATGCCCGGGTGCTGGGGCCGTCTTAGCGGAACCATTCCAAATCAGGGCAGTAAGGGCTGCTTTCGCCCGATTGTCGCTGGATCATGCGTGGTCTTCCTGGGGTTCATCATCGGTGGCGGCGGTCAGGTCAGAGGCGGGCACCGCTTGACTCTGACGCACCAGGATGGCTGCGAAGAAGCCGTCGGTTTCGTGTCGGGCGGGCGACAGGCGCAGCCAGCGCCCCTCGAGCGGCGACGGGCTGCCCATGATGGCGGGCCAGACCTCGGCTTGTGGCAACGGCGCGAAATCCGGGTGGCCGGCCAGAAAAGCGTCGATTTGATCCTCGTTTTCCTCAAGCAGCAGCGAACAGGTTGCGTAGATCAGGCGGCCGCCCGGCTTGACCAGGCGGGCGGCACTGTCCAGCAACTCGGCCTGGAGCGGCAGCAGTTGGTCGAGCCCCGGACCCAAAGGACGCCAGCGGGAGTCGGGGTTGCGGCGCCAGGTTCCGGTGCCCGAACAGGGCGCATCCACCAAGACCCGGTCGAAGCTGCCCTTGTGCCGTTTCACCCAGGGGTCCCGGGCGGAACTGAGCGTCCTGGTTTCGATATTGTGCAGGCCGGCGCGACGGATGCGTTCGGCCGCGCGCTTCAGCCGGTTGCCCAGCACATCGCAGGCAATCAGGCGACCGCGATTGTTCATGGCCGCGGCCATGGCCAGCGCCTTGCCACCGGCGCCCGCGCAGAAATCGACCACCTGTTGTCCGGGCCGGGCGTCGGCCAGCAGCGCCACCAACTGCGAGCCTTCGTCCTGAATCTCGATGGCGCCGGATTGGAACAGTTGCAGGGCGGCGATGGCCGGACGACCGTCAACCCGGATGCCGAACGGCGACAATCGGCAAGCATGCCCGGAGATGCCGGCGGCGGCGAGGCCGGCCAGCACCGACTCGCGGCCGGCGCGCAGCGGGTTGACCCGCAGGTCCAGGGGGGCCGGGCCGGTCATGGCTTCCAGTTCCGGGACAAACCGGCCGCCAAGGGCCCGACGCAACCTGGACTCGGCCCACTCCGGGCACTCCACCCGTACCGCCTCGGGCATGCCCGGGTGCTCGAGGGTGTGCTGATCGAGGGCTTCCGCCAGGCGGGCTTCGGCAGGGTTGAACGAAGCCGGGGTGAAACGACCGTCGCCGTCGAACAACCGCGCGACCGAGGCCGAGCGACGGCCGCTCTCGGTGGCCCGCTCGCCCAGAATGGCGTGGGCGATCACCCGGGCGCGGGCGTCGGTGGGGTCGGGGCAACCGGTCCTGGTCAACCACCAGCGGAGCCGGGCATCACAGCGGAGCACCGTGAACACTGTCTCGGCGACGGCGCTGCGGTCCTTGGAGCCGATAAAGCGCCGGGCCCGGAAGAAGGCACTGGCCACGGCATCGGCGGGCCGCGGCGTAGCGGCAATCTCGGCGAGTAAGTCGATCGCCGTTTGCAGGCGCGCACCAGGGGTCATGGAAAGTCCGGCAAAGGAGGGTCAAAGGTGATCCTAGCGCCTTTGGACCGGCTTGTCACAGCCGTGATGGGTTTCCCTCGAGTCGGCACTGCACCCGATCCGTCCCCGACCGAACGCCTCGCGATCCGCGGTCCCAGCCCGCCATCACCGCTTCCGGGACCCGCGTCCCTACATTCGGTTGACCCGAACCCCGCCTCCGGGGTAACCCTTTCGCCGCATGGGCTCGGGGGGGCGTCGGATGCCTGCCTCCTGCGGGTTGATTGAGCGGGCGCCGCGGGGTTGCGCGGCCTGACGGATCGGGACGAAGATGCTGAAACGGACGACCGGGTGGGCGCGCGGCGGAGCCCGAATGGGTTGGCTGGGCTTGATCCTGTTGGTGGGCGCCTGTGCCGGCGGGCCAAGACCTTCCCTGGTGGATGACGGCGGGCCGGTGCCGCCGGCTTATCGCATCCTGACCGGCTGGACCCTCGACAATGTCGCCGAAGCGGTGCCGTCCCTGTTGCGGACCTGCCGTTATCTGCAAAGCATGGGTGCTGATCACTTGGTGGGAGCCTCGGGCAAGGCCGGGCGGGTGGCCGACTGGCAACCGGCCTGTGCCGCAGCCGCCACGCTGACTCCGGGCGACCGCATGGCCGCCCGCCGGTTCTTCGAGACGTCGTTCGTGCCGGTGCCGTTGAATGGCGGCGAAGGACAGGAAGGGCTGTTTACCGGCTACTACGAGTGTGAGCTGAACGGGAGCTGGACCCGGACCGGGCGTTTTACGGTTCCGGTCTATCGCATGCCGGCGCGCAATGGCCATGCGCTGCCGAGCCGGGCCGAGATCGCTAACGGCGCGTTGGCCGGACGCGGGCTGGAGCTGCTGTGGGTCGATGATCCCATCGAAGCCTTTATCATGGAGATTCAGGGCTCGGGACGGGTCCGGATGACCGATGGTTCGGTGGTCGGCCTGAATTATGCCGGGCAGAACGGTCAGAAATACTATCCGATCGGGCGGTATCTGGTGGATCAGGGGGTCGCCACCGCCGATCAGATGACCATGCAGATCATCCGGAGCTGGTTGCGCGAACACCCTGACCGGGCTCAGCCGGTGATGAGCCTGAACCCGAGTGCGGTGTTCTTCAAGCTGCGGTCCTCCGGCGATCCCCGCGGTGCGACCACCGAACTGACCGAGCGCCGGAGCCTGGCGGTGGATCCGAACTTCGTTCCCCTGGGCGTGCCGATCTGGCTTGACCTTCACGACGCCCCGGTGCCGGGGGGGACGCTGCGGACGCTGGTGATGGCCCAGGATACCGGCGGGGCCATCAAGGGTCCGATCCGGGGCGATTATTTCTGGGGCCATGGCGACGATGCCGCCAATGCCGCCGGCGTGATGAAGGCCCGCGGCCGCTACTTCATGCTGGTGCCGCAAGCGGTGGCCCAGCGACTGCAAACGGCCAATCGGACATGATGGCTGGCGGCGGTGCTCCGGTCAGGTTGTCCGATCTTGCCGACACCGCTCCGGCACTGGCGGCGCTGCAAGAGATTTTCTTCGAATCCTCGTCGCGCACGGTGTTCTCCTCGGCGTCCGAGCGACAGGATTTCTGCCGGCGGTGGACGTCGTTTTACCTGGAATGCTGTCCGGACGATGTCTGGTTCTGGCGGGAGTCCGGGGGGAGCGTTGTCGGGTATCTTACCGGCTGTCGCGAGAGTGCCGGGGCCCGTCGGCTCTATGCCGATGTTCCCGGCTACGCCGTGTTCGAGAGTTGCTTTGCCGACTTTCCCGCGCATTTCCATGTGAATTGTCGGGCAGATCGGCGTGGTGGCGGGATTGGGGCCCGCCTGGTCGAGTGTTTTGTTGAAAACTGCCGCCGGCTGGGGCTGGCCGGGGTTCATCTGGTGACGGCCCCCGAGGCTCGCAATGTCGGGTTTTATCAACGGCTTGGCTTCACAGTCAGGCTGCCCCGGCCGTTCGGGGGCCGGTCACTGCTGTTCATGGGACGGTGTTTATTAGCGGAGACTCGAGAATGACGATGAATCGCCGTGAGTTCGCCCGATTGACCGGCGGTCTGATGCTCGGCGGTCTGCTGGCCCGTCCGACGCCTGGTTGGGCCGGAGAAAGCAGCGACTACGTCGTCACCCACGGTCATGCGCCGTTCTATGCCGCCCATCTTTATCCCGGCAGTCCGCTCACCCTTTCCGAGCAGGCGTTACGGGAGGCCGGAGAAAACGTTCTGGCGCTGACGTTTGACGACGGTCCGTCACCGGCCAACGACACTGAGATTTTGCGGCTGTTGGCGGAATATGATGCCGTCGCGACCTTCTTCGTCATCGGCAACAAGGTTGGCCATCATATCGACCTGCTGAAGCAGATGATTAAGGCGGGGTGCGAGATCGGGAACCATTCGTGGCAGCACCCCATGATGACCACCCTGAGCGCCGACGCGCAGTTGGCGGAACTGCACCAGACCGATGAGTTGCTGACGGCCAACGGCATTCCGGTCAAGTGGTTCCGCCCGCCTTATGGCGCCTATGATACGGTGACGCACACCATCGCCCAAAGCGAGGCGCTGGAAACCATCTTGTGGAGCGTTGATTCGCAAGACTGGAAGGGTGCTGAACCCGACGTCATCGCCCGCCGGGTGATCGAGAATTTGTCTCCGGGCGCGGTGGTGCTGATGCACAGCATCAAGACCCACACCGTGGCGGCCTTGCCGAAGATTCTGGCCTATGCCAAGGCCAACAAGTACCGGTTCGTGACGTTATCCGAATGGAAGCAGATTATGATCCGGGTCGATCCGATCTCGCTCCGGCTGGCCGCCGAACGTGCCGAACGCCGGGCCGGCGACCATAAGGCACCTGCGGGCGACCCGGCGAAAGTCGCCGAGGCGCCCCGCGGGGGCGAAGCGCCCAAGGCGACCCGTTAGACTAAACCCCGAACGGCGTCCCCTGGGATGGCGTTCCTCGGGACAGCGTTCCTTGGAGCGCGGGCATCCTGCCCGCTCCGAACAGGGCGCAGAGTCTGGAGCGCGGCCGTCCCCGGCCGGCACAAAGGCGCGCGCGACGGCGATCCAACGTGATCTGAGTCCGCTTGCCCTCGTGATCTCAATCCGCTTGCCCTCATGGGAAAGCCCCCCGCCCGCACCCCTACCGCCGATGCGGCAGGGGGCAAACGAGGGGCGATCGCAAGCCAGTTAGGTCGGGTCAGCCCGGATCAGGCAGCAACCGGGCCGATCGGCAGAACCACTCTCTTGTACACTTCGTTGAGAACCTGGGCCAAGCCCGTGTAGATGGCGCTCAGGCCGCAGAAGATGCCTTCGTAGCCGGCGATGGTGCCAAGCTGCGGGCTTTCCAGGAAGAAATGGGCGGCGAGCAGGGCGAACAGGATGACGAGCGAACCGAAAACCACCTGAAGGGCGACGTTGAGCCGGAAGGTTCCGACGAACAGCACGGCCGAGAAGGCGCCCCAGATGGTCATGAACCAGGCGAGGGTTACGGCGTTGGCGGGCGGGAACGCCGCGGCGGCAGAGGTTCCGGCGACCAGCTTCGGCAGGACCAGGAGCCCGACCAGCACGATCCAGAAGGCGCCATACGAACAGAACGCCGTGGTGGCAAACGTGTTGTTCTTCTTCCACTCCATCATGCCGGCAATGATCTGGGTCATGCCGCCGTAAAACAGGCCCATGGCCAGGATCGAAGCGTTAAGGTCGAACACACCGGCATTATGCAGATTAAGCAGAACGGTGGTCAAACCGAAGCAGCACAGTCCGAGTGGCGCGGGGTTGCCAGTGGTGTCCCGGATAGCCAGGGTCTGTCCGACGGAGGGCGGGATGGAACTCATTGGGCTGGTTTCCTCATGTTTGGTGCGGTCATTTTGAGTCTTGGGGGTGACGTAACCCCTGGGACCGCACTATGAGTCATCCGTATCACCGATCTGCCCCAAGCTGTCAAGCGGTCGCACATGGTTAGGGCACGACAAAACACCCCAGGGTCGAAAAAACGACCCAGGCACCATCCTTCCATCGACTGAAGACCAACCGCCAGCCCGCTCTGCCGCGTCCCTACCGCCAGGAAACGGCACAGGGCGGAGTTTATGCTGCGCTGCACACGCGGCGTCATGCTGTTTTTGGGGTGCGGGGTTGCACGAATCGAGTCGCAGCGCATCGATCGTCCCGAATCGGCGCGGCCCGTCGATTCGGGGCCCTCAGAACCATGATTTCAGGCTTGCACGCACCCGGGCGCCGGGCCGGTTCCACCGGCAGGGCCACTCCAGACCGCCCCGGCGTTGTGACGCCGAACGACCGACCCGGGCAACGCCGATGGTTGATTATATGATTTCTATCAACACGTTACGTTGTGTGTTGCCCGGAATCCGGAGGGGGCCGGAAAGTCGGGAATTGCCCCCCTAATCCAGATGACGGAGGAGAAGGTAACGAATGCCTAGCTATTCTTCGGCCCAGGAATGATCCATACTTCATCGACGCATGTTCAACCTCTCGAATCGAGTCCGGCCATGTTCACCACCTCAGCCTATGCCACAGCCAACGCCGACGATCATCAATACATTGAGACCATCGGCGATTCGGTCAGTGCCGTAATCTCGGGATTGGGGAACTGTCGGGCCGAGGTGGTCAGGGCGCTGGAGATGTTAAGGCGGTCTCTGCAACTCCACTTCGTGATTGAAGAAAATATCATGTCCGATTTGGATTATCAGGGCCTGGTCGAGCACCGCCGCAGTCATCTCCTGATCATCGGCGAGGTCAGTGACTGCCTTCAGACGATGGTTCGGGGCGACGGGGAGCAGAATGTGAACGTCTGGCCCCACGTCAAGGCGATGCTGCGCTCTCATGCCCAGCGATTCGATCAGGACCTGATTCACCACCTCGACCGGGTGGGGATACCGGAGCGACCTGGGCCGGTGCCGGCAGTCGTCCCGCTGTCGTCCGGGGCGTTGATGTGAAACCTCTGGTGACCGGCGGGCACGGCCCCGGGGAACGGCCGTCCCGACCGGGGTCAGGACGGCTCTCTGTTTTGCCGTTGGCGACGTTCAGTCGGCGAAGGGGTCTTGCATCAGGATGGTATCGTCACGCTCGGGACTGGTGGACAGCAGGGTGACGGGCGCGCAGATCAATTCCTCAATGCGGCGGATATACTTGATGGCGGTGGCGGGCAGGCGGCCCCACGAGCGGGCGCCCCGGGTGCTTTGACGCCAGCCCTCGAAGCTTTCGTAGATCGGTTCGACCGCCGCCTGGGCGCTTGGGCTTGACGGCAGATAGGAAATCTCTTCACCCCGATAGCGGTAGCCGGTGCAGACCTTGATCTCTTCGAAACCGTCGAGGACATCAAGCTTGGTCAGCGCGATGCCGTTGATGCCGTTGATCTTGATCGCCTGGCGGACCAGCACGGCGTCGAACCAGCCGCAGCGCCGGGGCCGGCCGGTGACGGTGCCGAACTCGCGGCCTCGCTCGCCGATCAGTCTGCCCAGGTCGTTATCCTGTTCACTTGGAAACGGCCCGCCCCCGACTCGAGTGCAATAGGCCTTGCTGATCCCCAGCACCCGGCCCACGGCGTCGGGACCGATGCCGCTGCCGGTGGCGGCCTGACTGGCGACCGTGTTGGACGAGGTCACGAACGGGTAGGTGCCGTGGTCGATATCGAGCATGGCGCCCTGGGCGCCCTCGAACAGGATTCGTTTGCCGGCCCGGCGCCACTCGTGCAGGCGCAACCAGGCTACCCCGGCATAGGGCAGGATTTTCGGCGCGACGTCGAGCAAGGCGGCCATCAGGTCGGCAGCCGACGCCTCGGGTGCGCCCATCCCGCGCAGCAATGCATTATGATGGAACAGCAGATCGGCGATCTTGTCACCCAGACTGTCGGGATCCGCGAGATCGCAAAGCCGGATCGAACGCCGTCCGACCTTGTCCTCGTAAGCCGGACCGATGCCGCGACCGGTGGTGCCGATCTTGCGGCTGCCGCGGGCTTCTTCGCGGATGCGGTCCAAGGCACTGTGGACCGGTAAAATCAGCGAGGCATTCTCGGCCACCAGCAAGGTCTCGGGCGTCACCGTGACACCCTTGGCCGCGATGCCCTCGATCTCGCGCAGCAGGGCCCAAGGATCAACCACCACCCCGTTGCCGATCACCGACAGCTTACCCGAGCGCACTACCCCCGAGGGCAACAGGCTCAGGCGGTATTCGGTCCCGTCGATGACCAAAGTATGGCCAGCGTTATGGCCGCCCTGGAATCGCACCACCACATCGGCTCGACTCGAGAGCCAGTCCACGATCTTGCCTTTGCCTTCGTCGCCCCATTGGGCGCCGATCACCGCCACGTTGGCCATAGTTTCCGTCTCCGTCCCTTCATACCATCGTGCTGGCATGTTTACCGCCGCACGGCCGTGCTCGTCAGGGCACAGAGCCATCGCAACGGGTGAGCCTTGCACCCAATGTATTATTAATGCAACTTGTCTTTGCTCCGGGGCATGGTCATCAAGACGCCCGTCTCCCGTCAGTCCCCCACCCGGCCGACCGGACGAACCGTTCCGGAGGCCAGGATCAAGGCGCATCCCAGCCGCCTAGCTTCGTCGTCCGCCGCGGCTTCGTCAATGGGGGCCAGGCCGGCGACGGTCACCCGTCCTTCCGCCCGCAAGCGCCCGGCCGTTGCCGGGTCGGTGCCATGGGGCAGGTAAACCCGGGGGCGGACCACCGGGGGCGGCGCCGCCTTCACCACGGTATCGGCATAAAGGGTGAAACCGGTCGCGGGTTCGCCGCCAATCCCCGTGCTGACGGACTCCCGGGTCGCCCCGGCCCGATACCGGCCGCCGACCCCCAATTCGCCGCCGACCCCTCGGCTGAACAGGGTAAAGCTGACGCCATCCTGGTACTCGAAGCCGCGATACTCCACCAGATCGATGGTGAGCATCAGGTCGGGGGCTCCGTCATGGACCAACCGCACCACTTGGGCCAGATGCCGCCGGTCGGACTCGGCGGCTGCGGGCAGGGCGATCGCTTCCAGCGTGGCCAGCGCCCCGGTTGCAAGCCCCGCCGCGGCCATCAACTGGCCCAGCACCAGGGCCGCCTCGCCGCCCACCGCGGCAACGCCGGCCGCGTCTTTGCGGTCCAGGGCCTGCCGCAATCGGGCGGTCACCACCGGGTCCAGTCCCCAGGCCCGGCAGAGCGTCGGGACCAGCGTCGGCACGCACAGGTCGACCGACAGGTGAGCGACGCCCAGGTCGGCCAGACTGTGCGCCGCCAGCAGGATCATCTCGGCGTCGGCCTCGGGCCGGTCCGTTCCGATCAGTTCGACGCCGACCTGACCGAACTCGCGTTCCGGACGAAGCTGAGAACCGGATACCCGCAACACCTGGCCGGCATAAGCCAGGCGCAAGGGCCGCGGGGCGTGAACCAGCCGTGACGCGGCGATCCGGGCAACCTGGGGTGTGAAGTCGGGGCGGATGCCCATCATTTTTCCGGAAAGCGGGTCCATTACCCGGAAGGTCTGGTGTGCCAACGTCTCGTCGGTACCGGCCAGCAGGCTGTCGGTAAACTCCAAGAGGGGCGGCTTGACCCGCTGGTAGCCGTGATCGGCGAAACCAGCCATGAGGCGTTCAACCAAAGCCGCCTCGTGGTCGGCATCGGGCGGCAGAACATCCGGCAAACCGACGGGCAACAGCGCGTGATGCGGTGGGTGACGCAGCGGTATGCTCATGACAGATCTCCCCGCATGGCCGGAGCCCGCGCGCAACCGCCGGCCGGGTTTACCATCGACCGTCGGGTAAGTAACCGACCGTAACGCCGCTTGCAAACGAAAAGCCTGCGTGCGTCTCTTGCAAGGGTGGGTCAGTGAGGGATTGGCCCCGGTCGATGTGAGGGGCGGGGCGTGAGCAGGCAACCAGCCGGAGTCTGGGCGGACCGTCGAGGATCTGTGGCGATCCCGGTCTGTCTGGCGTACCGGAGCGGGATATCCGCGGGGCACAGCGCCTCCGGGCGTTGCAGGGATACGGTGTTCAGGCTATGCTGGCGGCGTCGGTTGGGCAGGTGTTCGGGGGGCAGGCGTTGGGGGGCAGATGGTGGATGGTGACCATCGACGCGGAGGACGTGCGACCATGATCCGGCTCATGACCAGGGTTAGTGCGATTGTCTTTGCTGTTGGGATGCTGATGGCCGGAACGGGCTCGGCCGGAGCGGCGGGGGCGCCGGCCGGGCCGTCGGGACCCACGCTTCAGGCGGTGCGGGCCCACGGACAGGTTCGGTGTGGCGTCGCGACCGGCCTGACCGGATTTTCGGAACGGGATGCCGCCGGGGCCTGGACCGGTTTCAACGTCGATTATTGCCGGGCGCTGGCCGCCGCGGTCCTGGGGGACCCGACCCGGGTGTCGTTCCTGCCGTTTGGGGTCCAACCGGGGATGGCGGCATTGGCCCGGGGGGAGATCGATATCCTTAACCGCAACATGACCGTCACCTTGAGGCGGGTCAATGAACTGGGGCTTCACCCGGTTGGCGTCGCCTTCTTTGATGGTCAGGGCCTGCTGGTTCGGCGCAGCAGCGGCATCCGAACCTTGCATGAACTGGCCGGCCGCTCGATCTGTTTCCAGAGCGGGACCAGCGCCGAGGAGGCCCTGAAGGACGCCTTCACGGCGAGACGGATTCTTTACATTCCGGTCACGCGCAGCGGCGGCAAGGAACGGGAATTGATCCGGGTTTTTCTGGACGGTGGGTGCGACGCCCTGAGTGCGGACGCTTCGGCGCTGGCGGCGATCCAACTCGGTTTGCCCGACCCCGATCAATATCTTCTGCTTCGACAGCGGATTTCCAAAGAACCGTTCGGGCCGCTGGTGCGCAAGGGCGACGATAACTGGCTGGAAATCGCGCGTTGGACCCTGATGGCGATGATCGAGGCCGAAGAACTGGGCGTGTCCCGGGCCACCGTCGACGCCATGCGCACCAGTGACAATCCCCGGGTGCGGTATCTGCTGGGGATCACGCCCGGCTTGGGGCCGTTTCTGGGCCTGGATGACCGTTGGGCCTATCGGATTGTCGCCGGGGTCGGCAATTACGGCGACAGTTTCGAGGCCAATCTGGGACGGGGCAGTTCGCTCAAACTGGACCGCGGGCTGAATGACTTGTGGACGCGCGGCGGCTTGATGTTCGCCCTTCCCTTACGGTGATGTCGGGTTTTCCCGAGAAGGACTGGCCGATGATCAGTCGGATGAGCATTTTTTGGCGTTCCCTGGCGGGACTGAGGGGGCGTTCCCTGGCGGTGGTGGCGCTGATCGTCGTACCGGTCGTGGCCCTGATGTTGAGCGGCATCCTGGCCGTGGGTTCGGACGAGACTCTGGTCAAGCGCCTCTACGGTCACGCCGTGCTGCCGACCGTAGCCCTCAAGGCGGTCTCCGACGGCTATACCCGGGCGGGGCTCCTGGTGGCGGGGCAGGTCCGGAACGGCGATCTGGCCTGGGGCGATGGCGAGACCGCGGTCCGTCGGCTTCGGGACGGCCTGCGACCGGCCTGGGCTGCGTATCGGTCCCAGGTCGGCAGCCAGGCCGAACAGCCGTTGATCCAGGAGGCCGAAGCCCGCATGGCCGACGCCAATGTGGCGTTGGACGAACTGGCCGACATCCTGGCCGGGCAGGACGCGGCCGGTCTGGCCTCCTACACCGGCCAATTGATGTATGCGTCGATCAACCCGCTGCTGTCGGTGCTGGCGCGGTTGGCCGATCAACAGGAACTGGCGGGGACCAAGCTCTATGCCGCTTCGAAAAATGCCATATATGTGCAGGAAGTGGTGTTGTGGGCCATTATCGCCATTGTTGGGTTTGCGGTCGTCGTCGCGGTTGTGGCCATCCGCCGGTGTGTGGTTGCGCCGCTGTTGGCGCTGAATGCCGCGCTGGCGGTGGACGGGCCCGAACCCGAACCAGGCCCGATGGATGCTCTGATCCGGGCGCTGGCCCGGTTTCCGGACAACGCGCGACGCGCGACGCGGCTGGCCGCCGAACTCGCCGAGGCCCGGGAACAGGCGGAAGAAGCAACCGGCATCAAGTCGTCGCTGCTGGCGGTGATCCATGAAGAGATTCGGGCGCCGGTGCAGGAGGTGGTCCTGACCGCGGAGCGACTGGACCAAACCGACCTGACCGGTGATCAGCGCCGTCTGTCCCTGGCCATTCGCCGCTCTGCGGCCATGCTGGCCATCGTGATCGACGACATCCTGGATATCCCCGCGCCGGAACCGCATCCGCCCGCGGGCGAACCGTCCCCGGTTCTGGTCGAGGCCGGTCAGGATCAGGTCGCACTGCCCCCTAACCCGGAGTTGGCCCCGTCCCGGGCCCCGAGGGTTGAGGCCGCGGTGACGACCGTAGAAATGCCACATCCCGAAGGTGCGGCTGATGCCGATGTCCATGGTGAGGACGGGAGGACCAGCGACCGGCCGGAAGGAGAGGGACCGGTGGTGGAACCGACGCCGGAAGCCCCCACGCCAGAGGCTCCGACGCCGAAGGACCCGGAGATAGAAGAAGCGGTCTGGGTGCCCCCTTCGGAAGATCAGGCGCGGGCGGTTGGCGCCGCGGTGCTGGTGGCCGAGGATGACGCCGCCGATCAACTGACCATTCGTTTCTTGTTGACCCGATTGGGCTACGTCAATCGGGTGGTGGGCGACGGCGTCGAGGCGTTGGCACAGTTGGAAGAAACGGGGTACGGACTGTTGCTGACGGACTGCGAGATGCCCGAGATGGACGGTTTCGGTCTGACCGCCGCCATTCGTGCCGCCGAAGCCAGTGGACGGGCGCGGCTGCCCATTGTCGCACTGACCGCCGATGATCGGGTTGAAACCCACCGGCACTGTCTGGATGCCGGTATGGACCTCTCGCTGAGCAAGCCCATCGACCGGTCAGCCTTGGCGCGAACCTTGGAGACCCTGTTGCCCCAAGCCTTGGGTCTACGGCAGACGCCGGACGCGGTTCCAGAGCCCGTGGGTTTCGAGATTGACCCGGAGACCCTGGATGTGGAACGGTTCAGGGAGTCGTTCGGCTCCTTTGGCGCCGAGGCGCGCCTATTCCTGGTTTCGGTGGTGGATCATGTGCCGGCACTGCTGGACGCGATTCATCGTGCCTTCGACCGGAATGATCGCGCCGCTGAAGCCCGCACGGTGCATGCGTTGACCGTCGCCGCGGCATCCATCGGGGCGATTCGCCTCGGACGGTTGGCTGCCGATATTCAGAAATGCCTGGACAACGGGAACGGCTACGAAGCGAGGCTCATGGCCAGTCTGTTGCGGCGGACCCACGAGGAACTCGCCAAGGCCACGATCGTTCTGCGTTGACCGGGCTCGAGGCTTTACCGTGGCCGATCGTTCGTTGCGGAACCGCCGGACTCCGTATCATCGGGTGGACGGGTGGATCGGAGCTTGCCGGTATCGGCGGCGTTCCCCTTGGTCAGTGGGGCAAATGGTCGCATCGATGCGAGGGCGGGAACCGTTAAGTAAAAATTATCCGAAATCCGGATAAAAAGAGGAAGACTTAGGGCTCATGTGTCCAACCTGGACGCCCGATGCCCGACCGCATGGCCATATAACGCCGACCGGCAGTGAAGGCATGCGTAAATCGTTTTGTCTATGAAAATAGAAAAGTGTTATTAAAGAGAATGCCGCTATGGCCATGCGATATTCGTCGAGCCACTGGATAGTGGGGCGTGTTGCCCCGTTTTTGTTAGCCCTCTGTTTGTCGCTGGCCGCGGCTCTGGTGGTTGTGAAGGCCGATCAGGCCGAACGACAGGCGTCTGACGATACGGAACGCAGCCAAATACAGGATCAATTAGGGATTGTTCGTGCTCGTTTAGAGCGCGCTTTGATCATCCCGATGGCCAGAACGCGCGGTATGGAAGCGCAAATTATCGCGCATGGTGATGTTGCCCCCCCAGAATTTAACAAGATTGCCGAGGTGTTACTGCGTGGGCATTCCACGATTCGCTATCTTTCGGTCAGTCATGGTACGCTGGTGGATCTGATTTATCCGCTCGCCGGCCATGAACACATCCTTGGCATCAATTACCAGGACCTTGGGCCTTCGTGGCTGTTGATCAAACATGCCATCGATCACGGGTTGATTGCTATTGAAGGTCCCGATGTCGGTACCGATGGTGATGGTGACTTGCTTGTTCGCCATCCCGTCACGCTTCCAGAGTCCCCAAGCGGGGCAGGGCGGCTGTTCGGGGTGATCAGTGTTGCGCTGGATGTTCGAACCATCTACGCCGAGGCGGGTTTGGATCGTGAAGACCTTCCCATTCAAGTCGCCATCCGCGGTCGGGACGGGCTGGGAGAAAAGGGCGACCTGATCAAAGGGGATCCATCGGTATTTCTGCATCATCCCGTGGAGATGGATGTTCACTTTCCCTATGGGACCTGGAGGCTGGCGGCGATTCCCAAAGCCGGTTGGGGTAGTTTGGATCAGAATTTGCTGATGTCGCGGCTATTAGGTGGCGGCGGGCTTATTTTTGTGATTTTCATCAGTTTCGGTACGGCCTATCACATCGTCGGGCGCTCACGATTCCACCATATGGTCGAAATATCCGAACAGCGATACCGGTGTCTGCTTCAATTTGCCTGTGACGGTGTCCATATTCTGGATAGGGACGGCAATCTGGTCATCTGGAGCGCCTCATTTCTTCGCATGTTGGGCTACTCCGAGGCCGAAGCGGCGACGCTCCATGTGGCCAACTGGGATGCGGTCTTTCCTCGTGAGGCGATCGGGGCGCGCATTATGGCGTTGCTCGCGGAACCCGGGGTGTTTCAGACCAGGCACCGTCGCCGCGATGGCTCGGAATTCGACGTTGAGATCAGTGCCGGCGGCATAGAACTGGCGGGAACGCGATACCTCTACGCCTCATCCCGCGACATTTCCGAACGTCGGCGTGCCGAGGCGGAAATCAGCCGCTATCGGGATCACCTGGAGAGTTTGGTTGCCGAACGGACCGCGGCGCTGGCCGAGGCCAGGGACCGCGCTGACGACGCCAATCGGGCCAAAAGCACGTTCCTTGCCAACATCAGTCATGAAATTCGCACCCCTCTGAACGCCGTCCTGGGCTTCAGCCACATTATGCTGGGGAGCCCGACACTCGATCCGAATGATCGCGAGATCGTGGCGGTGATCCATCGGAGCGGGCGTGCCCTGTTGGCGCTGATCAACGAAGTGATTGAAATGTCCAAGATTGAGGCGTCCCGGGTGGTCGTCTCGCCTAAGCCTCTGGATCTGCACAAGCTGCTCAAGGAGGTGGGAGAGTTGTTTCAAAGGCGGGCCAGCGCCAAAAAGCTGTTGTCTGAGGTTGTATGGTCATCAGAGTTGCCCCGTTATATTGTCATGGACGGCGTCAAGCTTCGACAAATCCTGATCAATCTGAGCAAAAATACTCTAAAATGCACCGATAACGGGAGCGTGGCGCTACGGGTTGCGGATCGTGATGACAACGACGGAAGACTGGTGTTCGAGTTCGAGGATAGCGGAGGCGGGATGTCAACCGCGGAGATCGGCGGGTTGTTCGAACCTTTCCGGCAGTCCACGAGGGGGACCGAATCGGGCGGCAGCGGTCTTGACTTGGCGATCAGTCGCCGACACGCGCGATTGATGGGCGGTGACATCACGGTCGTGAGCGTCGAAGGTCAAGGCAGTATTTTCCGCTTAGATCTGCCGTTGCAAAAGGCGACGGCTGCTGACTGTAAGGTTATGGAATCCTATTCAAACGGACAAAACCAGGCGATATATCCTGAAAAAGACCGCGTCATGGTGGTGGACGACCAAGCGGATCATCGAGCCTCTCTGATCCGCCTGTTGGAACCCTATGGTTTTGCCCTGCGGGAGGCCGCGAACGGGTGCGAAGCCCTTGACCTGTGGCAGACGTGGCGGCCTCATCTGATCATTATGGACGTCGTCCTGCCGGTCATGGACGGCGGCGAGGCCACCCGGCGTATCAGGGCCACGCCTGACGGGGCCGAGGTGGTGATTGTCGCTTTGAGCGCCCGTGCCTTTGACGAAGATCGGGCGGCGGTGATGGCCACGGGCGCAAATGTCTTGTTGCGCAAGCCGGTGGCTGTGGAAAATCTGCTGACGGTGATCCGGCAGCACCTCAAGGTCGAGTATGCCGGTGCCGATGAGCCTGAGGCGGACGATCATTTTTCCGAGCGCCCGTTTACCCCGCTTCAGCGGGAGATGATCGACAGTATTTCCCCGGACCTGCTCGAGGCCATGAGGCGGGCCGTGTTTCGGTCCGATGATCAACGACTGACGGCGCTGATCGACCAGTTGCCGGCCGAACCGGCGGGACTGGCGTTCGGCTTGCGTCGCCTTGCCGCCAAATTCGATTGGGAAGCCCTCGACAACGTCCTGGGGCCCAACGACGATCAGCAACCGGGCACACGGAGTAAAGCCGGTGATTGATCTGGAAAAAGTGGGCGTTCCGGTCATTGATGCGGATCACCAGAAACTGGCGGCGGTTGCCGAATCGCTGCGCCGGGCATTGGTACAACGGGCCGATCGAGTGACGGTGATCAGCAGAATGAACGAGCTGATCGACGGGATGTGTGATCACAACAACCTTGAAACGCTGCTCATGCGCTCGAGTCACTATAAGAATAGTGCCGCACATCGGCATGACCATAATCATTTTATCTTCATGTTGAGTGCCCTGATCGTTGATTATCAGGTGGATCAACGACCGGTGATCCAGGAATTCGATGTTTTGATCAAGGCCTGGCGGACCAATCATATCCGTAGGTTCGACCAACCGCTCGCCGAGGCCATCCGCACCCACAGCGCCCGACAAACGGCACCCACGCCGCAGGCCGGAAATGTTTTGGGATGAAGGATTCAAGAAAAACCGACCCGGTCCTGATATCTCGCGCCCGCTGGCCGTCGCCACAATCTGCACAAAAAAAGGGTGCCGGCGCCTGTGATTCAGGCATCGGAACCGGTGACGCGACCGTCAGCGGGCGATGTTGCCTGACGTTTCATCACTCCGGCCCCGATCGTCGCAAGCGGTATCGATGTTGCATGAGGGGGGCGTTCACCAGCGAAGGGCGGACGACGACGCTGACGTCGTTCGTGGTGCCGGGCGCTTCTTGGGGGTTTGGGAAGGGAAGAGTCGATGTTAAGGCTGAAGGTCGGACCGCGACTCTATGCGGTCTTCGTCCTGTTCATGGCGCCTGTTGCCTATCTTATCTATTCACTGATCGTAACCCAGAATGTTGCGATCGACAGCGCCAACCAAGAGCGGCAAGGCAACGCCTACATCCAAATCCTTCGCGAGGCGCAATTCGCCCTTCTGGGGGTGGTGCCCAAGGCTGCGGCGGGCGAGGCGGTGTTGCGGCAGGCCGAAACCGACTACGGCGCAGGCCTGGACAGCGCCGAAGAAGCCCGCAAGGTTATTGCCGGTCTCGGCAAAGGGGATGACGCCCGATCCGCCCTGCGCGATCTGATTTCGAAAATCGGAGACACCAGTCAGTTGATCCTGGATCCCGACCTGGACAGCTATTATGTGATGGATTCAGTCGTCGTTAATATGCCGGATCTGGTTGATCGTATCCATACCATCGTGACTCTGGCGACCGAGATTTCGGCCAAGGATACCCTGGCGGCCGATGACAAGACTGAATATCTTATTGAAAAAGGTGGGCTTGCGACCACCGCCGCCAATCTTCAGTCTGACTATACCCATGCTTATAAAGGAAGTGTCGATGGCACGGTCAAGGCTCACCTTGACAGTTTTTACAACAAACTTGGTGAATTGACCACCCGGCTGCTGGCCGTGGCCGATACCGTGGTGTTGGCCAAGACCGGGAAAAGCGATGCCGCGGCGGTCGTCGGGCTGGAACATGACACCCTGGTTGCACTGCACGACCTTAATGTGGCTGCTGCCGCCGATCTGGAACGGCTGTTGAAGAACCGTGTCGACGGATTCATGGACGACCGTTGGACCAAGTTCGGCGTGACCTTGGCGATGTTCCTGGTCATCTTCGCTTTCGGAGGTTTTCAGGTGGTTCATGGCGTGATTCGGCCGGTCCAGGCCATGACCCAGACCATGCGTTCATTGGCCAAAGGTGACCGGGATATCGTGGTTCCGGCCTTGGACCGGAGCGACGAGCTTGGTGAAATGGCGAGTGCCATTGTTGTATTCAAAGAGAATGCAATAGCGATGCAGCGAATCAGTGAAGAAAGTGATGCTATTCAGCGCAGGTCCCAGGACGAGCGGCGGGAATTCACCAGAGGCCTGGCCGACGTGTTTGAAAACAAGGTTCACGTGGCGGTCAACACGGTTCAGTCGAAGGTCCGGGCGATTATCACCACGGCTTCGGGGTTAGGGCAGGGCGTCAACCGAACCTCGCAAAAGTCCCTTGATGCGGTCGAGGCCACCCAACGCACCGCCGAACATGTTTCGCGGTTGGGTTTGTCCCGGGACGAGCTGAGAAATGCCATCTGGGAGGTTAATCGGAAGGTGACGGAAACCGCCACGATTTCCGGTGAGGCGATGGGACAGGCCAGGGTCACCAGCGAGATCGTACGGGGGTTGGCCCAAGCGGCCGAGAAGATCGGCGCGGTGGTCAATCTGATCAACTCGATCGCCAGTCAAACCAATCTATTGGCGCTCAATGCGACCATCGAGGCGGCCCGGGCCGGGGATGCCGGGAAGGGCTTTGCCGTGGTCGCGACCGAGGTGAAGAGTCTGGCCGGCCAGACCGCCAGGGCGACGCAGGATATCGCGACCCAAGTCGACGGCATCCAAGAAGCCACCCAGCAAGCCGTCGAGGCCATCGGTCACATTTGCACGGTCATTGAGCGGTTGAGCATTATTGCAAATGCGGTGTCGCACGCGGTCGAGGCCCAGGACAAAGCAACCGCGACCATCCACGACATCGTCGATCTGGTGGCGGACGACACCGCGCTGTTTACCAAACGCTTTAGCGATGTCGCCCGCGCTTCGGCCGGTTCCAACGCCGCCCTGATCCGCATGTTGTGGGCGGCGAAGGATATTACCGGTCCCGTGGAGTCGATGACCAGCGAGTTGGACGAGGTCCTCACCACCCTGCGCTCGGGTTGACCTGGCGGTCGGGCATCAGGGAATCCCGGACGGTCAGGGCTACAACGGCAGCAGTCCGGAATGAACCACGCCGATGACGCCGATATAAATCAGGTAGACGGCGACGATGAAGCTCAGAAGTTCGGGTCTGATCAGGATCAGGATGCCGGCGATCAGGGCAACGATCGGCTGAATTTTTCCGGCGAGTTCCATGGCGCGCTCTCCTTGGGAGACAGTTGAACCGGCCCGATGACGTGCTTGCGGCCTTGGCTGGGGCATCCGGGCACCGTCCCAGGCCCGGCGAAAGTCCACTGAACGGGAGCCCCCGGGTGACGCTCGACAAAGGCCAGAGGAATGCTTATCCTGGAAACAGGGTCAACCGCAAGCGGGAGCCCAAGATGTACCGGGACAATTCACTGATGCCCAAGGAGGCGGTGCGCCTGACCGCGCTGGGCATCCTGATGGATGGCGGCCCTCGACTCTACGGTGATCTGGCGTCGGCGGTCCGGCACTTCACCGGACGCATTGTCGGTCCCTCACTGGACCTGATGGGGACCTCCCTGGAAGTGTTGCGTCTGGAAGGGTTGATCGACGCTCTGGACGGGGCCGTCGGGTTGGAAGAAAACAGCCGGCTCGGCATCACCACGGACGGACGGCAGGCGTTCGAAACCTTGATGCGCGCCAGTGTTCGGGCCCCGTCTTCGGATGGCGTCAATAAGCTGGTGGTGGCCTTGAAGCTTCGGTTTCTGCATCTGCTGGAGCCGTCGGCGCAGCGGGAGCAGATTGACGCGCTGATCGGACTGTACGAGACGGAACTGGCGCGGCTCAACGACCTGGCGAGTCACCATGCCGATGATCCGGGCTTGCTGATCGCGTGGTTGGAGCATGATATCGCCCAAGTCGAAGCCCGCCTGGCTTGGTTCGGCATGGTTGCCCGGCGGCTTTAGGGGGAGGCGCCGGCGGCGGGCGTGTGGTGGGTGGTCCGGCCGGGATGGCTCATCGTCGGGTTCCGTTGAAAAGGGGCCAAAAAAGCCGACGGGAATCGCGTTCCGTCGTGTACAGTGGGTGCAACCAACTCACAGCGTTGCCGTTTGCCATGGTCGCCAAGCATTCCGAAGATGATATGGAAGATCGCCTGCGTCTCGAGTTCGTCGACGACGCGCGCGATCGACTCCAGCGAATGTATGAAACCGTCGAGCGGGTCGGTAAGGGGATAATCCCGTTTCTTCAGGGGATTGCCGCGCTGTCGACCGAGGCCCACAATCTCAAGGGCTGCGGCACCGCCTTTGGCTATCCGGCCGTGAGTTTGGTGGCCCACCGCCTTGAAGACTATATCACCGGCCTGACCTCGCTGAACGCCCGGCACATTGTCGATATCGATACCTATCTCGATCGCGCGGCGGCGCTGGTGGAGCGATTTGAACAGCCCGATCTGGCCGAAACCAACCGGATTCTGCGGTCACTGCCGGTCCGCTACATCTTCGAGGTCAAGGATGTTGAGGTCCGCAATGTCGAGGTGATGCTGGTCACACCGTCCAAGGTGGTGGCGCGGAAGGTCTCGATGGAACTGGCGGCGTGCGGCTTCCGGCCGATTCGGGTCCAGGACCCCATCGAGTCCATCAGCTTGGCGGTGCGGATGCCGCCGGACATGCTGATTGCGTCCATGGTGATGGATGGACTGTCGGGGCTCGACCTGATTCGCGGCCTTCAGGCCATCTCCGTGACCCGCAAGGTACCGATGGCCCTGCTGACCAGCCTGGACCTGGACAATATCGTGTTGAGGGAAATCCCCCAAGGGGTCGGCCTGATCCGACTCGGCCCGGACTTTTCCGAAGACGTGGCGTCGGTGATTACCCGGTTTAATTTGGGGTAACGGCGTGTGTGCGACAGGGGATCCCCCCGGACCTGCTGGGTGCCATGGCCGAACCCGCGGCCTTGACAGAGATCGCTGATGCCGACCGATTCCGCAGCCGCTTTATTTTCGGTAGAGGATCTGGTTGCGCTAACCTATCTAGGCGATAGCGCACTGCTGCTAGCCATCGGTGTGGGGGTGACTTTTTGGTTGTGGGTTGTCGGGGCCCGGCGGGAGGCGTGCGTTTGGGTGTTAGCTGCCCTGGCGAGCGCGACGGTTATTGCGGTGCTCAAGATGATCTCCTTGACGTGTCATCCGGACGTTGCGGCCTTCTGCCCAAGTGGGCATGTCGCCTTGACCACCCAGGTTTACGGCTCACTGGCTATTTTGGGCGCCCGGGGCCGGAGCCGGTGGTGGCAGGGGGGGTTGCTGGTGGCGACGGCTTTGGTGATTGGACTGGTCGCCTGGACTCGGATTGCCTTGCTGGCGCATTCGCCTCTGGAGGTGGTGACCGGCCTGGTTGTCGGGGGGGTCGGCCTTGGTTTGTTTCTGACGGCTTGTCGGCACCAACGACCGGCTGTCATCAGCCTTAGGGCGTTGCTGGTTTTGTTGGTGGTTCCCGTCGGTTTATTATACGGCACCAGTCTTGACGCGACCGCTGGTTTGCGGCAGGTAGCGGATCTGTTGAGCGCCACGCCCGGTCTTTGTCAATGACCTCTGTTGGGATGAGACTGAACCCGTTTACCGAGCTGGTTCAGGGTGCGGTTGCCGTGGCTGCGGCGGCGATTCCGCTGCTGATGGTTGCCACCGAGGACTGGCAAACGATTTATGGCGGCATTATCCTTGCCGTTACCGTGGTCGCGGCCATGGCGCTGCCCTGGCGCCTGACTCTGGTCGAAGGCGGGCGCCTGCTCGGCATGTTGCTGTTGCTGATCGTCCCGATTGTGGCCAGCATCCTGGTGAATCAGCCGGAATATTCCCATGCTGAAAATATTGGTGTGCTGATCTGTTACGCCATTCTCGCCAGCGTGATGTTCGTGGAACCGCGAGACCACGTCTACGCTCGCTTTTTTCTCTTGGTGGCGTTCACTCAAGGGGTCGCGGCGCTGCTGACTCTCAATATTGTGCTTATTGATTCCGATAATTTTGTTGATTTGTTTGATCAGGGGGCCTCCCGGGCGGCTTTTGAGTTCGAAGAAAGCATGCACCCGAACTTCATCGGCTTGATCTGTGTCGTGATGGTCTTCGGGACTTTGGGCCTTAAGAGCATGACCCAGCGTGCCGTTGCTGTTGCTCTGGGTTTGTTCTTGTGTGCCGCGGTGTCGTCGCGGAGCGGTATGCTGGGGGTCGTCACCGCTTACGGATGTTCCGAAATCTACTGGCTGATCGGCAGTGGCCGTTGGCGTCGGTTGACCGGCCTGGCGACCCGGAGCGGCATGGCCATGCTGGTGCTGCTGGCCGGTATTTTCTATTGGTTTCATCCGGACGAGATCTTTCACTTCGTCCTCGATAAAATCCTGCTGGTCGGTGATGGTCAGCGGGGTTTGGGAACCGGCGCCACCGGACGTCTCGAAATCTGGCAGGCCGCTTTCGAGCTGTGGTTGAATAATCCGCTGTTTGGCGTCGGTTATCAACAAAGCTCCTCTTATATTGGTTTTGGCCTCTACGCCCACAATATGATCCTGGTGATTCTGGGTGATTTGGGCTTGTTTGGTCTGGTTTGCTTTCTGTTGTTTACGGCCGTGGCGGTTTGGAACGCGCACGCCTTGTGGCGCAGTGGCCAACGCCTGGCGGCGGCTTACGTCGCGACCATGCTGGTCGTCTATTATGTCTATGGCGTGTTCGAAGGGCGGGCGGTTAATGCCGGGAATCCGCTGTCGGCGACATTCTTCCTGGTCACTTTTGCCAGTTGCGGCATTGCCCGGCAGACGTCGGGGCGGCCATAAGCCTTTCACGCTCGGCCCGGAAGTGACGGCGGAGAATCTGCGATAGATTGGTGTAGTCGTTACAGCTCCGGCAGGTTTGGGGCTCGGACTCACGCCCGAACGAAGCCCGGAAATCACGTAATGGGTCGCCCTGCCAGATTTCTTTCAAAGAGTTCTGATGGAGATTGCCGACAATTAAGGCGCGGGCGTCGCCGTCCACGCACGAACAAGCCCCCACGGCACCATCCCAAAACACCATGGCGCCGACATAAGGTTGGATGCAGGGCCCGAGGCGCGGATGGCGCCACCGGCTGTGACTCTTGAGGCGCATGCCCGGCAGCAGGTCTGTTCCGGTGATGCGTCCACCCCAATTCTTGAAGCGGTAGATGACCTCGACCTTGTGCCAACCCAGCATCTCAATCACCCGCTGCATGTCGGGGCACGCCACCAACTCGGCGAGCGGGCGGTCGCTGCGAAGACCGAGCCTGATATCGAGCGGGTTGCCCGCGCCGCGGTTTTCTTCCAATAACGCCAGCACGTTGGCCAACATGCGGCGATAATGGGGCGAACGGTAGACACGCTGGTAGGTTTCCTCGTCAAAGCCGGGAACCGAGACGGTCAGGCGAGTCAATCCGCTCCTCACCAGATCGGCGATGCCGCGCCGGTCGGCCAGGATCATGTTGGTGTACAGGCTGAGATCGCCGATCGCGGGAATCCGTCGGGCGGCGCGGATGCGCCCGATGATACCGGGGTCCACCAACGGATCGCCGGCGGACGGTGTCAGATCCAGGCTTCCACCGCCAATAAGGGCAAAATCGGCCAGAGCCTTGTCATAAAGCGTCTGAGCCATGACTCCTGTCGGGCGTTCCTGATACTGATACCAGCAGAACACACAGTTGGCGTTGCAGACATTGGTGGTTTCAATCTGAAGCCGGACCGGGCGCACCACCATGGCCTGGGTCAGGCTTTTGGCGACAAAGGGAATCCGCACATGAGCCGAGACATTGTCCAGTTCGGCGGCGATCTTGCTGAGAATGAGGCGGACGACTGACATGGCGCTATCTTATCCGCGACTCCCTTAGGAATCGATACTTTTGGTGATACGTTCGGTGTTGCGGGCGGCCGCAGGCGGCTTGCCATCCAGGGCGAATATCACAGGCACGGGGCTGGACAGTGGGCATGGCAGGGACGCCGGATGTGCATCCGCCCGGGGACGTGCCCACCGGTCGTCGGGGATTGCGGCACCTTGGCGCCATCTTCGTCGGGGTCACCGTCGCCGATCGTCTGGCGTACGCCGGGTTCCTGGTGGTGTTGGCCTGGGGCCTTGGGGTTAGCGGCGACGCCGACCTGTTTTTCATCGTCACCTTGTTGCCGATGACCCTGGTGACCTTGTTGAGTGACGTCTGTTTTGTGGTGATGACCCGGGCCATGGCGCGGGCCGACGGTGAGGCCGAACGCTGGGCGGTGGCTGGTCGCGCGGTCCGGGTGTTTGCCTTGCTGTACGGGGTGCCGGCGGTGGCCATCGCCGTTGCCGCCGCGCCGCTGGTGACCCTGCTGGCGCCCGGGCTGGCGCCGGCCCAGGTGGCCCGGGCTGTGCCGCTGTTGGCGTGGGCGGCCCTGCTGTTACCGGGCTACGGCCTGGCCACGGTGCTCGGCACCATCCTGTTGGCGTCCGGTCAGGTGGCGACGGGCGCGGCCCGCGCCCCCCTGATCAGTTTGACGGCCGTCGCCGCCGCGGTTCCGGTCAGCCTCTGTCTGGGGCCAAGCGTCGAAAGTCTGTTGGGGGTGTCGGTCGCATCCCCCTTACTGGTGGCGGCGGGGTTGTTATCGCTGGTGATCCGCTGTAAAGGCCATCATACTTTCCATCTCTTGAGTCGCGCTCCCGGCGGCGGCGATTGGCCGGTGATCCGGGCCGCGCTGCTGGCGGCGTGCCCCAATGTAACCCATGCCGTGATCCTGCTGATCGAACGCGCGATCGCTACCACATTGGGTCCGGGTGCCGTCACCGTGCTGGCCATCGGCCGGACCGTTGCGCCGTTGCTGGGGGCGGTGCCCGCTGCCGTTGGGAACGCCGGTTTCCTGGACGCTCTGGGAAGCGCCGCAGGAGATCCCCTGGCGTCGTCGCGCCTGATCCTGTATGCGAGCCTGTTGACCGCGATTCCCATCGCCGTCGTGATGTTTGGCGAGACCTCGACGGTGATGGCGGTCTTCTTCCAACACGGTCGCTTTGGACCCGAGGACACCGTGGTCGTCAGTCAGATCGCTCTGGCCTTCGGCGTCGGCTGGCTGCATTTTGTGCTTGGGGGTTCGCTCCAGCGAGTCTGCCAACTGGTGCGCCTGGACACCCGCAGCGTTCTGCTGAATTTGGCGGGGCTGGCGGTCTACGTGCCGATGGCTTTGGCCTGGACCGCCTGGTTGGGTCTCATCGGTCTCGCGATTGCTTATGGCCTGACGTTGACGCTGATCTCGCTGGCTGTCAGCGTTGCTGCCGCCAACCGGCTCGGCTGGGGTTTGCTCGGCTTGCCTTACGGTCGCTTGGCCCTGATTGCCGTCGCGGGCGAACTGAGCCTGGTGTTGGCGCAGCCGGGACTGGCCTTGCTGCCGGCAGGCTTTGTTCAACTCGCGGGTGCCGGGATCGTCAGTGTCCTGTCGGTGACGGCGGCGGCCTGGGCCGTCGATCTGCCGGGCGTCCGGCCGGCCTTGGGCCGCCTGATCGCCACGGTGGGCCCCGGGGCCGGACGGAAGGGGTGAGGGGGCCGCGTCAACCGATATCGACCGGCGACGCGCGTCATGAGCGTGACCGGACCAGTCTCAGTCCCCCTAAAATCTGCCGGGCGGCGGCCTCGGGCGTATAATGCCCGATCAAATCCAGGCAGTGTCGGGCGGTGATCCGCGTATCGGCGAATTGGGACGGAGCGGCGATCATCTTCTGGGCCAGATCATCGGCATCGCCGGTGATATGGGAGGTGCCGGTCTGCCCCTCGACAATCAGGTCGGGCACACATCCGCAAATTTGGCTGACGATGGCAGGGCAGCCGTAAGACAAAGCCTCATTCACGACCAGTCCCCAGGGTTCGCTGGTGCTGGGCAGGATCAGGCAGGTTGATGTCAGATAGTCCCGAACCAGATCAAATCCACTTTTGCTGCCGCTGAAGATCACAGCGTCGTGAAGACCGAGCTGCAAGGTCTGCGCGACCAGTGCGTCATAGGCGGTGCCGCTTCCGACCAGGGTCAATGTGGCGTGCGGCTGTTGCCTTCTGACCCGGGCAAAGGCGTTCAGCAAGGTGTTCAGCCCCTTTTCCGGAGCGAGCCGTCCGACATAAAGATAACGCGGCCTGGTGGGCGAGGGGGCCAGCGCCAAACGGTCGGCAAAGGCCCCGGCGGACGAATAATCCGGCGGCAGTGCGGCGGCGTGACAAGGTTGAATCGCACGGGCGGGGTTGGCGCCGTAATGTACGACATACTCTTTACTGCGGGTTCCGTAACAGAAAAGAGCTTCGACGCTACGAAAGAAGATTGTCTTAAGCACCCCCCGGAACCATGTTTGCGGGTTGTCGTGAATGGTCGAGTCGCACCAGACCAGGACCTGTTTTTGTTTCAGCATTAATAAAGCGAGCTGCAACCAGTAGTCGATCTTGGCGTATCCAGCAAGAATGATCATTTCGGCATCGGAGTTCCAAGAGGTGCGGATAATCCTCGCAACGCGCCGAAACAAAGAAATATCGTTATAAGATCCCGTAAATAGCAGTGTATATGGATAACGATGATGGTGTTCGTTAACAGCAGTAAGTGAGGTGCGTTCATCATCGGTTTCTGCTATTTGTATAAAGTTAATTAAAAACTCTTTTCTATTATTAATTTTATGAAGTTCCGAAAAAACTTCTCCTTTATACCGGGACCAGAGCAGGTTATGCCAAACATCGACTCGCGTAGGTTTGTTTGATGGAGGCATCGCCGGGGACCGATCGGGAGCCCCAAGCCGAAAGCCACGGATGGAGACCGTCACGGCGTTTCTCCGGTCAATCGGGCAATCATGTCAGCGTTGGCCGCCAAGGCGGCGGTGTGTCCGACGCATGCTTGTTGCCAGGCGGCGCGACGTGCCGCTGTCAGAGCCGACCGGTCCGACGTCCAGTTCCGCAACCGTTCCAGGGCGATGGCCACGAAGTCGTCGTCAGGGGCGACGATGACATGGGCGCCTGGGGAAAAATCGTCGGTGATGCAGCCGCGCCCGGTGGCAATCACCGGAACGCCGTAAGCCGTCGCCTCCACGAGCACCAACGGCTGGGTTTCGATCCGATAACGGCTGGGAAAGAGGAAGACATCGATTTCTTTGAAGAAACGTAATTTGTCGTCGCCGATGACCGGGCCGCGATAGTCGACGCCATCGGCACCGAGAATAAGCGGCATGTCGGCGGGCTTGGCGGGACCGGCCAGGACCAGGCGCACCGGCAGCCCTTCCCGCCGCGCCCGACAGGCCACCGCCAGCACCAGATCGAGCCCCTTGTTGTGGCTCAGGTTGCCCAGATGTCCCAGCACCAGCGGTCGTTCAGGGTCACCGGCCCTGTCGGGCGGAGGCTCGGGGGCCGGGCCAAGATTCGGGGCGATCTCGATCGGGCCGACACGGTGATACAGGTCGCCCAGTTGTCGGGCCATCCGGCGACAGCGCACGAAGTGAACCGCGGTCGGGCCGGCAAGCCGGACCAGCACCCCGAACACCGGGTCGTAGCGGTCGAGGTAGGAGAAGGAATGATGGTCGATGAACAGGCGATAACCGAGCAGCCGGCCGGCGGCGAGGCACACGGCATTGTAGAGATTGCCCAAGCCACCGGCAGCCAGGACATACAGGTGGCGCCGTTCGTTGCCGGCATGGCGAACCAGATGGGCGAGCGCCCGCAGATAGGCCATCATGCGGGGTCCATGGCGGAAGGGGCTGTCGACCGGGCACGGGGGCGAGACGTCGGCCGGTATCAGCCGGCAATGCTTTGAGAGCGTCGTCTGCAACTGCGCAGCGCACAACGAAGCCCCGTGAACCGGCGGTGGCAGCGGGGCGACCAGCACCAGCACCGTCGGCGCGCTTGGGGGTTGGGACGGCGCCGTGCGACGCCGGAACAGCAGATCGGCCTGGACCGACTGTCCGTGTCGGGTTGTGACCGGATTATGGACGCCGTCCAGAACGAAACCGTGTTCGGCCGCGTAGGCAATGACCTCGGCGGCCAGGGATTGGCCCACATAGAGGGGGATGAACGAGGCCTCGATCAGCAAATAGTCAAAGGCGGCCAGACGGTCACCGCACCCGCGCAGGACCTCCAGTTCCGTGCCCTGCACATCGATCTTCAGCAAGGCCGGCGCCGGCAGATCGGCGGCGTCGACCACGCAATCCAGTCGGCCCACGGTGATCCGTTGACGGCCGACGGTCTCGGTTCCCGGGAATATGGAAAGCTGTTCCGGTCCGATCGGCAGCAGTGACGAACTGTCGTCCCGGGCGGAAATGTACATTTCGGCTTGGCAGGCCTGCGCGCCGAGCGCGATCTGCATCAGGTGGGTGGCCTGATCCCCCGCAAACACCCGTCTGAACACCGCAGCCGGTCGCGGCAGCGGCTCAAAGGATCGGATCACCGCGGACGGCAGGGCGTGGCGCGCGGCCAGGGCGAATTGTCCGACATTGGCGCCGACATCGACCACGGTTGCGGGCCGCAGGCGTCGCAACAACGGCACATGCTCAACCGCCGCGAGACACCCGTACCCGAGGGCCTGTCGGAGGGCGCGGTGCCGCACGGTGGTGACCAGCTTACCCAGCCGGATGCCGAGCCTGCTCAAACGCATGCTACAGGAGTCCTCTGGGCAACAGGATGCGGGCGCCCAAGGCGACTTTGAGGGAGAGCTGACGGAAAGAGCGAATGCGCCAGAATTCCCGCCAGATGCGGTCGGGTCGGCCATAGAAGCGGCGGAGCGCCCGGTCCTGTTGCTGGCGCACGCACGCGATCGGAAGCTGACCATGCATGGTTGGGATAAAGAACCCGGGATGGGGGGCCCGCGCGAACTCGGCCCAGTAGTCTGTGGTGTCCGGCGATGCTTCCAACTGCATTTCGTAGAGCCGGGTCTTGGGAAACGGCGTGCACACCGCGAAATTGACGTGGTTCGGCCGGAGTTCGTCGACAAAGCGACGGGTGGCCCGGATATCGTCCAGGGTCTCGGTCGGAATGCCGAACATGATATAGGCATAGGTTTCGATACCGGCCTGCCGGGTCATGGCAAAGGCCTTGCGGATCTGAGCCAGGCTGACCCCCTTGTCCAGGTAATCAAGCAGACGTTGCACGCCGGATTCGACACCGTAGTGGATGCGGTAGCAGCCGGCCAGGTGCAGCCGGTCCAACATTTCGGGGTCCACGGTGTCCACGCGGGCGCTGATTTTGAAGCGCATACCGATTTTTTCGGCGATCAGGGTATCGCACAAGGCCAGCACACGGTGGCGATTGATGGTGAAGGTGTCGTCGATAAAAAACAGCTCCTCCACCCCCAGGCTTTTGAGCATGCGGATTTCGCGCAGAATGGCTTCCGGGTCCCGATAGCGATAAGGCGTGCTGCGGATATCGCAGAAGGTGCAGCGCGCCGGGCATCCCCGGGATGTTTGGATCGACGCCACCCGTGTCGCGCTGGCCATGACCACGCCGTATTTGGTGATGTCCAGCAGATCATGGGCGGGCAGGGGCAGCGCGTTGAAGGCCTCTCGGGACATGATCGGGCGGGGCCGGTTCAGGTGCCGGGCGCCGTGGGAATCAGTCCATCCCAGTCCGGGGATGGCCGCCATCGCGGCCGGTTGCCGGTCCACCGGTTGGCCCAGCGCCGCCACCAGTTCCGTGAAGGTGACCTCGCCTTCCCCGAAGACGACGTAGTCGACGCCCGGCAACGCCAGCGTTTCGGCCGGGTAAAGGGTCGGGTGGAAGCCCCCGAAACACACCCGGCTGTTGGCGCAGCGCCGCTTGAGGCGGGCGACGACTTCCAGGCAGTCCAACAGCGTAAAGGTCAGAACGCTGAAGCCGACCATGTCCGGCTGCTCCCGGGCCAGCAGCGTTTCCAGGTCATCCAGGGACAGGGCGTCCGCGGGACAGTCGATGATTCGGGGCGTGACGCCGCCCAGGTCCCGCAGATGGGCGGCGACCATCAACAACCCTAATTTCTGCCGGAACTCCCGACCGATTTCGATGGTTTCGGCGACATTGGCCTGGAGGTAATGACTGACCGGTGGAACCACCAGGAAAATTCTTGGGTGAAAAACCCCCGGCTGGGCATCTTTTCCGTAAAAGTCTCTGGGTTTCATGACGGGTGATCCCCTCTGGAACCGGCCGTAACATCCTGTGGCTGCTCCGCCAGAGCCCGAAGCCGCCTCTCAAAATTGGACAGGACGTCCTGCCGGTTCCACAAAGTGATCGCGCGCCGGCGCGCTTCAAGCCCCAGAGCCGAGCGTCGTTCCGATTCCCCGGCCAGTTGACGCAAAGCTTCGGCGAAGGCCGCACCCGATCCCGGTGGCACCACCACACCGCAGCCCATCATGGCCTTGGCAACCTCGCTGCCCATCGAGGCCCCCGCCACCACCGGCTTGCCGCTGGCCATCATGACGCTCAACTTGGACGGCATCATCAGACCGTCGGCGTCCGCCCGTTGGGGCAGGACATGGATGTCGGCGGCATTCATCAAGGCGTTCAACTGCCCGGCGGGCACCAGGGGTGCGAACCGCACCGTTGCCAGACCTTGCGCCGCGGTCTCCAGGACCGTCCGCTCGGACCCGTCGCCAACCAGAAGATAGTGGAGGTGCGGCAGATCGGCGGTCAGTCGCGCCGCGTTGATCACGGTCTCCAGTCCCTGCTTGTTGCCCATGTTGCCGGCATACAGCGCGAGAATGTCCCCGGCACCGTACCCCATTTCGGTCCGCAGGCTGCTGGGTTCGGTCAGGCAGCGAATCTCGGCGGGGTCGACCCAATTGGGCAGCAGGTGCGTGCGATGGGCGGGGACACCCTTGGTGGTTAATCGCCCGACCATGCCGGGAGTCAGGCTCGACACCATGTCACAGGCGGCCATCAGCGCCCTTTCCGCACCCAGGGCCAGGCTGCGGAGCTGGGGAGTCGCCAGCAAACCCAATGCGAAGGCGGCATCAACTTCAAAGTCCTGGACATGGAGCCAAGTCCGTGCCCCGGACAGGCGCGCGGCGATCAGCGCCGCCGGTAAGGCAAACAGGGTCGGGCAAACAGCAAAGACCACCTGAGGGCGCCATGACCAGGCCCGCCGCACCATCGGGAGGCCGGAACTCACCGCAAATGAAGCCAGGTGCAGCAACCGTCCACAGCCGCCCAAACCGGGGCGGACCCACAGCGGGCAGCGGGTTACAGACGCACCGGCGATGACATCCCGGCGGTAACGCCAGCCGTGATCCTGGTGCGCGAGCCGCCATGCCGGGTAATAGGGCGGTGCGGTGATGACCTCGACCTCGTAGCCGCGCTCGACCAGCCATGCGGCCAACTCGCCGCTGTAGCGGGCGGCACCAATCAGGTCCGGGGGGAAGTTCAGCGACAGGATCAGGATGCGTGCGACGGATGGGGGGGGCGCGGTCATACGGCCATCTCCTCACCCAGGGCTTGTCCGGGTGCCAGCTTTCGCCACAACCGTTCGCCCAGGGCGTTGAACCGGCCCACGCCCGGCGGGTGCAAAGCCAGCGCGTAGGACAGCCGTTCCCATCGAGCGAAGCTGTTACCCGGTGAAGGGGAAACCCTGTCCCAGCGCGCCAGGGCCCGTGCCGCGAGCTTGGTTACGCCGGTTCCCGGGGTTCGAGCGCGCTCCAGCCAGGCTGGCACCGGAGCGCCCAGCAGGTGATGGGCCAGATGAACCGACAGCAGCAATGGGCGCTCCAGCCCCATGCGGAGCGCGAGCGGTTCCACTTCGGGCGGCAGTCCATGGCGCAAATAAAGGCTGATATCGAGTAATCGTGATGCTCGGTCCCAGAAATGGTGGGAGCCGTGGGCGCAAAGATACAGGATGCGGTGAGCCAGCGGCAGGGTCCGCACCACACGACCGGCCAGCTCCAAGGGTTCCGCGATGGCCAGTGCGTCCACAACGGTCAACGGATAGTCGGCGTGAATGCGCAGTAACCGCCAGTGCAACTCGACCCGCGGGCCGTGGGTGCCACGGCGAAGTTCGCAGTGATAATCTCTCCGAGCATGCAATGCGCGGTTCGTGTCGCTATTCGGTAAAATATCCCATCCTGACTGCCGCAATGCAAGTAAAGTGCGAGTCGCAGCCTCGGGCGGCACGAACACGTCGATGTCCACCGCGGGGCGGTGTCCCAGGGCGCCGCGGCATAGGATGGATTCCACCGGCCCCTTGAGGGCGAGCAGGGGAATGCCGGCCGCGTCCAGAACTTCGGCGACCTGTGCCAGTTCGGCCGCTTGTTGCAGTCCGCTCACCGCCGCCGACCGTACCTCGCGCGTCAGCGCCCGGGTAATCGGGGCCGGGACGTCGGAACGACCCGACAGGGCGTCCGCCGCTTGGGGCGTCAGGCGGTGATAACGCACCAGGGTCAGGAAATGATCCCAATCGGGCGCGCCATCGCCCGGTCCGACGCTGCCGACGGCGCAAGCGAGCAGAAGTCTCAGAGTGTCGCTGATCTGTAACCCGAAGGACTCGCGGAGCATCATCATCGGTCCCGGCCCGGTTCCTTAAGACCGGCGGGCGGGTGGGGGCATCTCAGCCTTGGCGGTTTCCTTAACCCCTGGCCGCGCATCCGAGGCTGAGCTTGAGGAACTGTCGGTGCTGGTGCTCCACGACTGCGCGAACCCCACACCCAGCAGCAAAGCCAAGGTCGCCGCCACGGCCGGCATCTGGGCGCTGAAGTCAACGATGCCGTGGCTGCCGATCAGCGTGGCCGCCGAGAGCGCAACCGCGGGATAGACGTGGTCGCGGCGGCGGCGCATCAAGCCACGCAGACAGCTTATGGTTATAATGGCCAGGGACAAATACAGCAGGGCGGCTGCGGGCAATCCCAGGTCCATGACGGCTTCCAGATGGACGTTGTGGGCGAAGTCCCAGACCACCGGCAGAGCCAGCGAGGTGTCGCGATACATGCGAAAGGCCGGCAGAAAGGCTCCGAAGCCATGCCCGGTCAACGGCGCGACGGCGATGGCGTCGCCGGTCAGGCGGTAAAGGTCTTTGCGGGATTCGTCGGCGGCAGCTTGGGCCGGTGTGCTGGCCAGACGTTCGAAGGTCACCTCGCCGCTGAGCGCAATGACCGCCAACCCAATGCCGGCCATGACCAGCCCGCCGACGACAAAGGCCGCGGTGGGGCGGATCAGACGGCAGGTGACCGCCGCCGCCATCAACATCAGCAGGCCTAAACCGGTGCTGAGAAAAGCGCCCCGGGAATGGGTCAACAGCAACGCGGTGCCGATGATGATGGCCCCGGCCAGGAAGGGCATCGCCCGCACCAACATGGTTTCGGCAAGGTCGTAGGCTCCGCGCGGGGACGCCTGGCGCGACGGTCGCAGCGTATGCAAAAACAACCCCATGCAGCACAGCAGGCCCAGCCCGGCATAGGCGCCGTAAGCGTTCCGGTTGACGAAGGTTGCGGTCAGGTCGCCCTGGTACGCCCATTTGTCCAGCCACAGGATGCGTTCCCAGCCGGCGAAGTGATCAATCAGCCCATAGACGGCATAGAGCGTGCCGGCAACCGCACAGGCCACCAGGGTTTCGCGCGCCCGCGCCCGGTCGCGCCCGAATTGCACCGCCAGCAGGAACACGCCGCCATAACTGGCAAGACGGAGGATGGCGGTGTGAGTCAATTCGGGGTCCACGGAAATGCCGGCCATAACCGGCACCCCAAGCGCGCGTGCGGCTTCGGGCCACAGCGGGTGAATCCAGTCGATGGGCACCGACGACAGGGTTTGCACGAACGCCCAGGCCAATACGGCGGCGAAGGGCAACACCACGGCCCCCAGACGGTCCATCGGCACGGCGGTTCGGGTCCGGCCCGATAACACCAGGGCAGTCCACAAGATCAGCAACACACCGATTGCGACCGCGAACAACGACCACGCCCAAGGGCGATTGCCGCCCAAAGGCAAAGGTGACAGCAGCACCACGGCCAGCAACAAGCGGAAGACGGTCGAGTTTGTCAAAAAACGCATGGCCATGTCGGTTGCTCTGGCCATACCGCTAACTGGGACTGCCTATGAAAAGTTTGTTATCGCCATTCAGGAAAGGCATGCTCTGCCGTTCCTGTTGTCGTTCCTGGTGCTGTTGTTGCTGCTGTTGTCCCTGCGATGTCTGGGGCAGTGATTGAACATCCGGTGGCTTGGTGGCCAGAATGGTGTTGATGGCCGCGCTGTTGTTGGGGTTGGCCGAGACCAGCGTCGGGGTCTGCTCGGCCCCTTGAAGAGTGGTTCTGACCGAAGCGGTAACGGTCGCCATCGCCGCGGTCACGACCTGGCTGTTGGCGGCGGAATAGGCGCCTGCCATGACGGAAAGGGCCGAAGACGGCGACGTCTGATAGACGCTTGGTGTGGTGGCGATCTGGGCGGTTGAGATGGCCATGGTGGCAACACCCGTCGGCGAGGCCTGCTGGGCCTCCGGCGTCACCATAATGCGCGCGGCGGTCACGGCAACCTGAAGGGAACTGGCCGGGGCCTGTTGCAAGACCTTGGCGGTATTGACGGCGTCCACCGCGGCGGAAGCCAACGTCATCGCCGCCGAGGGTGAAGCGGCCAGTGTTTTTTCGGCGCTACTGACCGCCGACGCCGCGATGCTGCCCGTCAAGGTGGAATTTCCGGTGGCGACTGCGGTTTGCACGGTCGCGAGCGCAAGCTGGGCGGTGCCGGTGGGGACCGCCTGCTCGGCGGTGGGGTTGACGAAGATCCGGGCGGCGGTGGTGAGGACAATTGAGGTCTGTGGTTGCACCGCCTGTTGGCTGTTGGCCACGCCGATGGTCGCAACGGCGGCGGCGGCGACGTCCACCGCGCCCTGAGGGTTGGTGGCCAGCAGGCGTTCGGCCGCCTGGATTACTGCAACCAAAAGTTGCGCTTCCTGTTGGACATTATTTCCGGCCAGGATGGCGATGGCTTGCTTCACGGCATCGCCATGACCGGACGCAACGGCCGCCTTCAGCGCCGGCGGGAGTGCGACGGCGTTGCCCGGTGGCGTGGTCTGGGCAACGCCGGTCGAAGACAGCGCCAGAGTGGATGTCAACAGCGCCGCCGCCAGAAGGAGAAAAACAGGTCTCATTTCAGGTCTCCGATCTCACAGACCACCAACCAACTAGAATCGCCGTTCCAGCACCTTGATAATGTCACCCGGAAGGATCGGCGTTTGCTCGACAGCCCGATATTGTTTCTGAACATCACCTTCCTGGCGGACCAACAAAACCTCGCCCTCCCGGGCCCGGTAGTCGTAGCCGCCGGCCCGTGCGACCGCGCTCAACACCGTCATGCCGGTGATGTAGGGAAATTCGCCGGGGTTGCGGACCTCGCCGAGCACGTAGAAGGGCCGAAAGGTCTGGACTTGCACGGACACTTTCGGATCCTGCATGTAAGAGTCCTTACGCAGGATGGATTCTACCCTGGCCGCGAGTGCCGTGGCGGTGATACCGTTGGCCGGCACATTCCCCAACAGTGGCAGAGCGATGTTGCCGGCTGCGTCCAGAGAAAACGTGCCCGAAAGGTTGTCCTGATCGAACACGGTCAGGCGAACTTGGTTTCCGGGTTCGAGAAGGTAGCCGTCGGCAGGGCTGGCGATCTTGGATGGAGCGTCCTCGGTCGGGAAACTGGGAAAGAATGAACACCCTCCGACCAAAATTAAGAACAGAATCGCGACCGCAACGGCACATTGCCTCGCCATGCCGGAGCACCGCTGAACAAAACAATCTGGCATAGGGCAAACGACTCCTGATGTGTCGACGAAAACGGCTGTTGTTGACGGGTAGCCGTATGGTGCGTGGACAGAGAAAGGAATTCCTGTGGGACCGCAACGGCTCGATTTCCACATATATTGATATGCACGATCGGTATCGTAGCTCCTGAGGTCGGGTATGAAATCGCTCCTGAATCGGGCATTTGGGTTAATCGGGGTTTCTTTGGGGCAGACGGGAGAGCCGCGCCCGGCGGTGCCGGACGGCTGGTGTCTGTACGCGATCGGCGATGTTCACGGTGAAAGCCGGTGTCTGGAAAACATGCTGGCCGAGATCGCGGCGCAACAGCCGCCCTTGGATCACCGACAGGGCGAGCGATCCATGATTATTTTTCTTGGGGATTATGTGGATCGGGGTCCGGACAGCCGGGGTGTGTTGGACATCTTGTGCCGGCTGGCTTCGGCGCCGGCGGACGGAAGCGGGCCGACTTACCGTTTCTTGTCGGGCAATCATGAATCCGCGATGCTCGACTTCCTGGCCGACCCGGTCGCCGGGGCCGAATGGCTGAGCTTTGGCGGTGCCGAAACCCTGGCTAGTTACGGCATTCGCGCTTCAACGGGCATTTTCGACTCGGGGCGATGCCGGACACTGCGGGATAGCCTGGACGAACGCCTGCCGGATGCGCACCGGGCCTTTCTTGGCACTCTCGAACCGATGGTCACGTTCGGTGACTATATTTTCGTGCATGCCGGTGTTCGGCCAGGCGTGCCGCTCGAACGCCAACGTCTCGAAGATATTCAGTGGATTCGTGAACCGTTCCTGTCATCCCGGCGCTACCACGGCAAGGTGGTGGTGCATGGCCATACCCCGGTGGATGAACCGCAAATACACCCGAATCGCATCGCGATTGACACTGGCGCATATGCTACGGGTATGCTGGGGGCGGTCAGGCTTTATGGGACCGCAAGCCGTGTCTTAACGGTCACCCGGTAACAGCCCTTAGTGTGTATCGCGAAGATTTCGGTGGCCTAAGCTATAGGGCGATGGTAGGAGGGCCATGACTCGTGGATTAAGGTCTGGGGGCAGGGGATTATGTCAGACCATCATGACACCGACGAATATGATCTGTCGCCCTCATGGCGAATGTCCCTGATCGGGTTGCTTCCCGGCGTTGGTCTGGCGGTGCTGGTGGGCCTGGCGATGATCCAGGGCCAACCGGCGCGTGCCGACGCAGGAGCATCCGAAACCACGCCAAACGCGCGAAGCGCCCAGTCGGAGTCGAAGGTGACGTTGGAAACCGACCCGGCGGGAAAAGAAACCACCAGAAGTGACGCGGAACGGACCGAAGATAGTTACCAGCCCAAAGGGATCGATCTGGGGGTTTTTTTGTTCGAGCCTAAAATAGAAACTTCCGAAATGTATAACTCGAATGTTTTCGCGACGCAGACGAACGTCAAAGACGACGTTATGACCAAAATTAATCCAGAATTAAATCTTCGCTCGGAGTTCACCGAGCACGAACTTGATTTTGCGATAAAAGGTGACCAGCAACTTTATAAGAACTATAGCCATGACGACCAGACCAATGTCGAAGCTGATATTCTCGGGCGTTACGATATCGGTAGAGACGTTCAAATGAATTATCTTGGTATTGCTTACAGTAGCCATCAGGATCGCTCCACCCCTGACGCCGTGCAGGGAGTCGTGCCGACCCCGATTCAGGGGGTGTTGAACACGGCCAACATCAAGGCACAATTTGACCGCTTCTCGTTTCTGGGTGAGATCAAGGCAGATCGCCTGACTTTTGATGATGTCAAGACCTCAAACGGCGGCCTCATTCTCAATACGGACCAGAATCGGTGGGAATTGTCGGTCCGCGAGCGTGGCGCTTACGAAATGTTTCCTGGTTACGCCGCGGTGCTTCAGGTTACGGAAAATAGCCATATCTTCGACAAGACCCTGGATCGGTCGGGCTTTGACCGCGAGAGTTCGGGTTACCGGGCCGAGGCCGGCGTCGCCGTGGACATCAGCAAGCTCATCCGCGGCGATTTCCTGTTAGGATATTTTCAACAATACTACAAGGATTCCAGGCTTCCGAACGCCGAAGGATTAACCTCGCGCGTGGTTTTCAACTGGACGCCGACCAAGCTGACCATTGTCATTCCGAGCATTGACCGGACCGTGACGGATACCACGACGGCGCAGGCGTCGGCTTTGGACCGGAGCGCGCTGACGTTGACGGTGCGCCATGAACTCGAGCGTAATATCATCCTGACCGGGTTCGGCGGTGTATACTACGATCAACTGACCGGCGTGCAACGTCAAAACGATATGACTTATCAGGCGACCGCCCGGTTGACTTATGCTTTCACGTCTGAACTCTATGTCGGCGGTGAGGTTGGCTTCCAATCCAAGCGTTCTGAAGCACAGCTTGGCAGCTTTGATCAGTTGACCACCATGCTTAAGCTTGGCGTTCAATATTGACCGATCGAGTTGTAACATTGCTTGTTAAACGCCAGGAAAGTATGTCTGGGCGATGACTGACCGCGCACCGATCTCTTCGACCCCGCTCGCCGTTACGCCCGATACTTTCCGCGATCCGCGCCAGAGCGCCCGCTGGGCGTGGCGACTGGTTTGGCGTGGCAAGCATCTGATCATCGCCTGTATGCTGCTGGCGGTGGTTCCGACGGTGTTGTTTCTGCAACAGGCGACGCCGCGGTATACCGCCGAAGCCAAGATCATGATTCAGGCGCCAGAAACCAATGACGTTCTGACCAACAATCCGATGAACGTCACCAGGGGCATGATGAATGAGAGCGTCATGGCCACCGAGGTCGAACTGATCAGTTCCCAGACGATTGCGCGCCGGGTCATTGCCAAACTGAAGCTCGAAGAGGATCCCGAATTCAACCGGAAGCTGGCCAAACGTAAGGCCTTCGATGTCTTTTTCGCGTCTCTTAATCCGTTATCCTGGTTGCCGGATTCGGTCGGTTCCCATGGCGATGTGGTTCAAGCCCTGAGTCCCGCGGCGCGCGAGGCGACCGAGCACGACAGAATTACCGGAAGGGTCATGATGGGCCTGAAGGTTGCGGCCGAACGCCGATCCTACATTGTGTCGGTGAGATTTACCTCCGAGGATCCCGAGAAGGCCGCGTTGATCGCCAATACCTTTGCGGATATGTATGTCTTGGATCGGTTGGAGGCCAGCTTTGAAGAAGCGCACCGGATCACCGACTGGCTTGGCGAACGGTTGGGAACGCTGCAAAAGGATGTGGCCGAGGCCGAGAACGCGGTGGAGCATTTTCGTTCGGAACATAATTTGAGACAAACCGGCGAGCGCCCGGTCACGATCAGCGACCAGCAATTATCGGAGTTAAATTCACGACTTGTGATTGCACGGGCCGACCTTGCGCAGAAACAAGCGAGACTGGGGCAAGTCCGTAATCTCGCTCATGGGCACGGCAGCGTCGATACGTCCTCGGATGTTCTGCAATCTCAATTGATCCAAAAACTGCGCGAGGAAGAAGCGACCAAGTCGCAGGAAATATCGTTGGGGATCAAGACTTACGGTGAACGTCATCCTCGGATCATTGGTCTTCGGGCCGATCTGGCCGATTTGCGGGACAAGATTTCCGGCGAGATCGATAAGGTTGCGGCATCAATCGCTAATGAAGTGGAGATCGGCCGGGTTGGCGTCAACACCCTGGAGCGGGAGTTGTACCAATTACGCCGTCAGGGTAACGCGGCCGGGGAGGTCATGGTGCGGCTGCGGGAACTGGAACGCGAGGCTGAAGCCAGCAAGACACTTTACGAAACTTTTCTGACGCGATTCAAGAACGAAGCCGAGCAAGGCCATATGCGGCGGGCAAATGCCCGTGTGGTCTCTGCGGCGATCATCCCGGTCTCCCATTCATTCCCCAAAACGCGCCAGATTCTGTTGGTGGTGATGCTGGCCGCGCTCATCGTCGGGATGGCCATAGTGTTTCTGCTTGATCGCATTGATAATGCCGTGCGGTCCGCAGACGAGGCCGAGGAACTGACCGGATTTCCGATGCTCGCGATGATTCCGGTCTATCGTGGTGCGGGCGTTCGTCCGATCGACGCGGTCCTGCAACAGCCGCGCGCGGCGTTGGCCGATGGTGTGCGCAGTCTGCGCACGGCGCTGCTCACCGGTGACGCGGCCGATCCCGGGCGTATTATCCTGGTGACGTCCTCGGAGCCCAAGGAGGGCAAGACCTTCGTCTCGCTCTGTCTCGCGCTGATGGTCGCCAAAGTCGAGGAGCGGGTCCTTCTGATCGACAGCGACGTTTATCGTGCGCGCTTGCATACCGCGCTCGACCTGGACGGTGATCAGGGCTTGGCCCAGGTGCTGGTCGGCGAGCGCACCTTTGACGATGTGGTGCAGCGCGGCGTTCGGGGGTCGCTCGACTTCCTTCCGGCCGGGCGCCACGCCAACCTGACCGAAATTCTCCAGGCTCCCCGACTTGAGGGGCTGTTTGCCGAGTTGTTGACCCGATACACCCGGATCATCATCGATTCGCCGCCGGTGCTGGCGGTGGCAGATGTCCGGATTCTGGCGCGGCTGGCCGAGCGCGTGGTCTATCTGGTGAAATGGAATAGCACCGGGCGTGATGTCGTTCGTAACGGTATCAAGTTGTTGCGGGCAACGGGGGGGAATGTTTACGGCGTGGTGCTGTCCCAAGTTGATCAGCGCAAGCATAGCCGCTACGGTTATCGCGATTATGGGCAATATTATGGACGCTACCGTGACTATTATGGGGAGTGACCGGCCAGGCTCGGACTGGGGGGCCGCACTGGTGGCCGGACTGATGGGGTGTCTGCTGCTGGCTCTGGGCGTGCCCCGGTTGGTCGCCGCGGTGCAATCTCTGGACGCACGGTCGGTGGTGTGGTCGGTCTATGCCGGTGTCAAGGTCTCGTCGGAGACCTTGGGGCAGGCTGTGACGGGGTTGGTGACGGCCGATGCCTGGGTCCGTGACGGCGAACGGGCCGGGGATATCAGCCTGTTGCTGGTCCATCAGGCGCTGCTGGCGGCGACACCGGCGGAACAGGCGCCATTGTGGGAGGCCGCCGAGGCCGCAGCGGTTTCGGCGTTGAGTGTGGCGCCGGGACAGCCGGGCGTTTGGGCGCGCTTGGCGGAGGTGCGCGAGCGGCGGGGCAATCGGGAGGGGGCGGTGGCCGCGCTACGGATGTCGATGCTGTCCGGTTCGTTCGTTCCGGCACTGATGGTGCCGCGGATCGAGCAGGGGCTGCGGTTGCTTCCCGCCCTGGATCGGGACACCCGCGAGCTTTTGAAGCGGCAACTCCGGCTGACTTGGGTGGCCAATCCCGCCTTCGTGGTGGCGATCAGTGCCAGACCCGATGGCGGTCCGTTGGTGCGGGAGGCGCTGGCCGAGCTGAATGACTCGGAACTCAAGCAATTTCAAAGGGTGCATGGAACCGCGCCGTGATCGGCACCCCTGACCGTCGGCCCTCGGGCTGCTTTGTCGCGTTGGCTCGCGATATCATGCAGTTTGCGCGGGGGCGGTTGCTGGGGTTGGCCGTGCTGACGGTGCTTGCGGTCGCGGCAGAGGCCGGGGGGCTGCTGCTGCTGATTCCGATCCTGAAGCTGGCCGGGATCGGCGGGACGTCGCCGGCCGCTGACCGGGGTGGCGGGGTCGGTAACGGTGCCATCGGGCTGGAAAGCGCACTGGCGTTGTATGTGCTGCTGGTGGCGGTTGCGGCGGTGGTGGTGGCGGCCCGGGGCATGGCGGTGACGGCGTTTAAATTCGCCTATGTCGATGATTTGCGCCGGCGTCTGCATCAGGGGCTGATGGGCTTGGAATGGCGGGCGTTCATTCGCCTGCACGGCGCTCATCTGGTCCATACCGTCATCGCCGAGGTCGTTCACGCCGGGCACGGCGTCGAGGTTCTGCTGCGTTTTGCCGGCTGGGCGGTGGAGATTCCCGTGCTGTTGGCGGTGGCGCTGCGATTGTCGCCGGCCCTGACCGCAGCATCGCTGGCCCTGGCCGGGGTTTGCCTGGTGCTGACCCGCCCGCTGGACCAACGGAGCCACGCGCTTGGCCATAAGCTGGGGCAGGCCGGGCGGGCCTTGCATGCCGACCTCACCGACGATCTGGCCGGGATGCGGGTTGTGCGCAGTTTGGGTTTGGAAGACCAACGGCGACGGCGCTTTCAGGGGCGGATGGCCGATCTGCAAGCGGGTCGTCTGGATCAGCAGCGCATGGCGGGCTTGGCGTCTGCGGTTCAACGCGCCCTGGCGGCGGCGGCGGCGGCTCTGGCGGTCTGGTTCGCGCTTCGCATCCTGGGCATGGCGTTGGCCGATACCCTGGTGCTGATGGTGGCGTTTGCCCGCTTGCTGACGGCCTCCCTCGCCATTCAGGATGCCTGGCGCACTGTTTTGCACGCCCTGCCGGCCCATGGTGCGGTTCAGGCGTTGTTGGCTCGCTGCCGGTGGGCGCCCGAACCACCACCGATCGCGACCGAAGGGGCGGTGGCGCCCCTTCTCCGCCACGGAGTCCGGTTGGAGGATGTCAGCTTCCACTACGCCCCCGGCAACCCGGCGGCGTTGTCGAACATCGATGTGGAAATCCCCGCCCGGGCCGTCACCGCCCTGGTGGGACCTTCCGGCGCGGGCAAGTCGACGCTGATCGATCTGGTGTTGGGCCTGACCGCGCCCGATCAGGGCCGGGTGCTGGTGGACGGTCGGCCGCTCACTGCGTCGTGGGGGCGGGTCTGGCGGCAACGGGTGGGCTATGTTCCCCAGGATGCATTCCTGTTTCACGACACCATTCGCGCTAACCTGACCATGGCCGCGCCCGGTGCCGACGAGGGGGCGTTGTGGGCGGCGCTGGAGTGTGTGGCGGCGGCCGGGTTCGTGCGCGCCCTGCCGGCGGGACTGGAGACGGTGGTGGGCGACCGCGGCGGGTTGTTGTCCGGTGGCCAGCGTCAGCGTCTGGTTCTGGCCCGGGCGCTGTTGGCCGGCCCTGATCTGCTGATCCTGGATGAAGCCACGAGTGCGCTGGACGCCGAGGGCGAACGCCATGTTCTGGCGACCCTGAGGGCTCTGCGCGGCACGCTGACCGTTATCATCATTGCGCACCGGCCGTCGACGGTTCGGGGGGCCGATCACGTCATCGTGCTGGAGGCCGGTCGGATTGTTGCAGCCGGTGGGCGAGCAGTCGTGGAAAGTTGCGCCGCTTCTGTGCTAGCCAGACTGGACATGATCGAGCAACCACCGGCCGGACTCCCTGGCCGAAACTCATAAGAGGTGAATGATGACGGAGTATCCGATAATGTCCGCGGCGGGTGGGCTCGACGTGTCGCATCTTCATCGTCTTTGGGCGCGTCGGGTTGGCCCGGATGGGAACCGGACGCCGCCGGACCCGGTCACGGAGGCTCTGGATTGGGCGCTCGACCGGTTGGTGATTTTCGGGCTGGGACTCGGGCTTCACGAGACCTTGCAGTTCCTGTTGTCCCGGCGGCCCAGTTTCCCGGCGTTCCAGGCCTGGATTCTCGAAAGCCATGGCGGCGTGGTGGAACCGGCGCGGATCGCCCGGGTCAATGCCGCGGTCGCCCGTGCCTTGGCCCCTGAAGCGTCGCCGACTTCCGGATGGCCGGCCGACGGTGTGCCGGTGCTTGACGAGTCTGATTTGGCCTGCTGGTCCGAGCGGGGCTACGTCGTGATCCCTGATTCGGTGCCGCGCGCAGCCTGTCAGGCCGCCGAGCGGGCCATTTGGGATTATCTGGGCGCGGATCCCAACGCGCCCGACAGTTGGTACGATGGAACCGGGCGCGAAGGCATCACGGTGACGCTGGTCCGTCACCCAGCCTTCGATGAAAACCGCCGGTCGCCGCGGATCCGCGCGGCTTTCGCCCAGCTTTTGGGGACCCATGAGCTACAGGTGACGGTGGATCGCGGCGGGTTCAATCCCCCCGAACGATCGAACTGGCGATTTCCCGGGTCGGATTTGCATTGGGATACCAGTATCGCGCCACCAATGCCCTTGCAGGTTCAAGGGATTCTTTATCTGACCGACACGCCGGCCGATCAGGGCGCGTTTCGGTGTGTGCCGGGCTTTCACCGGCGTCTGGACACGTGGCTAGCCGGATTGCCGGCCGGGGTCGATCCCCGAGCCCATGATTTTTCGGCCGAAGCGGTGCCCCTTGCCGGAAAGGCCGGCGACTTTATTATCTGGCATGCGGCGTTGCCCCACGGCGCGTCGCCCAATCGGGGGACCCGTCCTCGGATGGTTCAGTATATCAACTTTACGCCAACCGATCGGATCGATCGCCGGCCCTGGCGTTAGCGCGTTTTCCGAACAGGGAGTCTGGAGCGCGGCCGTCCCGGCCGCAACGGGGAGGGGGCAAGACGCCCGCGTCCGAACGGCGTCCGACTGGATCGGAAACCGCTTGCGCGGGCACCGGTCACGGGTAGTGATGTCGTCAGCGGTCCGGCGCGACTGCGGTCGCCGTGGCCTTCGTCCCCGGCCATTCCATCAGCGCGTAGACGCCATTCCGGCTCAGTTCCCGGAACCCCAGGCGTTCATAAAGACGTCGGGCTGGATTGAACAGTTCCACATGGATGCTGACGCTTCGTCCGGCCGGCACCGATTCGGCGAATACCGCGGTCAGTAAGGCGGTCCCGACGCCGCGGCCGCGCTGCTCGGGCAGCAGGGAAATGTCGACGATGCGGGTGTCGTCGGCCCCGCGGAACAGGTAGAGCCGCCCCGCGGGTAGCCCGGACTGTTCCACGATACCGAAATCAGCATCATGATAGTGCTCGGTATAATGCCGGTGTTGTAGGGCGAACTGCCAGGACAGAAATCTGCGTTTCTGGTCGTCGGACCAACCGGAAGGAGCCAGTTCGTCCCAACGGACGATCAGGTAAAGCCGTTCCAGGAACGGACGGTCGGCGTCCGTCTCGCCCCGCAACACATAGCCTTGTTCCGCCAATGGGGCGGGCAGGGTCAGGGTCCGCCCGAAGTTCGGCATGGCTAGCCCCGTCTTGTTGAAGTTTCGCGATCGGCGTGCCTTGTGCTTGACTCATTGGCGGTTGTTCCCACGTGTTCCCGCCGGAACTTGGTTGTGGACCCAACCTTCCGCCCGGTTGATGGCCGGACCTGTCCGGCCATCCCGATAACATTCAGTAAAAGCCCCTGGTTCAGTCTTGCCGTGCGGGGAACCAACCGATCATGCAGATGCAGAACGTCATGGTCAGCACCGGTTGGCGGTTTTCGTGTCCAAGGCCGCCGCCATACGGACCGAGCATGCTTGGCGCCATGGTGGTATTGATCGGCGTGACGGCCGCGTTGACGTAGGCGTTAATCACCTTTGCCGGGGTCGTTGAGGTGTTGGAAAACCGTGAGACATAGGACGTGGCGTCCGGTATGCCCGTTTCGCTGGTCGCAGAGGTGGCAGTTCCGCCAAGGAGTGGATGAGTGTGGGCCGGCATCGTGTTTTCATTTAAGGTGACCGCTAGCTCGCCCAGTGTTTGGCCAATGATGTGACGAGACAGACCGGGTCCCTGACCTGAGCCGATCGGCGCGCGGCTGGTCAGATTGGGCAGGCCAAAGGTGCTTTTGCCGTCGCCACCAAAGGTAGTGCCAATCACCGCGTAGAGTGCCTGATACTGAGCCAGGCTGACCAGCGAGCCGTCGCAGATCATCCAGTCAGAGGGCGCCCAACCAAAGGAAAAGGCGCGGATTTCCCCAATAAATGCATCAGCCATAGTACGTTTCCTCCATTCACGGTCTTGTGGGGTACAGCCCGAAAATACAGATGATATAGCTGAGGGCGATACTGGGCATTATATTGTCATGGGGTTGATTCTCACCGGCAATTTCGACCATCGTGCTGGCGAAGGCGAAGGCCGTGGGGTCCTTCGCCTGTGGGACATAGCCGACGGTCTGGGCGGGCTGTTGTGCCAGCAGGGTATTGGTCGGCACGTTGGAGGTTGCCGGGGAGGCCTGGGTGTTCCAGGGATGGGTATGGACCGGCAGGTTGGCGACGGTCAGCGTAACGGTCTCTGTTCCGCCGGTCTGGCCGAGGGTGTGCGCACTCAACCCGGTTCCGGTTCCCTGGCCGACCGGAACCCGGCCGCGCAAATCTGGAATGGCGAAGGTATTTACGCCATCACCGCCCCAGGTAGTCCCAAGAAGGGCGAACAATGCGTTATTATCAGACACCGACAGCGTTCGGCCGTCACAGGGTAGAAAGTTCAACGGCGCATAGTTGCCGGCGAACAATCGAATTTCACCCACGAAATAGTCAGACATGACTTGCTGCTCCCTGATCCAATGAGCGTGTGAACACCTCTGCCATCACGGCCGGGTCGGATAGACACCCTGGGTGCAGATGCAGAAATTGACGACGGCATAGGGCTGCATATTATTATGCGCCGAACCGGCTCCAGTGTGTGCCACGGACGCGGGATTGATGGGTTGGGGTGTCCCACTGAAGGGGGCATAGATGTTACTGCCCGCCGGCGGCTCGGCAAAAAGCACGTCGCCATGAGCCACATTATAGGCGGTTGCCGGCGCGGCGGCGGCTCTGACCAAATGGGTGTGGAGCGGCGCGGTGTTGGCGGTGAGGGTGACCGTCTCCGTGCCATAGGTTGTTCCAAGTTTGTCCTTGGGCGCCCTGCCAGAGATTGCCCGTCCACGCAAATCGGGCAACGCGAACGTTGTTTTGTTATCACCCCCATAATAAGCGCCAATCAGGGAGTACAGGGCTTGATTTTGTGCTATCTGTAGGATTGTTCCATTGCAGAGCGCCCACGTTTCCGGCGCCCAATTGAAGCTGAACATCCGAATTTCACCGAGGAAACTGTCTGTCACGTCTTCCTCCGCCTTCAAGGTCACGTCTTGCGGCCGGAACCATCCGGCCAGCGACAAGAAGGGACCATAAAAACGGGTGACTGTCCACTCCGCATCGGCTAAATCAGTGTGTAGAAAGAGGTGCATACAATTATATGTTGGACGGCGGGCGGTGCCGCGGTGGCCGCGCTCCCGCCCGCCACGCGCCGATCAGGTAAAGGCCGCCTGATACAGAAATCCCGCCCGATCCTTACTGGGACCGATCGGGACCAGGAAAATCGGCAGGGTGCCCAGCACTGGATGGCTCAGTTGGTGGGTGTGCTGGGGTAGGGACCACTGGGACTCGAGAAATTGGAGTTGAAACGGTTCGGTCCGCATCTTGGCGCTCGGCGGCCCGCCTCGGAACGGCAGGGCAGCGGCCAGAACCAGGGTCAGCTTCACCACCTGATCGTTCCACGGAACGTCAAAGGTGGTGTTCACAGTCGGCGTAAAATGAGCCAGCGTCAACTCAGCCAGCGACAGGGCGGTGTCCATACTGTGTCCCCATGACAAGAGTCACGAGCATGACGGCAAGACAGACCCCATGCCCGTTTCAACCCAGCCTATAGCAAGGGTCTTCAGGGCCTGCAACGGGGTTGCAAGAGGCGGTGCCCGCGTCAGCCGAATCGCCCCAGGAAGCGGACCAGGGCGCGGGTTCGTGGGCTGAACAGGGTGGGCGTGTAGAAACTGCCGGCAACCCGTTTGTTGATTTCGCCCAGGGTCGGATAGGGTGCGATCATGCCGGCCAGGGCGCCGACTTTGAGGTTTGCCGACATGGCGAGAACCCACGGCTGAATTAACTCTCCGGCGTGTGGGCCTACGATGGTGCAGCCGAGAATCGCGCCCCTGGCCGTGACCATGGCCTTGACGAAACCCGTTGCCGAGTCATCGGCAACTGCGCGGTCGTTGCCGGCGAAGTCGGCGCGCAGTACGCGCACGGCGTCGCCGTGTTGGGCACGGGCCGCGGCTTCGGTCAGGCCGACCTGAGCCAGTTCGGGATCGGTGTAGGTGACCCAGGGCAACGCCCGGACGTTCACCTTGGCCGGTAGCCGGAACAGGGCGTTGCGCAACACGATGCCCGCGTGGTAGCCCGCCAGATGGGTGAATTGAAACCCGCCGATCACATCGCCGGCGCCGAAAACCCGCCGATTGCTGGTGCGCAGGCGGGCATCGACGTCAAGGCCCCGGGGGCTGTGACGGATGCCGGCGGCGTCCAGGCCCAGAGTCTCCAGGTTCGGTTTGCGTCCCGCGGCGATTAAAAGGTGTGACCCTTCGACCCGGCGTTCCTGGTTTCCCTGGATGATCACCGCCACCGGACCCTGCGCGGTGTGCTCGATGCGCCGGATGCTGACGCCCTCGATCAACGCGATGTCGTCCCGGGCGAAGCTCCGGCGGATCACGTCCGCGGCTTCGGGATCGTCTCTGGGCAACACAGGTCCCTGGTCAAGCACCGTGACCGCGGCCCCCAATCGGCGATGGGCCTGGGCCATTTCGCAACCGATGGGACCTGCGCCGATCACCACCAGGCGAGCCGGCAAAACGGCATTGTCGAACAGGGTTTCGTTGGTGAAAAAAGGCCCGCCATCCAGGCCGGGAATCGGTGGGATCGCCGCCCGACTGCCGGTGGCGATGACGAAACGCCGGGCGCGGATGCGGTGTTCGCCGGCTTCGACGGTGTGTTCGTCCACGAAGTGTCCCGGAGCCTGGATCACGGTGCATCCAAGACCGGTAAACCGCTCGACGGAATCGTGGGGCGCAATGGCGGCGATGACGGCGTGGACGCGGCGGTTGACCGCGGCGAAGTCGACGGCGGGTTCGCTGCCGGTAACGCCGAACGGGCGGCCGCCCCGGGCCGCGGCGGCGGCTTTGGCGGCGGCCAGCAGGGATTTCGATGGTACGCAACCGGTATTGAGACAGTCGCCGCCCATGCGATGAGACTCGATCAGCACGGTTCGCGCGCCCATCTGGGCGGCGCCGGCGGCGATCGACAAGCCGGCTGAACCGGCGCCAAGTACGCAGATATCTGCGGTGAGGACAGGGCTCATCCCGTTTGATCTCCGTGAGGATTGCAGGAGGCGCCGCCAAGAACGCAGAAACTGGCGCAGTGTCGGTGTTTCAAAGCCACCGGGCCGGATGCCGCGCTCAGAGTGGCGCCCAATTCGAAGGCCTCATCGTAGGGAATCAGGGTGCAGGCCAGCACCACCGGGTGCTCGGCGCCCTTGCGCTTGACCACCATGCGGGATGAGGCGCACATCACCGAATCCGGGCTTTTACCGAGGATGTCCCAGCAACGCTCGGTGATTTCCGGGACGTCCGCGTCATCCCTCATTTCGGGAAACAACACCAGTTGGGTCGGGTCCTGGGCGTCAATGGCCAGATCCAGGATGGAAAACAGCTCTCGGAAGCAGATGCGCATGACCGCATCGCTCAGGCCCCAGACCATCCGGGCGGCAACCGCGACCGTGAAGCCCTCGCGGACCAGCCAGGTCAGGCCATCGATGGCGGGTTGCCAGGTCCGCTGGCCGCGCAACCGTTCGTGGGCCTCGGCCTGGTAATGGTCGAGCGAGACCCGCAACGTCAATTGCCCCGGATATCGCCGGTTCAAGGCGGTCAGCGGCGTCTCCAGCCGTTGCATGGGCCGCATGGCATTGGTCAGCACCAGCACCCGGAAACCGGCCGCGAGGCTGTCTTCGACCATGTCCAGGATCTCGGGGTTCATGAACGGCTCGCCGCCGGTAAAGCCGATTTCCGTGACCCGGTGCCGGGCGGCCTCGTCCAGAAACCGCCGCGCTTCGGTCCGGCTCAGATAGGCCAGACGGTCGTTGTGGGGACCGGATTGGATATAACAATTATCGCAGGTGATATTGCAGACTGTTCCGGTGTTCAGCCACAGGGTTTCCAGCCGTCGCAAGGGCACCACCGCCCGCGCTTCGCCGCTGGCGGTGACGGTGGGATGTTCAAATTTTCCGGGTGGTCGTGAGAAGATCGTCGTCATTGGGCGTTCGCCTTGCAGTCTGACGCCACGACCGCGCCGTAATAGGTGACGGCGGCCTCGTGGGTTTGGTCATCATCGCTGAACAATGCCACATAGTGCAGGCGCGTTTGGGGTTCATGACCGAAGGCGGCCCGATAGTCGGCGCGAAGATTGCGGATTTCTTCGCGCCAGGTGCCGACGGTCGAAGTCCCTTCCAGCTTGATGGTGACCAGGCTCTGGGGATGGCGGGGGTTGCGGATCAAACTGCCGACCGGAACCGGGGTGGCAGTCCAGGCATAGGCCAGGGTCGGGACGTGGGGATTCAGCAAGCTGGGGTCCCCGAATACGAAAAACAACACCCCGGAAAAGTCTTCGGTTTCGGTTTTGCGCAAATCGGCCGAAGGTTGCAGCCGGTCGGACCGCCAGTGCCAGGTGACGGTCGGACAGCTCAGGGGATCGATATCGACGCGGGTATAAAGGCCCGATGCCCCGTCCGGGGTCGCTTCGATGACCGGGATGCCATCAAGCGCGGTGTTGATGAAGTGCGAATGTCCGACATAATCATGACGCTCCCAGCCCTGGTCAATGGGCAGGCTGGGATTGACCAGAACCACCGCGAAGGCCCATGCCGGACCCCGGGGACCCGGACTCCTGCGGGAACCCGGGCGGGCGTCCCCGGTCATTTCCTGATCACCACCGGAACCAGGGCCAGGACACCGAGCCCAATCAGCGCCGCCAGCAGCGTCGGACTGAAGACGCCGGCCAGACTGACCGCCGCGCCGCTGTCGAACACCTGCCCCAGACCGGCCCCAAGCGCGGCATAGGCGAGAGAACCGGGGATGATGCCGATGGCGGTGGCCACCACGAAGGGAACCAGGCCGACATTCAGCAAGCCCGGCACCAGATTGACCGCCCAGAACGGAAAGGCCGGCACCAGTCGCAAAAACAGCAGATAGTTGAAGGCATTGCGCTGGAAGCCGGCGGCCATGCGGTCCAGGAATGGTCCGCCCCGCCGCCGCAGGCCGTCACCGACCGCGGATCGTGCGGTGATGAACAGCAGGGTGGCGCCGATGGTGGCGCCGATCATGCTCAGACCGCCACCGAGCCAGGTTCCGAACAGGAAGCCGCCACTGAGAGTCATGACGGCGCCGCCCGGTAACGACAATGCGACCACGACGGCGTAAAGCGCCAGGAAGCCGAGACCGCCCAAGGCGCCGTTGGCGGCGACGAAGGCTTGCAGGGCGGCGCGGTTGGTGCGCAGGGTATCGAGGCTGAGATAGTGGTCGAGCCGGAACACCAACGCCGCAATAATCAGCGCCAGCAGAAGAATGACCGGCAAATACCGTCTTATTGCCATTCTAACCTCTTGTACACAACCTGATGAAGACCCCGGGACGGCAGGGTCACGGAGCCGCGGCGGTGTCGTTCAGATTCCAATTGTAGTCAAGAAACGTGATCGGCACGGTGCCGGCCTTGATCGCGGCCCGGGCGGCGGCATCGTCGGCCAGCTCATCGGCAAATTTTGCCAGGGTGCCGGCAACCGAGTTGAAGCCGTGCAGGCCTTTGGTGAAGTCGCCGTCGTACCAGTCGAACAGACGCGAAACTTGCAAAGTGCCGGAAGCGGCGTCGAAGCGATTGCGGGAGCGGTCGGCCAGGAAACGACGCATGCCGTCTTCAAGCTGGGCGTCCAGCCGGTCGGCGACATAGGCTTCGTTCCGCAGCATCGGGCAGCCGATCGAGGCACAGACCACGGCAAAATGAATGCGCGGCTCGTTGAAGGCGTCGGGCGCCCGAATCATCCTGTGCTCGATGTCATCGAGACTGTGTTGTTGGTCCCGTAACGTAAAGAATACCTTGCGCCAGGGCGAACTGAACAGGGCCCCCAGGTCTTTGATGGATTTCACATCGGGGTATTGGGTCAGGATCAGGGAGACCGTGAAGGCGTTGTAGGCATTGATCAGGAAGGCCAGGCGTTGCGGCGCGGTCCAACCGGTATACGCGCTGTCGGTGACCGCGGATAATCCGGCCAGATAGGCGGTCAGAGCGGCGTGATCGGCCTTGAAGCCGGCGTAATCGACCCGCGAGGAATGCCCGTCGGCCGCCACCACCACATGGGCCTTTAAAAGTGTGTCCCAGGCGGTGTGCTGTTGGTCAAAAGGCGCGGCCCATGCCGGCGTTGCCAGCCATAGCACCAGAACGGCGCCGAGAATCTGTCGTCTCATGGAACAATGTCCTCACAGCATGGATGGAATGGAAAAACGACGCTCGAACAGATCAGGATCGTCAAAGTGACGCTCGCTGGTAAAGGCCGTGGCGTGGTGGCCCCATTCCCGCATGGCCCCGGCGCTGGAAATCCCCATGGGCCAGAACACCAGGCGCTCGCCACGCTCGGTGCCCGGAACCAGGCCATCGGGCCCAAAGACACTGCGGGTGCCGCCGTCCGGAGTCGGCAGCGTCCGCAAGTCCTGGTCCTCGATCAGACGGTAGGGCGTGCCCTGCCGGCCATCGCTGGAACCGATGCCGATGACGTAGTGGGTCCGGCTTTCGGTGCGGATGGTGATGCGCTGGGGTGGCGTCAGCGTCGGCGCCGTCGCCGGGACGAAGGCCCATTCCGCTTCACCGTCGGGCGCCGGCTTCAGGGCAGCCAGGGCGGTCGGGAAGAACATGTGATAGCAACCACACGGATGGATCGAGTCATAGATCAGCGGGCGACCCTGGGCATCCAGCGTGACCCGGAACACCACGCCGTCCAACTGACCCGACAGCATATCGAGCCATTTGTCGCGGGGGCGCTGCGGGAACCAAACCGTATAAACCAGTTGGACCAGAACGCGATCATGATAGCGGGTCAAGGCGAGGCGCTGATAGGCCGCAGGCCGTTGCGAATCAACCTCCGGCGCGGGGCCGCCCCGCCAGACCAGGGGGCCGAACCGGTCATCGGGTCCGGTGGTGCCGATGTCGAACACCGGTGCGAAGGTTTGCAACAGGAGGGCGCGATCACTGGCAGTGAAGTGGGGAATGCCGAGAGCATCGGGCGGGGTGCGGGCAAACAGGGCGGCGATGTCCCGGGCACTGGCCGGCCGGCCGGCCGGCTCGAAACGGTGGGCGAGAGGATCGCCCGAGGTCGCCGAGGCCGGTGTGACCGTTGAGGCCTGGATGAATTGCGCGGCGGCCTCCTGGTGCCAGCTTTCAATGCCGTGAGCGAACGGGATGCTGGTCAGCGGATAGAGCCCCAAGACCCGGTTGACCGTGTGATAATCGTCGGGTACCTGCGCGTGGTCCGCCAACTGTCGGCGTTGTTCGGGGGTGGCGAGGTCATGGCGTTGGAGGAGTCCGGCGCAGGTGTCGGTCCGTTGCGCCGCTTCCGTGGCATCGCGAACGCCCAGGGATTGCATCCCGGCGTCGCCCAGATTGCGCAATTCGACGGTGCGCGCCGTGTGATCAAGGTCCCTCAGGCCCGCGATCCAGTCGGCAAATAAGCTGGGCCGGTCGGTCACGGCGGGGGCGAAGGAGGCCAGGAAGCGATCAACCCGGAGATAGGGAAAGCCGGCGATGCGGGTCGGCCCCGCCTCGCGGACGCCCGCCCGGTCGATCGCCTCGTCAAGCGTGCCGAGCCATTGGGTGCAGGCCTCGGCCGTTGCGGATGCTGCATTCGCCTTCGAGTCGAGCGTGGGTTCGGAGCTTGCGCAACCGGTCATCAAACCAAGGGACACCAGGATTGCGGCAAGACAACCGGAACGAACGGAATTCGATGTCATGGGTTCCCTTACTTTTCGACAAAAACGGAAACGTGCAAGGCGGCCTTGCGTTCAATTTCCCGAACCATGGCCAGAAATTGGTCTTCGATGTTGGATTTCAGAACGGGGACGGCGATGAAATCCGGAAGGGCGATCTCCGGTTCGATCAGCCCGTTCCAACTCAGGACGAATTGGTGGGGTTGGCCGGGGACCGCCGCGAGGGTGTAGCCGCCGGTGAGTCGGCGGAGATTTCCACTCAAAACCCTGATGGTAATGGCGGAGGGCGGGTGCTCGTCCGATTCGACGACCACGTTGATCGGATACCGGAGAAACGAAAGTCCGGCGTGACCGGACTGTTGGACGGTCACCGCCGTGCCGTGTCGTCCGATCACCTGACTGTGGTCCATGCCGGGAACGAAATCCGACAGATGATCGTAGTCGGTCAGGGTTTGCCAGATCACATTATAGGGGGCGTTCACGATGGCGGTGGCGTTGATGACCACCCCATTTCCCTCCACCGAGGCCTGAATCGCCACCTGTTCGGCGGCGAGGGCACCGGTTACCCCGATCATGGCCTGGACCAGCAATAGTCCAGCAACGATCATCGATGGCAGTTGTGATCGTACCCTTGATTTCATGTCGACACCATCCCCATCGATTGCCGCTTCAGTTGGACTGACTCTCCGCCATGCCGGGGACCGGTGACGCCCCAGGCCGCACGCCGTCGGGGGAATTCATGGTCTTGGCTCGGACTAGGGCAAAATAGGGCGGTCCCCTGACCACAGGCTTACAGCCTGCCCCCTTTTTGCCGGCCGCCCATCGGGGTTTGTCGTCACCAAGGCGTCGTCAACACGAAGCGCCGCTAACAGCAATATGGGGCGTTGCAGCTCCCGGTCATCCGGCGGCCCGGTCAGGGGGGGGGCAGGGGAGGGCGCCGTCGTGGGAACGGTGCTGGCCACACCACTCGGCCAAAGCGCGGTCGCAGGTGGCGATGTGGTTGAAGGCATAAGTAGCAAAGAAAGCGTTAATTTTGTTCCGGATACTGACGTCGTTTCGTTCGAAAGCGGTTTTCAGCAGGCATAAACGGTCAAAGAAAGAATTATGGGCAAGAATATGGCTGTCTTTATCCGGGTAAGATAATTTGTTCATCAGGCGTTCTTCGTGATCGAAATGAATTGCGGTATAGTCGATGTACTCATTGAGTAATTTTGCTAGGACTTGTTTATCAACATTTATTTCGGCGGCTGATAGAATCCGGTTGGTCAGCGCGAACAGAAATTTGTGATCGCGGTCAATGTCCCCGTCATCGATGGTAAGGGAATCATCCCATAGAAATAACATCTTGGACCTTTCGGCGCTTCTCGGTGCCGGTTAATCATATCGCTCGTGGTCGGAAGGTTGCAACATCCCCGATCGCCGAAGGCCATGCTGATTTATTCGTACACTGGTATAACACCCGGGCGAACAGGAGATTGGAAGGAGTTGACCCTTGAGCGACCCTGGCGACAGCGATGGGGTGTTACCGTCGATCGTTGAAACGGTTTGGCGGGAAAAATACCGGCTGGTCCAACCCGACGGGCGTTCGTTGGAGAGCGGACCGGACGACAGCCATCGACGGGTCGCCGCCGCGGTGTTTGCCGCCGACCCGCGCCGGGACGTGTTCGAACCCCTGGTGGTCCGGGCGATGATCCGGCGGGAATGGTGTCCGGGCGGTCGCATCCATGCCGGGGCCGGCAGCGGACGTCGGGTGACCCTGATCAACTGCTTCGTCAACCAGACCGTCGAAGACTCGATGCCGTCGATCATGGCCGGCAATACTCGAGCCGCCCTGACCATGCAGCAAGGAGGGGGGATCGGCACCGATTTTTCGAACCTGCGCCCCAAAGGGGCCGTGGTCGCCGGGGTGTCGTCGGTGGCCTCGGGTCCGCTCTCGTTCATGGAAATTTGGAACGCGACCTGCGGCACGATCATGAGCGGCGGTTCGCGCCGCGGGGCCATGATGGCGACTCTGGCGTGCGATCATCCGGACCTGCCCGCGTTTGTTCAGGCCAAGCGAGACAAAGGACGGCTGACCAATTTCAACCTTTCAGTGCTGATCAGCGACGCCTTCATGCGGGCGGTGGAAGCCGACGAACCGTGGGAGCTGGGTTTCGGCGTGCCCCCCATGGATCCGGCCGGGATGGTGGCGGTGCGCGAACGCAATAATCGCCCCTGGTACGTGTATAAGCGGCTTCAAGCTCGCGAGGTATGGCAGGCCATTACCCGCAATTCTTACGATTGGGCCGAACCCGGCGTCATTTTCATTGACCGGGTCAATGACTCCAATAATTTGGGTTATGTCGAGGAGATCCGCTGTACCAACCCCTGCGGAGAGCAGCCGTTGCCGCCCAACGGCGCCTGCAATCTGGGGTGCGTCAATCTGGCGGTGTTGGTGCGCGAGCCGTTTACCAGCCATGCCCATGTGGACTTCCCGCGTCTGGCCGAGGTGGCGGGGCTGGGGATCCGCTTTCTCGACAATGTCATCGATCTGACGGCGTTTCCGGTTCCCGAGCAAAAGGCCGAGGCAGAAGCCAAGCGGCGCACCGGACTGGGCATCATGGGGCTGGGCAATGCCTTGCAGATGCTGGGGGCCCGTTATGGCAGCGTGGCGGCCGAAGATGTCACCGGCCGGATCATGGAGACGTTGCGCGATGCCGCGTATCAGGCGTCCATCGATCTGGCCCGGGAACGGGGGGCGTTCCCGTTGTTCGATCCCGATCGTTTCCTGGCCCGGCCGTTCGTCCGGGGCCTGCCCGAGCGGCTGCGGGCCGGCATTCGGGAGGCCGGCATCCGCAACGGGGTCCTGATGACGGTGGCGCCCACCGGGACCACCGCCATCTATTACCACAACGTGTCTTCGGGTCTGGAACCGACCTTTGCCTGGCGCCATTTCCGCAAAGTGTTGCAACCCGACGGCAGTTGGCGCGAGTTCGCGGTGCTTGATGCGGGATTCGATGCCTATTGCCGTCACCGGGGGCTGGACCCCGCCACTGCTCCGGTTCAGGGCTTGCCGGATTCGATGGTGACGGCCCTCGAGCTGAGCGTGGAAGACCATGTCCGCATGCAGGCGGTCTGCCAGCGCTATGTGGATGCCTCAATTTCCAAGACCATCAACTGCCCGGCCGACATCAGCTATGACCAGTTTCAGGCGGTCTATCGGATGGCTTATGACCTGGGATGCAAGGGATGCACCACCTACCGGCCGAGCGGGGTTCGCGGTTCGGTGCTGCGGGTTGACGAAGAGGGTGGGCGCGATGTCACCGATCCGCCGGGTGGGGGGGCGACCATGACCGTTCCCGCCCGGCGGCCCGAGGCCCTGGTCGGCAAGACCTATAAGATTAAATGGCCGCTCACCGACGAAAACCTCTATGTCACGATCAATGATATCGAGGAATACGGGCGGCGGCGTCCGTTTGAAATCTTCATCGCTTCCCGCTCGGCGGAACATGCCGAGCTGATGTCGGCGCTGACCCTGACCCTGTCGGCGGTGATGCGGCGCTCGGAGAACCCGGCCTTTTTGGTTGAGGACCTGGAGCGGGTGCGCGCCGCCCAAGGCGCCTGGGTCAATGGACGCTATGTTCCGGGCGTGGTGGCGCTGATCGCCGGAGTCATGCGCCGCCACCTGGAAGAGTTGGGGTTGCTGGTGAACAAACACCAACCGTCGTTCAAACACCCCACCGCCCAAGGTGGCGGCGATCTTTGCCCCAAATGCGACAGTCCGACCCTTTTCCGGCAAGATGGTTGTACGCAATGCACCAGTTGCGGCCATTCGAGTTGCGGATAATTCCTGTGGCCGGAATATCACGGTTGCGCCCGTCGTCGACGGCGCGCCCTCTGGACAATGGGCGCCTGATCGTCACATTAGTAAGACACGGGGCCGGTCCGACGGCGGACCCGGTCGAAATCGAAATCCGCGAAATCCGCGAACTAAGTAGCGAACGAAGATCAATAAGGAGAGCCCATGGCATCGCCCAATGTGATCCGCATCACCGACGCCGCGGCGGCGCGGGTCAAGGAGATCATGGCCAAGCGGGACACGCCGACCCTCGGCCTGCGCATCGGCGTCAAGCCGCGGGGCTGCTCGGGTCTGAGCTACACCATGGAATATGCCGAAGAGAAAAAGAGCTTCGAAGACGTGGTGGAGGACAAGGGCGTCACCATCCTGGTCGACCCGAGCGCGACTCTGTTCCTGATCGGCACCGAAATGGATTATGTGGACGATCGGCTTCAGGCTGGCTTTGTGTTCCGCAATCCCAACGAAAAAGCTCGCTGTGGTTGTGGTGAGAGTTTCAGCGTGTGAACCGCCAAGGATACGGGCTCCGGACGCTGTTGGGGACGCTGGGGGGGGTGTTTGTGCTGATCGCCGCCGGGACCATCACGGCTTTCGCCGCCGGAGGAGAGGACGAACACCACCACGGCCAAGGAAAGCCGGTTGAACACCCGGGAGAAGCGGCGCCGGGCGAGGTGGTTTCGGTCTTCGAAGCGATGTCCGAGGCGGCAGAAAGCACCATCGCCGGCGGGTTCCTGAAATTCTTTGAACTCGCCCCCAAGGTCAGAAGCGTGATGGCCGCCCATAACAAGGGCGACGACGCGACTGCCGTGGCCACCGGCATCGGGACCGTCACCGAGTATGGGGTGGCGCTGTACCTGATTGAAGCGTTGGGCTTTGCCGAGTTGTTCATGGTTGAGTTGCAGCCGACAATTGAATGGTTGAGCCAGGTCGGTCAGGCCGTCACCGGGACGGTGGGGGTGACGAAGTTTTCGGAATTTTCGGGCGAAGTGGTGGAAAAAACCACGCACCATTCCCTGGCCGCGGAGCATCACGAAAGCCATCATTGATCCATCGCGAGGCTTTTGGCCCGTCGGTGGGAGGACGCCGGAGACGTGGCGCGGAGGTCGAAGCGGGAACCCCGCGGTCTTCGGTTCAGTTGCTACCGAGTCGGCTTTGCCGGGGGCGATTTCAGGAGATGGATTTCCGAACGTTAACGCCATGGCGATGCTGAAATACCCTAAATGCTCCCTATTAGATGAGACGAGCAATACCTATAGCGTGTTTTGGCGGTATTGACGGCCGACACCTGACGACGACCGTATCAACGGAAAAATGGCGTGGCCGGATGCCGGAGGCTCATTGGGCGTTGAAGCGCCATAAAGCCTTCAATAAAATCAATGTATTAGCGGCGCCTTGGCCCTCTTCGGGCCGACCCTTGGTTCGGTAACAATTTGTTAATTATAGTTTTTAAAACCTGATTATCTATCTATAGATGGTCGGCGAGACGGAAATTCATCGCGTATTGGCGGGCTCAAATGTCGTGAGCAGACAATCTGAGGATAATCAAATCGATGTCAGTTCCATCCCAGCCATTATTGCCGACAATTTGGGCGTCTATCCCATGGTTTTCACGGCTGCAAGCCTGAATTCGATAGTTCTATGCTGTATGGTTATCCAGAAGGGCGGACCATGCCAGAACGCTGGACCGGAAATGAGTTCGTTTCAACGGCCCGGACAAGCTCATACCATCGGGCTTGGATGATGACTCATCAAAGCTTCCCTCAAATGCCGGGCCGCCGCATCTGCACCCTTGACTTCGCGCCCTTCGGGGCGGGCGACCGCCGTCCCGGCCGAATCCCGGTGATGGGGTCCATGGTCTGGCGCGCCGGTGTCAAAGGGGGAGCGAGGATCGGATGACCGCCAGGGGAAGCAACGCTGAGGGCGAAACCAGGCCTGACGCGGGGGCTGCCCCGTGGCGCGTTCTGGTGGTCGATGACAACCGGGATGCTCTTCGGGCAACCCGGTTGGCGCTGGAGGGGTGTTGCTTCCATGGCCGGCCGGCCGAAGTCATGGCGGCACGATCCGCCCTTGATGCGGAACCAATCCTTCGCCGATTTCCTGATATTGCCCTGATTTTGCTCGATGTTGTCATGGAGCCGAACAACCCCGGGCTGGGGTTGGTGCGCACGGTTCGCGACGGGCTCGGCAATCATGCCGTGCGCTTCATATTGCGCAGCCGGCAGACCGGTGCCGTATCGGTTATGCGGGCTGTTGCCGATTATGACATCAATGATTGTTACGCTGAAGGCGAACTGACCGAAGAACGGTTGACGGCCCGCGTTGTTCTGGCCCTGCGCGCCTACCAGCAACGGCGCAGGCAGGAGGATGCCAGCGCCGCCCTGTCTCATCTGGTTGAGGCCGCGGTGGGGATGTTCAGGGCAAGCGATTTACCAGAGTTGTTCAAAGTGTTACTGGTTCAATGGCTTGAATTGTTTGGCGATGGGGGCGTTGCCGACGCGCTGTTCTGTGCCCGTCAGCGTGATCATGTCACGCTGGATGACGAGACTGTCGTGGTCAGCGGTTTCGGCCGTTATGCGGGCGACCTGAGCAAAAGCATACAGCAGGCGGCAAGTGCCGAAGACGCTGCGGCGATTGAGGCGGTGATTGCCGGGCAGCAATCCATGTTGGATCGTGATCGAACCATTATCCCTATTCAATTGGTTGATCGCTGGTCTGGCGCCCTGATGATCGCCGCCGGCCTGCCCGAGACCTCGGCTATGCGGAAGCTTGTCGACTCATTTGGTGCAATCACGACAACGGCACTGGAAAATTTCTATCGTCTGTTGGAATTGCGGCGCTCCAACAAGGCAACGGTGGTGACTCTGGCCGAGTTGGCAGAACAACGGGGGGTTGAGGCTGGTGAGCACGTCTTTCGGGTCGCCCGCTTGTCATCGGAAATCGCCCGCGAACTGAAGCGAAGTGGCGTCTGCGCCGACCGCATCGACGATTCATTTCTGGATGCGATGGGTTGGGCCAGCATGCTCCATGACATCGGCAAGATCGGTGTGCCCGATCATATTCTGAACAAGACCGGGGCCCTGAACGGTGACGAACGGGTCCTGATGGAGAGGCATGCCCGGATGGGGGCACAGGCGCTGGACAAGGCCCGGCGTTTGGCGATTGCCAACCGCCATCTTGATCTGGGCTGGGAAATCGCCCTTAGACATCATGAATGGTTCGACGGTAGCGGCTACCCGGATCGCCTTAAGGGCGAAGACATTCCCCTATCGGCCCGGATCGCGGCAGTCGCCGATGTTTTCGATACATTGACCAGTCTACAACTCTTCAAACCGGCTTGGCGCTTTGAAGATGCCATCGCGTACATCATCGACGGCGCCGGGCGGCAGTTCGATCCGGCGGTGGTGGAAGCCTTCCAGACGGTGATGGCGAATTGGTTGGTGGAAGTGTCCATTCGTTGGACCCAGGACCTCAGCGTCGGCCATCCGCAAATGGATGAAGACCATCGCCGCCTCTTCAAACTGATCAATCAACTTGCCGTGGCCAATGCCCATGGCGACGGGACGGTCGCGGAGTCGGTTCTTGATGAGCTGATTCACTCTACAGATTTACACTTTTCCCGGGAGGAACGCCATATGCGCTGCATCGGATTCTTCCGGCTGGCCGAACATCAGGTTAAACACATTTTTCTGGCCGAACAACTGGCGACTCTTCGACAACGCTTCTTGAACGGATTGCCCGGTCGCCTTAACAATGACCTGATTGGTTTTTTTAGCCGTTGGCTGGTCAGCCATATTCTGATCGAGGATATGCAATATCATTTGGCGGTGGCGCGGCTTGACGGCCGAAGTCCCAATGTATCCCAGCGATCAGAGCAATCTGTGCCCAGTGCTTGACGATTCTCCCCGACGTTTTCTCTCCCATCTTCGCTTGTTTTGAGGGTTCCTATGGATTATGAAGTCACTCGGCAAGGCAATGATGTGGTCATCAAGTTAAACGGCAAGATGACTTACCGGGACCATGAAGGGTTCAGGAAACTCAGAGAGCTGTTCGGCGACGGTGTCAGGGATATGGTTCTGGCGCTGGCGTCGGTATCGTTCATCGATTCCGCGGGGCTGGGGATGTTGCTGATTCTCCAGGACGAAGCGAAGCGGCTGGGGGTGTCGTTGACGGTTCGGGGCGCGACCGGACAGGTTCGCCGGGTGTTTGTCGCGTCGGAGATGTCAAAGGTCCTGAACTGGCAGGATATCCCTCAATAACGCCGGCCCTTATCCACGAAGGCCCTCTCGTCCGCCATTGCCGAACACCGATAGGGCGTCGCACAGTTCGGGCAAGGCCCGTTCGACCGCGGCCTCGCCTTCGCTGATGGCCTCTTCGGCGCGGTCGAATTCCAGCAGGCCGATATGGCCGAGCCGGGGGGCAATGTGGACGTCCGGGGGTTCGCCGGCCAAGCGCGAGCGTGTGATCCGGTCGGTGATGATGCCGAACGATGACACCATGACGCCGAACAGGCTCGGCCCTTCGTAATCCCGGCGGAAAATGCGCCGGGTCAGGGCGTTCAGGGTCGACGGGGCTGGGACCCCGGACGCCGGTCGCGCCTCTTCCAGCAGCTTCAGCAAGTCGAAGCCCGCGGCCGTCGGCACCAGTGAGCCCGGGCGGCGCGCCTTGCCGATCAGATCGGCGCTGAGATTGACCGCGATCACCATCTGCGCCCCCAGTGCCCGGCACACGGAAACCGGGACCGGATTGACCAGCGCGCCATCGACCAGCCAGCGGTGATCGATGTCTACGGGCGGAAAGACGCCCGGCAGGGAAAACGAGGCGCGCAGCGATTCGACCAGCGAGCCCTCCCGCAACCAGACCTCGTGGCCCGTGACCAGATCGGTCGCGACCGCCACGAAGGGCAGGCGCAGCGCCTCGATCCGGGTATCGCCCAGATGACGGCGCATTTCCGCCACCAGATGAGTTCCGCCGATCAGACCGCCGGAACTCAGACGCAGGTCCAGTAGGCTGACGATCTTGAGTTTGGTCAGTCGTTTGGCCCAGTCCTCCAGTTCGGCCAGCCGTCCGGCCAGATGGACCCCGCCCACCAGGGCGCCGACCGAGGAACCGGCGATGATGTCGGGTTCGATGCCATAGCGACGCAAGGCCCGAACCGCCCCAATGTGAGCCCAGCCCCGCGCCACGCCGCCGCCCAGGGCCAACCCGATTCTGGGTCGATTTCGCGGTGCAATACCGTCGTCGATCATCGCCATGGCTGTCCTCGACCGGGCTGGGAACGATCTTCAGGAGGCATAAGTCGACACCCCTGCCAACCCTAATTTGATCCATCGGGCAGGGTTCGGCAACGGCCATCCCTTCAAGTCGCGGATGAAGGCGGAAGGCGCGGCGCTCACCGTCCTCCGGGGCCCCCGGAGAGTCCCGAGCGGCGGTGGTTTGCCGCTGGTCGGGAGGGCTGTGAAAGGTCGCCGATTGTGGTATCGGTGGGTTCTCTGCCATGGTGCCGACCGTAGGCGTCGGAGAAGGGGTTTCGCGATGCCGCCGCTGACCGTCCAACCCGTTGGTTTCCGCTCTTGACTGCCGTGACCGCTCCTGTCTCGCGAACCCCGGATGGCCACGCCGCGACCTGGCCGCTGGTGCGCCGTCTGTTCGGAAATTACCTCTGGCCTCATCGCGGGGCGCTCGGGGTGGCCATGATCTTCATGGCCATCAACGCGGCGACCACGGGCGCCATGGCCCGGTTGATGCAGCCGGTGATGGATGGGGTGTTCGAACAGCGGGATCGCACCATGGTCATTCCGGTGGCCACTCTGGTGTTCATCGCCTTTGTGGTGCGCGGATTCTCGGACTATTTCCACTCGGTGATGATGAACCGGGTCGGTCAGCATGTGGTGGCGGACATCCAGAAGGAACTGTACGGCCATCTGTTGGGCGCCGACCTGTCGTTCTTCCACGCCACCGCCACCGGTAACCTGATCTCGCGGGTGATCAACGACGTAATGGTCATGCGCGGCGCCATGGCCGAATGCCTCACCAGCCTGGGCAAGAGTTCCCTGACGCTGGTGTTTCTGGTCGGCGTGATGTTCTACAATGACTGGTTGCTGGCTGCGGGCGCCTTCCTGGCCTTTCCCGCGGCGGGGGTGTTCGTGGCGCGCATGGGTAAGCGGATGCGCCGGGTGACCTCCAACACCCAGGCCGAATTGGGCGACTTCGCCACCGTGCTCAACCAGACCTTTCAAGGCGTCCGCCACGTCAAGGCCTATGGCCAGGAACAGCATGAACGCGAACGGGTTTCGGCGATTATCGATCGCCTGTTCGTCCTGGTCTGCAAAGCGTTTCGGGTTTCGGCGCTGACCACGCCGGTGACCGAGGTCCTGAGCGGCCTCGCCATCGTCGCGGTGATCATCTATGGCGGCTTTCGGGTGATCGACGGCACCAGCACCGTGGGGGCGCTGATGTCTTTCATCGCGGCGTTCCTGCTGGCCTATGAGCCGATGAAGCGGCTGTCGAAGATCAACGCACAATTGCAGTCCGGTCTTGCGGCCGCTGAACGGGTGTTCGAGCTGCTGGATGTTCATGCAACGGTGGTCGATCGGCCCCATGCACAGCCGATGACGGTTGCGCACACCGATATTCGTTTTGAAAACGTTCATTTTTCTTACCGGGACGATGCTCCGGCGCTGCGCGGCATCACGCTGACCGTGGAGCAAGGCCAGACCGTGGCCCTGGTCGGGCCGTCGGGCGCCGGCAAGTCCACGGTGCTGAACCTGATTCCGCGGTTTTATGATCCGGTCCAGGGCGCCGTGACCATCGGCGGCATTGATGTGCGCGACATGACTCTGTCGTCGCTCCGCCGCCATATCGCGCTGGTGAGCCAGGAAGTGGCGTTGTTCGATCAGTCGATTCGCGCCAACATCGCCTACGGCCGGCCGGACGCCACTGAAGCCGAGATCGTCGAAGCGGCCCGGGCGGCGGCGGCACACGAGTTTATCGTCAATCTGCCCCAGGGCTACGACACCTTGGTCGGCGAGCACGGGGTCAAGCTGTCCGGCGGCCAGCGCCAGCGGATCGCCATTGCCCGCGCGATGCTGCGGGACGCGCCGATCCTGTTGCTGGACGAAGCCACCTCGTCGCTCGACACCGAGTCGGAGCGCGCGGTCCAGGACGCGCTTCGGACGCTTCAGCATGGCCGCACCACGCTGGTGATCGCCCACCGTCTGTCCACGGTGGTGGACGCCGACCGCATCTATGCCATGGAACACGGGCAGGTGGTCGAATCCGGCACTCACCGGGACTTGCTGCGCCAGAATGGCTTGTATGGTCGGTTGTATGGGCTGCAAGGCGGTCGTTGACGCCGCCGGGGGCCGGGGATTGCGCCGACGCGGCGCTTATCCCGGATGGTGTTGCCGTTTGAGCCGGTGGACGGTCATTGCCTGGATGTGTGCCACGGCCTTGACCCCGAAGGTTTGCTCGATCATGGCCAGGTAGGCCGGATTGGTGAAGTAGCGGTCGAAGGCGGCGTCGCGGAAATCCAGCACTTGGTGTGCCGAAAGGTGTTCGGTGGGGAGCGGCCGGCAGTTGACCGCGTGCTGCGCATAACCGATCCAACCGGGGCCGCCGGGATCGTCGGGCAGCGGCCAGCCCCGGGACCGGGCGATGCCGTACAGCGGGGACCCGGGATAGGCCATGGCGGTGTAGAAGTTGGCCCATTCGGTGTTGAGGTCCAGGGCCAGATCAAGGGTCTCCTGGAGGCTGGTCCGGTCATCGTCGGGCAGGCCGAAGATGTAATTGGCCACCACATGGATGCCGTGGGCGCGGACCCGGGCCACCGCCGCCCGGACATGGGTATTGCCGAAGCGGCCCTTGGCGACGCCGTCGCGGACATGGCGGGAGCCGGACTCGATGCCGAGCGCCAGCCAGTTGACGCCCGCCCGCTTCAACCGGTCGAGCATGTGGGTGTCTTCAACCGTATCGATCCGGGCATAGGCCCACAGGTTGAGGCGATAATCGCGCTCGATCAGGCGGTTGGCCAGCGTCAGGACATGGCGCCGGTTGAGCACGAACATTTCATCGGGGATTTTGATGTTGCGGACGCCGTGGACCTGCACCAACTCGTCGATCTGGGCCATGATCGCGTCGGCGCTCCAGGTCCTGAGCCGGTGGACGCCGAAGGGCGCGTTGATGCAGCAGAAGGTGCAGTTGAACGGACAACCAAGACTGGTTTGGATCGAAGCGTAGGAACCGCGGCTGTCCAAGTCGGAAAAACAGTGCCAGTTGTGGGCACGGTAGCGGGTCATGTCCAACAGATCCCAAGCCTGGCGGGGCAGGGTGCGGTCGAGGTCGTCGATCAGGGCCGCCGGCGGATTGCCGGTGGCGTGACCGTTTTCGTGGTACCACAACCCGGGCACCGCCGGGAACGATCGCTCACCGCGCAGGGCTTCCACCAGACCCGCGACGGTGTGGGGGCCTTCCCCCTGACAGACATAGGTGTAGGGTTCTTCGCTGAGCGTCCGCCGGGGCAGGGCGGAGGGGTGGGTTCCCACCGCCAGGGTCGGCAGCGCATCCCCGGTGAGGGCGTTCAGGCGCGCCGCCGTCTTGGCGGCGCCCGGCAGGCACTGGGTCGATGCGGAGGGCTGCTGGCCGTAAATCATGAACACCGCCAGCAGTGGCGCGGCGGCGGCGATGCGGCGGGCGGTGGCGTCGGCGTCGAGGCCCTCGGCCTCGGCGTCGAGCATGGCCACCCGAAAGCCATGCCGGCGAAGGAACTTAGCTAGGCAGCTTTACTTTGACCTGAAGCAAGACTTGGAGGCTCTGGATGCAAAGCTTCACCATCAGTCTGGAG
>CAIYNU010000019.1 GCA_903927615.1 uncultured Rhodospirillales bacterium | reverse complement strand
GACAGCTCCTCGGTGGCCGCCGCCACCGTCTGGACGTTGGCCGTGGCCTGTTCCGCCGCCGCCGCCACCGCCACCGCCTGCCGGTTGGTCTGGTCGGCGGTCGCCGACAGCCCCTGGGCGTCGGCCTGAAGCTGGTTCACCGCCTGGGACAAAGCATCCACCACGCTCCGGACGCTGCTCTCGAAGCTATCGGCCAGCTGGTTCATCGACCGCTTCTTGTCCTCCACCGCCGCCCGCTGCTGTCGCTCGCGATCCACGGCCATCTCCCGGCGCTCGAGACCGTTGCGCTTGAACGTCTCCAGCGCCCCGGCAAGCTGACCGATCTCGTCGCCCCGACCGACGCCGGGCACTTCGGCGTCGAGATTGCCGTTGGCGACGGCGGTCATCGCCCGGGTGATCCCTTCCAACGGTCCCGACACCCCGCCGAGAATGACCCACAGCCCCAACGTCACAAACACCACGATGCCCACGCCCGACACCCACCAGAGCAGCGTTGACGCCGACTCAAAGGTGTCATTGGCCTGTACCATGGCCGCCTGCTGGGTGTCGTCGTTACGGGCGACGATCCGGCTCAGCATCTCTAGGATCTGATCATCGAGGTTCATCCCCGAGCGCATGACCCGAATCACATCATCCTTCTGATTCAGATCATAGAATCGGTTGGCCTGGGCTTCGATGGCCCGGTACTGATTGACCAGCTCCTTGATCTTAACCATCCAGGACCGGCCTTCCTCGGTGGTCACGGCCCCCGCCAGTTGGTCCAGACTCGCGGACAACTTCCGGTAGCCCTGTTCGGCCTCCTTGCGACCCTCGGCGAGGGACTCGGGGGTTGCATCCACCAGAACCACGGCTTCGGTGCCGCGGAACCACGAGATCAGATTGACCTGGGACGTAAACGCCAGTTCCAGTTTGGTTGACGCGGTATCCGCCCGCCCGGTGGCGTCATGGATTCTCGACAGACCGAGGATGCCAACCCCGGCGAGAACCACCGCCAACACGGCCAGCATGATCACGGTTCCGATCATTTTGATTTTTAGCGATATCATCGGCAATGGTCCTTAGCCTAACGACACGACGGACATCCAGAACGAGGCCGGCACAAACCTCGTGCGGGTGAGCATTGGATCCGACAGGCCCCGGCGGTCAAGGCCTGCCTCAACGTCTTCTGCATTATACCGAGCCATCCGCGGCGCCGCAAAATAAACAGAAGCCTAATCAAAATTAACACTCGCGTCCCGGCAGCGTTCCGCCCGGAGCCACCGCGAAGGGGCTGGCGCACGACCGCGGCCGGCGTTAGAAGGACGGCATGAGCGACCTTGCCCGAGATATCGAAGCCCTGGCCGGCACGCCGGTGATGTGCGTCGGCGACCTGATGCTCGACCGGTTCGTATACGGATCGGTGGAGCGGATTTCCCCCGAGGCGCCGATCCCGGTGCTGCGGATCGAGCGGCGCGCCAGCATGCTGGGCGGCGCCGGCAATGTCGCGGCCAATCTCGAGGCGGTCGGCTGCCAGCCGCGCTTTCTCTCGGTGGTGGGGGACGACGAAGCGGGCTCGGCGATCCTCCACCAACTGGTCGAGGCCCGGCTGGCCGATGCCTGCTGCATCGTGACCGAACCGGGCCGCCAGACCACCGAGAAGACCCGCTTCTTTGCTCACAATCAACAACTGCTGAGAACCGACCGCGAAACGGTTTCGGCCATCACCGCCACCTCGAGCAACAGCCTGTTGGCGGCGGCGCGCACCCTGATGGCCGATGTCAGGGCCGTCATTCTCTCGGACTACGGCAAGGGCGTGCTGACCGCCGACTTGTGCCGGACGCTGATCACCATGGCCCGGGACGCCGGTCGGCCGGTGATCGTGGATCCCAAGGGCACCGATTACGAGCGATATCGCGGCGCCACCGTGGTGACGCCGAACCGCCGCGAGTTGGGGCAGGCCAGCGGCTTGCCGGTCGGCACCGACGACGAGATCGTGACCGCCGCCCGTCGGCTGATGGACCGCCATGGGCTGGAGACGGTGGTGGCCACCCGCAGCGAACAGGGAATGACCGTGGTTACGGCCCGGGACGGCGGCGAGACCCGGCTGCCGGCCGAGGCCCGGGAGGTCTTTGATGTCTCCGGAGCGGGCGACACCGTGGTGGCCATGCTGGGTGCGGCCCTGGGCGCCGGGATACCGGTGGTCGACGCGGCCCGTCTGGCCAACCTCGCCGCCGGCGTGGTGGTGGGCAAGGTCGGGACCGCTGTGGTGCGGGTGTCGGACCTGTTGGCGGCGCTTCATCACCAGGAATGGGCCGAAGGCGAAGCCAAGGTGGTGTCGCTGGAGGCCGCCTGCGAACGGGCGGAACGCTGGCGCCGGCAAGGCCGGCGGGTCGGGTTCACCAATGGCTGTTTCGACCTGATCCACCCCGGCCACGTTTCCCTGTTGCAGCAGGCCCGGGCCGCCTGCGACCGGCTGGTGGTCGGACTCAACAGCGACGACTCGGTGCGCCGACTCAAGGGCGACACCCGGCCGGTGCAGTCCGAAACGGCCCGCGCCACCGTCCTGGCCTCGCTGAGGCCGGTGGATCTGGTGGTGGTGTTCCCCGAGAACACGCCGCTGACCGTGATTCGGGCGCTCCGCCCGGACGTGCTGATCAAGGGCGCCGACTACCGGATCGATCAGGTGGTCGGAGCCGAACTGGTTCAGTCCACCGGCGGCCGGGTGGTCCTGGCCGATCTGTCCGCGGGCCACAGCACCACCGCCACCATCGCCCGGATGAATCGCTGAGCCTCGGGATGTCTCAACCCGCCGTCACCGCCGCCGCCCGCCCACCGGTTCTCGACCCCGATTTGCGCCAGCGCCAGGCCGCCGACCCGACCGCGTCGGTGTGGGTGGCGGCATCGGCCGGTTCCGGCAAGACCAAGGTCCTGACCGATCGCGTGTTGCGCCAGTTGCTGGCCGGAACGCCCCCGGCGCGCATCCTGTGCCTGACCTTCACCAAGGCCGCGGCGGCCGAAATGTCGATCCGGGTCAACCGCATCCTCGGCTTGTGGGCAACGGTGGGCGATGCCGAACTGGAAGACCGGCTCTTCCGGCTCACCGGCGAACGGCCGACCGCCGATGCCTGCCGGGCCGCGCGGCGCCTGTTTGCCCAGGTCATCGACTGCCCGGGCGGCATGAAGCTTCAGACCATCCACGCTTTCTGCCAATCCCTGTTGCGGCGGTTCCCCCTCGAGGCCGGTCTTGCCCCGCATTTCGAGGTCATGGACGAAACCACCGCCGGCGAACTGCTGGCCCAAGCCCGAAGCACCGTCCTGACCGCCGCGCGCCTGGCGCCCGACGCCCCCGTGGGCCAGGCGCTGGCCCGGCTGGCGGCCGATCTCCATGAGGAGGGGGTCGGCGCCCTCATGCTCGAGCTGGCCGGAGAACGCGGCCGGCTCGGTCGCATTCTCAAGGACCATGGCGGGCTCGAGGCGACCGTCGCCGAAGTGTGCCACGTCCTGGGGGTCACCCCGAACTGGGACGACACCGCCGTCACCGCCGCGGCCGTCACCGATCGGGTCTTGGACCTTGACGGCCTCCGGCGGGCCTGCCGGGCCCTGGCCGCCGGTTCGGCCGCCGACCAGAAGCGCGGGGAGGGCATCGCGGCCTGGTTGACCGGCGATGCCGCGGCGCGGATGGCCGGCTTTGACGACTACCAGTTGGAGTTGCTGACCAAAGACGGCGACCCGCGCAAGACCCTCATCACCAAGAAGGCCGCCGCCGCCGCGCCCGACGTGCCGGAGGTGTTGAGCCGGGAGGCCGAACGGCTGGTGGCGGTGATGACCCGGCGTAAGGCCACCGCCGTGGCCACCGCCACCACGGCGCTGCTGACCTTCGCCGAGGCCCTGCTGGTGGCCTACGCCCGGCTGAAGGCGGCTCGAGCCCTGCTGGACTATGACGACCTGATTCTGGCGGCGCGCGACCTGCTGGACCGCCCCGGAGTGGCGCCGTGGGTCCTGTTCAAACTGGATGGCGGTCTTGACCACATCCTGATCGACGAGGCCCAGGACACCAATCCCGACCAATGGCAGGTGATCGCGCGCCTGGCCGAAGAGTTTTTCGCCGGAGCCGGCGCCCGCTCGAGTCCCGACGCGCCGCCCCGGACGGTGTTCGCGGTCGGCGACGAAAAGCAGTCCATTTTCAGCTTCCAGCGGGCCGATCCCCGGGAATTCGCCCGCCTGCGCCGCCATTTTCAGGGCCGGGTGGAGGGCGCCCGGCTGAGCTGGCACCAGATCCGGCTCGACATCTCGTTCCGCTCCACCGCCGCGGTGCTCCGGACCGTGGACCGGGTGTTTGCCGCGCCCGAGGCCGCCGACGGCGTCGCGCTGGCGGCCCCCGGCGAGACCCCGGCCGAGATCCGCCACTATTCCTACCGCCGCGGCCATGGGGGCCGGGTCGAGCTGTGGCCTCCGGTCAAGCCCGAACCCCGGCCGGACCCCGAACCCTGGCAGCCGCCGCTCGGTCGGGAGGTCGCCGACCAGCCGCCGGCCCGGCTGGCCGCGGCCCTGGCCGCCACCATTGCCGGCTGGATCGCCGGCGGCGCGGTTCTCGAGTCGCGCGGCCGGCCGGTGCAACCGGGCGATATCCTGGTGCTGGTGCGCCGGCGGACCAGCTTCGTCACCGAACTGGTCCGGGCACTCAAGGACCGGGAGGTCCCGGTGGCCGGCGTCGACCGCATGGTCCTGACCGAACAGCTCAGCGTGATGGACCTGATGGCCCTGGCCCAGATGCTGCTGTTGCGCGAGGATGACCTGACTCTGGCCATTGTCCTCAAGGGGCCGTTCATCGGCCTCGACGAGGACCCGCTGTTCACCCTGGCCCACGGCCGGCCGGGCAGCCTGTGGCAGGCGTTGGGGGCCCGGGCGGATGCCCTGCCGGACTCCCTGGAGGCCCGGGCGCGGCGCTGGCTCGACGACCTGCTGGCCCGCACTGACTTCGTCCCGCCTTACGAGTTTTTCTCCGGTATCCTGCACCGACCCTGCCCGGCGGACCCCGAAAGCGGCCTGCGCGCCGTGCTCGGCCGGCTGGGCGCCGAGGCCCGGGACCCGGTGGACGAGTTCCTGTCCATCTGTCTGGCCTTCCAGAGCTGCCACCCGCCGTCGCTCCAGGGTTTCATGGCCTGGCTGGCCACCAGTCAGGCCGAAATCAAGCGCGAGCACGACCGGGGCGGCGGTCCCGACGGCGGACTGGTCCGGATCATGACCGCCCACGGCGCCAAGGGCTTGCAGGCGCCCATCGTCATCCTGCCCGACACCCTCACCAAACCCCGGCAAAGCGCCCGCATCCTGTGGCCCGAGGACGACCGCAAGGTGCCGCTGTACGCGCCGCGCCGCAGCCAGGAGGAGGCGATCTGCCAGGCCGCCCGCGCCGCCTCGGACCACCGCCGCGACCAGGAATACCGGCGCCTGCTGTACGTGGCCCTGACCCGGGCTGAAGACCGCCTGTACGTGTGCGGCTGGCAAGGCCGGAGCGAGCCGCCCGAGGGAACCTGGTACCAGTTGGTGGCCGCCGCCCTTCGCAGCGACGACCAGGCCGGTGAGGTCCCGATCCCCGCCCTGGGACCCGAGGCCAGGGGTTGGCGCCTGCATGATCCCCAAACCGTCGCCGCCCAGGACGACCAGGCCGCCGCCGGCCCCGCCCTGGCCCTCGAGGCGTTGCCCGACTGGGCCCGGCAAGCCGCGCCGCCCGAACCCCAACCGTCCCGGCCGCTGACGCCGTCACGCCCCGACGACAGCGAACCGGCGGTGCGATCGCCGCTGGGCCGGGACGACGACGCCACGCGCTTTCGCCGGGGCGAGATTCTGCACCGGTTGTTCCAGACCCTGCCGACCCTCGACTCGAGGGTCCGGGCCGCCGCCGCCGCCCGCTACCTGGCGCGGCCCGCCCACCGCCTCGAGCCCGCCATCCAGGCTGGACTGGCCGCCGAAGCCCTGGCGGTGCTCGAGCATCCCGACTTCGCGCCGCTGTTCGGCCCCGGCAGCCGGGCCGAGGTGCCGTTGGTCGGGGTGGTCGGCGACCGCGTGCTGTCCGGGCAAATCGATCGCCTGCTGGTCACCGACGACGCGGTGTGGATCGTCGACTACAAGACCAACCGGCCGCCGCCCCGCACGGTGGCCGAGGTCGCGCCGCTCTACCTCCGTCAGATGGCGAGCTACCGCGCCGCCATCGCCCGGCTTTATCCCGGCCGGACCATCCGCTGCCTGTTGCTGTGGACCGACGAACCCCGGTTAATGGAGCTGCCCGATGAGCTGCTTCGCCACCCCCCGGCGCCGGCTGAACCCCTGCTTTTCGGTTGAATGGCCGTTTCCGTATAGATTTTTGGGCGTTTCGGGATTGACGGAACCGGCTGCGTGGTGTGCTCTGGTGGCCATTGAATCGCCGTTTTGCTCTCCGTTCGGAGAATGTCCGTGGACAGTGCCCCCTCCGCAGCGTCCCCCGCCGTCGCCTCCACCACCGACGAACACTTGGAAAATCGAGCCTGGGACGAAGCCGTTGCGACCGGAACCGCCGAAGCCTATCTGAGGTTCATCGCCCGCTTTCCCGCCAGTCTCCGGGTCACCGCGGCTCGGATGCGGGCCGAGTCGAAAACAGCCAAGACCGGCCCCCGCCCCGCGGTCGCGCCGGCGGCCCCAAGCGGGCCGGAGCGGCCGCCGCCAACCCGGCCGTTTCTTGATTTTCATATCCGACGTCTCAACCGACGTCGGATTGGCTGCTTTATCGGTTATACGTTGGCCCTGATCCTTTTTGTTTGGGCAACATATCTTTATGTTTTACTCGCCTTTCGCGGCGCGATAACCGTCGATCCGTCCTACTTCGATCACCTTTCAGAAGTGCATTGGGGACATCAGGAATATATTAAAGTCGTTAATCCGACTCTATCACCCCATGTGGTATTTACCCAGGTCAGTATTAACCGGAAAGGTGGTGTCGAAATTGGCCGGGACTACACCTATTACAAGTTCATGTCGATCAATAACCGAAAACTATTAGTCCAGGTTCATGACGAATCCACAGACTTTACCGAGATCACCGGATGGATCGGTAACCTGACAGAAAACCTTAAAACCAATTTTGTCGACAAGCATCCTAATCTAGATATTTATCCATATTACTTACAGCTACAGGTTGATCGACCATACGCCCAATATTTCCTGGTGCTGCTATATCTTGGATTCCTTGCCGCCGCATTTTATATGTTGCTTCCGGTGTTGATCTTTCGCTGGCATCCGGTCGCCCGCGAAATCGCCAAATGGGGTCCCGTTCAGCCGATCATCGCGAACCTTGAACAGGAGTTGGCGGCCGCGACACCGACCGCCAACAGCGTCGTCCTCAGTAAAACCTGGTTACTTATCACAACATCTTCCCGCTTTATCCTGGTCCCGGCGGATCATCTGGTCTGGGTTTACCGGATGGCCCGGTGGAAAAAGAAACCCGGAACAGCAAACGTCCTCTTCATCGGTCATTCGGTCCAAGTCCATGACGCATCCGGTCGGCAACTGTCATTCAAGTCGGCAACGCTCGAACTTTCGGCACAGTGGGAAGAACGTCTCCAAAAACGGGTGCCCTGGGCGGTAGTCGGTTGGAGCAAGGAAGCTGCGCGTAAGTGGAAGTGGAATAAAAAAGCATTTATTAATCTCGTGGCCTCCCGAAGAGAACAGTACTTTTCGGCCGCCGCCGACTCAGACGCCGAACTTTAGAACGATAAAAAGCCTTTCTTCGCCCAATTCCGGCTGCACATTCCTGTCATAGCCGCCCCTTTTCCCGATCACCCGCAGCCCTTCCGAGCCCGCACAGCGCCGTTCTCTCGATCAAAGCGTGCCGCATACCAGACACAACGACCTTGACCCTGTCCCGCACTTGCGGTAGTTGCCAAACCTAAAACCGGATGGCCGGTATCGTACCACAGGAGACACCCCATGTCCGGACTGATCCAATTGGCCGGCGATCCGGCTGCCGCGCCTTCGGCTGCCGCTGCCGCACCCACACCCGGCGCTCCGTCCGCCGACAGTGTCCAGGATCTGGCGGCTCGGGCTGCGGACGCCGCCAATCAAGCCGCCGCCGCCGCCAAGCTGGCGGGACAGGCTGCCCTTGACGCCGCCACCAAGGCTGGAGCGGTGGCGGGCGATGCCGCCAACCAACTGGGAACGGTCGCCGGTTCCACCCTGGCCAAGGTCGGGGCCGCCTTCGGTTCCGCCACCGACGCCACCAACGCCGCCATCGCCAAGGCGGGCGAAACCGTCCCCAGTTGCTCGGTCTCGTTCGGCACCGTGTGGACCGACTTATGGAACGGTGCCTTCACGCAAGCGGGTGGCGACACCGGCACGGCCCTCGGTGCGTGCGCCCAGTCCGTGGGCGCCGGTGTCAGAGCCCTGCTGGCGTTCTGGAACTGAAACCGCCACCGCGGCGGTGCCCCCGGTCCGCTGCCGGAACCACGCGCCGCCCGGCCCATTGCCGGTAAGACCGGTGACCGCCCGTGCGCTTCGGACCCGGGAAATTGGCCTGAAACCTGCATATCCCGCCCCATCACCCACCAGGGACGGGAGGGCCGGATATGCCGATCAGCGATCCTCTTCTATTCTCGCAGATGGTGGCCGTCGCCGCCGTCGACCGCCGGTCGCCCCTGACCGAGGCCTTGGGGCTCGAGCGGACCGATCTCGGCCGGCTGTTGCGTCGATATCTGCCCGACCGCCTGTCGCTGTTGGCGGACCTGCCGGCCGCCGCCAACCGCGGCGCCGACGCTCTGGAAGAACCCGATCTGCGCGCATATCTCCTGGAACACCGCGCCGGTCGGGGCGAGGAAGAGGGGTGGCTCGCCGCCATCATCGCCCGGCGCAGTCTCCAGCCCAATCATCTCTGGCAGGACCTTGGTTTGGCCGACCGCGGAGAGCTAAGCTGGCTGTTCAAACGCCACTTTCCGGAATTGGCCGCCCGCAATCGTTTCGATATGAAGTGGAAAAAATTCTTTTATCGCGCTTTATGCGAACGGGAGGGCGTGCCCATTTGCAAGGCGCCCAACTGCACGGTTTGCGACGATGCCGCCCTTTGTTTTGCGCCCGAGGCGGGCTCCAGGCTATCCGGCGCCTGGCCGCTGGTCGCCTCCACCGGGGCCGCGGCGCCCCGAGCTTACGGGCCCTGAACGCTGTCGGGGTTGAAACGCCAAACCCGGGCTCTGTCGGATTCATGACAATGCCTGAATCCGCAGCACAGCAGGGTTTCCGTTCTGGCATGAAAGTTGCCAACGGACAGCGTCCACAAATCGAAACCGGAGGCGACGGGCGGCAGTTGCCCTCCAGCAACCCTTCGGGTAAGCGAAACGTCAGGGACTCGGCCCACAGCCCGGACCGGGAGCGGCAAACCGGCCTACCAGCATCAAAGGAATCATGAATGACACAGTTCACTACGGCGGCCGATACCGTTTCGGTTGCGATCACAGGCAGCGGCGGCGCGGGCGCGATTACCGCGGGTTCGTTACTGCTGGAAGCTGCCGGTCGGGCCGGCTGGTACGGGTTGATGACGCGAACCGTCGGCCCGCAGATTCGCGGTGGTGAGGCGGCAGCGTTGGTGCGGCTGTCCCGCAGCCCGGTGGCCGGGCACGGCGACCGGTTCGACGTCCTGATCGCCCTGGATTGGCGCAACGTCGAACGGTTCGTCGCTGAAATTCCGCTGGGGCCGCAAAGCGTGGCGCTGGCCTGCGAGGAGGCCGGCGAGGTTCCCGAGCGCATCGCCGCAAGCGGCGCGCTGAGCCTGACCGCGCCCTTCACCAAGCTTGCCGAAGACATCCGGGGCGCCCGCCCCAACATCATCGCGCTGGGGACCGCAGCGGCGCTGGTGGGTCTGCCCGAACAGGCGATGATCGAAACCGTGGCGGCCACGCTCACCGATAAGGGGGTCAGCCTTGACGACACCGCCCAGGCCATTCGCGCCGGTTTCGATATCGGGCTGCAATTGGCCGGCACGCATGGCGCGGTGGCCGCTCTTAAGTTGCCCGAGGACGCCCGGGCCAACCCCAGCGCCGAACGCTGGATGATCACCGGCAACCAGGCCGCCGGCCTGGGCGCGTTGCGGGGCGGCATCCGGTTTGCCGCCCTGTACCCGATCACCCCGGCCACCGATATGCTGGAGTGGATCGCGCCCCGCTTCAACGCCGTGGGCGGCGTGCTGTGCCAGGCCGAGGACGAAATCGCCGCCGTCAACATGGCCATCGGCGCGTCTTACGGCGGTGTGCCGTCGCTGACCGCCACCTCGGGACCCGGACTGGCGCTGAAGCTCGAGTCGATCGGCCTGTCGGTGGCGGCCGAAGTGCCGCTGGTGATTTTCAACGTCATGCGCGGCGGTCCGTCCACCGGCATCCCGACCAAATCCGAGCAAACCGACCTGAACGTCGCCCTCTACGGCCTGCATGGCGAAGCGCCCCATGTGGTGGTTGCCCCGCTGTCGGTGGACGATTGCATCTTCACCACCCAATGGGCGGTGCATCTTGCCGAATCCCTGCAAACCGCAACCTTCGTGTTGTCGGACCAGTTCCTGGGTCAGGCCAAGGCCGTCATCGAAAGCCCGACCGAAGCCCACTTCGCCACCGTCCGCCTGAAACCCACGGAGCCCAAGGCCGGCGTGTACAAACGGTACGCCCTGACCGCTTCCGGGGTCTCGCCCATGTCGGTCCCGGGCATGCCCGGCGGCCAGTACACCGCCGATGGCTTGGAGCATAACGAACGCGGCACCCCGTCCAGCCAGGCCAACGATCACCACGCCCAACTCGACAAGCGAAACAACAAGCTCGAGACCTTTGCGTATGGCGATGCCTGGGCCGAGATCGACGGTGACGCCGACGCCGAAATCGGGCTGATCACCTGGGGTTCGACCACCGCACCGGTGCGCGAAGCGATGGCGCGGGCCCGGGCCAACGGTCAAAAGATCCGCCTGGTGGCGCTGCGGCTGCTGTCCCCGGCCCGACCGGTCCAGCTTGCCGAGGCCCTGAAGGGAATCAAACGGCTGATGGTGGTGGAACAAAGCCACTCGGGCCAGTTTCTGGGCTACCTGAGGGCCCACTATGATTTGCCGGCGCCGGCGCATAGCCTGCGCCACCCCGGCCCGCTGGCCATTCGCCCCGCGGAAGTCTGCGACGTCCTTAGTAGCTGGAGCTGAACCATGGATGGGATGACCCCCGAACTCAAACTCGAGCCCAAGCACTACAAGTCGGACGTCAATCCGATCTGGTGTCCGGGCTGCGGCCATTACGGCGTCCAAGCCGCCATCAACCGGGCTTTTGCCGAACTTCAACTGGATCCGGCCAAAGTGGTGGTGGTTTCGGGCATCGGCTGCTCGTCGCGGATTCCGGCCTATACCACCTGCTACGGCTTCCACGGCCTGCATGGCCGAGCGCTGCCCCTGGCCATCGGCCTCAAGCTGGCCCGGCCCGACCTGACGGTGCTGGTGGCGGGGGGCGACGGTGACGGCTTTTCCATCGGCGGCAATCACTTCCTGCACGCCTGCCGCCGCAACGTCGACCTCACCTATGTCGTGATGGACAACGAGGTCTACGGGATGACCAAGGGCCAACCGTCACCGACCACCGGCCCGGATTGGGACAGCGATCTGCAACCGGGGGGCACCGGCATCAGTGCCTTCCGGCCGCTGGGTGTGGCCCTACAGTCGGGCGCCAATTTCCTGGCGCGCGGTTTTTCCGGCGATCTCAACGGTCTGACCAAGTTGATCGTTCAGGGCATCAAGCATCCGGGCTTTTCCTTCGTCCACGCGCTCAGCCCATGCATTACCTTCCGGCCCGAAGAGCGGGAATGGAAGAACCTGACCCACAGTGCCGGCACCGACGCCACCAGCGACTTCAATGAAGCGTCCCGCCGGTTGGCCGAAGATGACGGGCTGACCACCGGACCGGTTTATATCGGTCACCGCAAGCCTTACGCCCCGTCGGTCGCGCCGCTGGTCGACACCAAAACCGATCTGTCGGCCATCGTCGCTGAATTCCGAATCTAACGCGGGCACGCACAACCCTTGATACCCCAAGGGGGCTTTGCTCCCTTGGGGGGCGGGGGCAACGCCCCCTTGACGCCTGATAACGCGTTCCGAACGCCCGATGGGCGTCCCCCTTCGGTCACCGAAGGTCTCACCATCACGAATTCGGCGGTGTTCCCGTGGCATCAGCGCCCTGGGTGCGGGTCAGCGAGGCCAGTTGCTGCTGGAGTTCATCCAGGCGGCGCTGCAAGTCTTCCAATGACTTGCCACTGTCTGCGGCGGGGGCCGCTTTGCCGGCGTCAAGCAACAGTCGATTTTGCTCGACCGCCGCACGAACGGTTTCACTCTGGAATCGAGCGAAATCAGCGGTGCCAAAGGGCGTAAACATTCGCATAGCGCGCTCAAAAAGCGCCAAGTTATGCTTACTCATTTCTTCAAAACCGGTAAACGGAAAAATCCCGCCAAGCGCAGTTTGAAAATACTCGCGCATCTGTTCCTGATTTCGGGCAAACGCTTGCATACTGTACTCAAGATAACTCGGCACCATCCATTGCATGCTGTCGCCGTAAAGACCAATTAGTTGGCGTAAAAAACTAATTGGTAGCAAATTCTGCCCCTTGCTTTCCTCTTCGACGATAATTTGGGTCAGTACAGATCTTGTGATATCTTCCCCGGTCTTGGCGTCATAGACAACGAAATCCACACCCTCCTTAACCATCTGGCATAAATGCTCAAGAGTCACGTAGCTGCTTGTCGCGGTATTATAAAGCCGCCGGTTGGCGTACTTCTTGATGGTGATGATTGAGGACGATTTTGTATCTTTATCAGCCATCTGGGTGTACTTTCGATCGGTTGGCACGGCAGGGGGCGACCGCACCTTGTTAGAAATACGCGATGGCACCGGGGTGACGCAAGGGCCTATGCTGCACTGCCGTTGAACGCCCTTGATCACGCCCTCACGTGCCGTCTGGTCAAGGGTGCGTCGCAGTAAGTATACTGCCGCCATGTCTGACCCGAACGATACCGAGATTCCGACCCTAGAGTCATTGGCCCGACGCTATCTGGAGCTTTGGCAGGACCAATGGGCAGCGGTTGCCGCCGACCCCGTCACGGCGGAAAACGTCACCCGTTGGTTCCAGATCATGGCTCAGGGGGCGTCGGTGTTCACGCCATTCGGCAACGCGCCTGGTGGACCGGGATTTGGTTGGGATCCACGGCCGTCGCCGGCAACGCCGCCACCCCAGGATTCACCATGGCCGTACGTACCGCGCGACTCGAGCGTCCGACCCTGGCACCCCGAACCGACAGCCGCCGGACCCCCGCCATTCGTCGACCCGCAGCCGGCCAAGGCCGGACCGGGCGATGACTCTGCCACCATCCCCGGCACCACGCCCCCGCCAGGGGCCGCGCCCATTGGCCCTGCATCTGGCGATCACCCTGACGGTGCTGCTGAGTTCGCCCGGCGGCTTGCCCGTCTTGAACGGCGGTTCGCCGCTCTGGAAGCCGGCACTGCGCAACCGCGTTTCCGAACTCGCCGGCCAGATCGCCGCCGCTGAACGCGCCCAGGGCACCAGCGGCGGCTTTGCCCGGGCCGTCGACCGGGAGATGCGGCGCCGGCTTGACCTGTTTTTCACCGGCATTGAACGGTACCGTCATCATCCCTACCGCCGCAGCCTTGCCGACCCCCCGGTGATCTGGGCCGAGGGCGGCAGCCGACTGCTGGATTACGGCGGCCACGGACGGCCGGTGCTGTTCGTCCCGTCGCTGGTCAACCGCGCCTACATCCTGGATCTGTCGGCCGAACGCAGCCTGTTGCGCTGGCTTCCCGGGCAGGGCATCCGGCCGCTTCTGATGGACTGGGGCACCCCCGGCGCCCTGGAGCGGCGCTTTACCCTGACCGACTATATCGCGGGCCGACTCGAGCGCGGACTGGACGCGATCCTGGCGCTCACCGGACGGCCGGTTGGAGTCGTCGGCTATTGCATGGGAGGCATGCTCGCAGCGGCCCTGGCGGTCCGCCGGCAGCGCGATGTCGACGCCTTGGGCCTGCTGGCCACGCCCTGGGATTTCAGCGGCGAAACCGCGGCCAATGCCAGGGCGATGTCGGCGTTCGTGGCCCTCTCGGCGCCCCTGCTCGAGGCTTGGGGAGAGCTTCCCCTGGATGTCCTCCAGATGCTCTTTACCCAAATCGATCCGCTATCGGCGCTTCGCAAGTTCAGTCAATTTGGCCGACTCGAGGTCAACACGCGTCAGGCCGCGAACTTCGTGGCCCTGGAGGACTGGCTGAATGACGGTGTCCCGCTGCCGGCGGCGGTGGCGCGCGATTGTTTGGCCGGATGGTATGGCCGCAATGATCCCGCCCGGGGAAACTGGCTGATCGCCGGCCTGCCGGTGCAACCGGCCCATCTGCGGATGCCGACCCTGGCACTGATTCCCGCCAACGACCGGATCGTGCCGCCGGCGTCGGCGCTGGCTCTGGCCCGGGCCATTCCCGACACCGAAATCCTGCAACCAACCCTGGGTCACATCGGCATGGTGGTCAGCGCCGGCGCCGCTGCCGCCGTATGGCGACCGCTCGCCGACTGGCTGCTCGCCACCGACCGACCCCCAACCGGCCGCCACCCGGGCAAAAGCTGACCGTCGCACATCCTGAGTTCAGGAACATCCTGTCCGAGTTCCCACCGCCGGCCCCTTGCGTCGCCATCGGACCGGCCCTAATGTGGGCACCTAGCCTGCTTTCATCCCAACCAAAAAGCCTAGTCTGCGAGGAGCGTTCATAATGACTGAAGTCGTCATCGCCGGAGCCGCACGGACCGCTGTCGGAAGCTTCAATGGTGTTTTGAGTTCCGTTCCGTCTTACACCTTGGGTGAGGTGGTTATCCGCGAGCTGCTCAAGCGCGCCAAGGTCGATGGTGGCGAGATCGACGAGGTCATCCTCGGCCAGATTCTCACCGCCAATTGCGGTCAGAACCCCGCCCGCATCGCCGCCATCAACGCCGGTCTCCCGGTCGAGAAGACTGCCTACAACATCAACCAGTTGTGCGGCTCCGGGTTGCGCGCGGTGGCGTTGGGCTATCAGGCCATTCTCACCGGCGACGCCGAAGTGGTGCTGGCCGGCGGCCAGGAAAACATGAGCCTCGCGCCCCATCTGATCCATCTGCGCAACGGGACCAAGATGGGCTCGACCGAACTGGTCGATCACATGCTGCGCGACGCCCTGTGGGATGCCTTCAAGGGCTATCACATGGGCAACACCGCTGAAAACGTCGCCCAGCAATTTCAGATCACCCGGGAAGAGCAGGACGCCCTGGCCTTGCGCTCCCAGAATAACGCCGAAACCGCCCAAAAGACTGGCCGGTTCACGGACGAGATCGTGCCGGTGACGATCAAGGGCAAAAAGGGCGACGTGGTCGTTGATAGCGACGAATTCCCCAAGCACGGCACCACCGCGGCGAGCCTGGCCAAGCTGCGCCCGGCTTTCGACAAGAACGGCACCGTCACCGCCGGCAACGCTTCGGGCATTAACGATGGCGCCGCCGGCGTCGTGCTGATGACTGCCGCCAATGCCGCCAAGCGTGGGGTCACGCCGCTGGCGCGGATCGTCTCTTGGGCCACGGCCGGCGTCGAGCCGTCGATCATGGGCACCGGTCCGATTCCCGCCAGCCGTCTGGCCCTGAAGAAGGCCGGGTGGACTCACGAAGACTTGGATCTGATTGAAGCCAACGAGGCGTTCGCGGCGCAAGCGGTGGCGGTCAACAAGGATCTGGGCTGGGATATCGCCAAGGTTAACGTGAATGGCGGCGCCATCGCGCTCGGCCACCCGGTCGGCGCCTCGGGCGCCCGTGTCCTGGTGACACTGCTGCACGAGATGCAGAAGCGGGATGCCAAGAAGGGTCTCGCCACCCTGTGTATTGGTGGCGGCATGGGCATCGCGCTCTGCGTCGCCCGCGACTGATCTTCGCTCCCCGGCCGGGCGTTGGCGAAACGCCCGGCCGGGATCCGCAAAGAAATGCGATACTGCGGGCCGCCGTCCTCGGCGGCCCGTCGTTTTATGGGGGAGGCCTGACCCATGGCCATGGTCCGTGAATTTCCCAGTCGACCCTGGGTCGGTGTCGGCGTGGTGGTTTGGCACCGCGACCGGGTTTTGCTGATCCGCCGAGGCCGCCCGCCCGGGGCCGGCCAGTGGGGGCTGCCCGGCGGCGCCCAACAACTCGGCGAGACCTTGTTCGACGCCGCGGCGCGCGAGGTCCTGGAGGAAACCGGCCTGGTGGTCAATCCCTACGCGGTGATCACCGCCGTTGACGGCATCAGCCGGGAACCCGATGGTCGGGTGCGTTTTCATTACACCCTGGTGGAGGTTGCCGCCGGCTATGACGGCGATGCCGAGCCGATCGCCGCCGACGACGCGGTCGACGCGCGCTGGGTGTCCCTTGAAGACGTGGCGACCCTGGTCGCGTGGAGCGAAACGTTACGGGTGATCATGGCGGCGGCAGAGCAACGCCGTTCTTAATCGCGCGTGGGACTGGGGGACGATGCCCCCAAGACCGCCGAGGAGCCTCGCTTACCCTAAACGTTAAAACGGAAATGGAAGATATCGCCGTCCTGGACGATATATTCCTTACCCTCTTGCCGCATTTTCCCGGCATCTTTGCAGGCTTGCTCGCCGCCCAGACGAACGAAACTGTCGTAATCGATGGTTTCAGCGCGAATGAAGCCGCGCTCGAAGTCGGTATGAATCACGCCCGCCGCCTCGGGCGCTCGAGCGTTGCGATGAACCGTCCAGGCCCGAGCTTCCTTGGGACCGATGGTAAAGAACGTCACCAGATCCAAGAGTTGGTAGCCCGCGCGGATGACCCGGTTCAACCCGGTTTCATCCAGCCCCAGGGCCGCCAGAAATTCGCGCTTTTCGGCAGGATCGGTGAGTTGGGCCACGTCGGATTCAATCGCCGCCGAGACCACCACCGCCAAGGCCCCTTCGGCCGCGGCCCGGGCCGCCACCCGCGCCGACTGGGCATTGCCGATGCCCGCCGCCGCTTCTTCGACATTACAGACATAAAGAACCGGCTTGGCGGTCAGCAATTGGAGCTGGGCCAGGACCGGCCGCTCCTCGTCGGCCACCGTCACGGTTCGGGCCGGCCGGCCGGCCTGGAGGGCCACCAGGGCCCGCTCCATCACCGACACCATCACCTTGGCGTCCTTGTCGCCGCTCTTGGCCCGCTTCTGGGCCGCGGTCAGGCGGCGCTCCAGGGAGTCCAGATCGGCGAGCATCAACTCGGTTTCGACCGTCTCGGCGTCGCGCACCGGGTCCACCGACCCTTCCACGTGGGTGACATCGCCGGACTCGAAACAACGCAACACATGCAGGATGGCATCGACCTCGCGGATGTTGCCCAGGAACTGGTTGCCCAGCCCTTCGCCCTTGGACGCGCCGCGGATCAGGCCGGCAATATCCACGAACTCCAATTGGGTTGGAATGATCTTGCCCGATTTGGCGATGGCCGCCAGGGTCTCGAGTCGGGGATCGGGCACGCCGACCCGACCGACATTCGGTTCCTTGGTGCAGAACGGGAAATTTGCCGCCTCGGCCGCTTCCGTTGCGGTCAGCGCATTAAACAGGGTCGACTTGCCGACATTGGGCAGGCCGACGATACCGCAGTTGAAGCCCATGGGACGCTTCTTCACAGTCGGGGAAATGGGAACGCCGGTTTATCCTACGTCCCGCGCCAAAGCGCAAACCCCAACTCGCACCGAACGGCGGCAAGGTCGCGATGCCTGACCGCCTCTCGGTCGGACACGGGCGCCGGCGGGGCCCATGGGGCCGCCACCAACGGCCGACGAACGCGGGTCGCGGCTCCCTTATTGATTCATGGATTCGAAGAAGTCCGAGTTGTTTTTGGTATGCTTGAGCTTGTCCACCAGGAAATCGACCGCATCGGTCACGCCCATCGGCATCAGAATCCGCCGCAGGACCCACATCTTGGAAATGGTGCCCTTGTCCACCAGCAGCTCTTCCTTGCGCGTCCCCGACTTGGTGATGTCGATGGCCGGGAAGGTGCGCTTATCACTGAGCTTGCGATCGAGAATAATTTCAGAATTGCCGGTCCCCTTAAATTCCTCGAAGATCACTTCGTCCATCCGGCTGCCGGTATCGATCAGCGCGGTGGCGATGATGGTCAGCGATCCGCCCTCCTCGATGTTCCGGGCGGCGCCGAAGAATCGTTTCGGGCGTTGCAGCGCATTGGCATCGACACCGCCGGTCAGGACCTTGCCGGAACTGGGAACCACGGTGTTATAAGCGCGGGCCAGGCGGGTAATGCTGTCCAGCAGAATGACCACGTCCCGCTTGTGTTCGACCAGCCGCTTGGCTTTTTCGATCACCATTTCGGCCACCTGGACGTGGCGAACCGCCGGCTCGTCGAAGGTCGAACTGACCACCTCGCCCTTCACCGAGCGCGCCATGTCGGTGACTTCTTCCGGCCGCTCGTCGATCAGCAGCACGATCAGATAAACTTCGGGGTGGTTGAGCGCCACCGAGTGGGCGATGTTCTGCAACATCACGGTTTTGCCGGTGCGCGGCGGCGCCACGATCAAGGCGCGCTGGCCTTTGCCCAAGGGCGCCACCAGATCGATGACGCGGCAGGTGTGGTTCTTTTTGGTGGGGTCTTCGACTTCGAGCTTCAGCCGTTGCTCGGGATAAAGAGGGGTCAGGTTATCGAAGTTGATGCGATGCCGAACCTTGTCCGGCGCATCGAAATTGATCGAATTGACCTTCAGCAACGCAAAATACCGCTCGCCATCCTTGGGCGATCGAATCTGGCCTTCGACGGTGTCGCCGGTGCGCAGACCAAAGCGGCGCACCTGATTCGGCGAGACATAAATATCGTCGGGTCCCGGCAGATAGTTGGCTTCCGGCGAGCGGAGGAAGCCGAAGCCATCCTGGAGAATCTCGAGCACGCCATCGCCGAAAATCGGCACATCATTTTCGGCGAGCTGCTTCAGGATCGCGAACATCATATCCTGCTTGCGCAGCGTGCTCGCATTTTCGATCTGCAATTCTTCCGCAAACGCCAGGAGTTCTGCTGGCGTTTTGCACTTCAATTCTTGGAGATTCATCACGGACCTGCGACAACGACAACTTCAGGAATGGCTGCGAGCGTGGGGAGAGCGGGCGACACAGGCGGTCAGGAGAGGAAGCGCCCAGGAAGGCCTTGCCTGAAGGTGCGGCACCAGCGGAGACGATAGCCGGAGCGCGGATTGAACTGGGCGCCGAACCGGGCGCTGAGGGATAAGATGCGGACGGGCCGCCAACACCAAGGTTACTGGATTCCCGGTGGCCTGTCAAACGGAACCCACGCCCCGCCGGGGCGGAAGATGGGCACCCGCGTTAGAACGGCTTCAGAATCACCATAAATACGATTACGATCAGCGCAAGCGTGGGCAATTCATTGAGGATTCTGAACGTCCGGGCGGACCGTTGATTGCGATCTTCGGCGAACGCCACCCGCGCCCGGCCCAAGTCGTGTTGAAGCCAGGTCAAACCAGAAACAGCACAGGCCTTGACCCAAAACCACGGCTGCCACAGGTAATCGGGGATCAAAATCAGCAGCCAGATGCCGAATGTCCAGGTCAGCACCATCGCCGGGCCCATGATCGCCCGCATCAAGCGGCGTTCCATGACCTTGAAGGTTTCAGACAATTCGGAGCCCGGAGCCGCCGTGCAATGATAGACAAACAAACGGGGCAAATAAAATAGACCGGCCATCCAGGCGACAACGCTGATGATGTGGCAGGCCTTGACCACCAGATACAGGCTCATTTCGCCCCCTTTGTCCGATCTTCGAACAGACGACCACAGCTGACCGGGGTGGCCGAGGGGCAAAGTTGGGTCGCGTCCTCTTGCAGCGCTCCTTCAGCCTTGGTGACCGTGGTTCGAATCAGGGTCGCCAACCCGTCAATGAAGGTCGGGGTGGTCCCGACGGTCGGAACACGGACATAGGCGGGAACGCCGCAACGGCTCGCCAATTCCCGGTATTCGATATCCAATTCCACCAGCGTTTCGGAATGTTCGGAAACAAAAGCGATGGGGACAACCAGGACCGGTCGCCGATCGTGACCCGCTCTTTCAAGTTCGGCGTCGGTGGCGGGACCGATCCACTCGAGGGGGCCAACCCGGCTTTGATAGCAATTGATCCAATCCAGGTCGGGAATCTTTACCGCCGCCGCCACCGCCGCCGCGGTCTGTTCGCATTGCCACTGATAGGGATCGCCGCGATCGATGACGCGCTTGGGCAAGCCATGGGCGGAAAACAAAACCCGGGGCCGGCCATAGCGGGTTAAATCGGCAAAACGCTCGCGGATAAATCCGGCGATGGCTTCGATGAACCCCGGTTCCACTGGATAGCAGCAAACGCTGTTGGTCGGCCGGTCGAGGCCGATCCGCCGACAGGCCCGCCGCCAGGCCCGGAACGAGGAGGCGGTGGTGGTGGTGGACCATTGGGGATAGAGTGGTAACAGTAAAATACGATCCGGATCATAGGCTTTCACCGCCGGCGCGACCTCGCTGGCGAAGGGGTGCCAGTAGCGCATGGTGACGAACGTTCGGAACCGGTCCGTACCACCCAACGCCGCCTCGAGGGCATGGGCTTGGGCCAGGGTGTTCTCCAGCAACGGTGAACGGCCGCCGAGGTGCCGGTAAATTTCCGTGGCCGGACCCAAGCGTCGGGAGGCGAGAACCCAGGCGAGCAACGGCCGGACCAGGGGCGATACGCTCAAAATCGCGGGATCGTTGAACAGGTTGAACAAAAAGGGCCGGATGGCCGACGGCTGGTCGGGACCACCCAGATTGAACAGGATAACCGCGACCCGGTGGTGATCGTTACCGGACATTATCGACGCTCCGGCCAGGAACGGATCAGGTCTGCCAGGTGTCCGACATGATCGGGGGGCGTGACCTGGGCAACCCCATGACCCAGATTGAAGATGAACGGTCCGCCCGATAACGCGCGCAAAATCTCGTCCACTTCTGTGGCCATGGTGTTGCCCCCGGCCACCACCAGGATCGGATCCAGATTGCCCTGGACCGGTCGGTGGACCTGAAGGCGGCTTGCGGCCCACGCCGGCGGAACGGTGGTATCCAGCGCCACCGCATCGATTCCGGTTTCCAGCAGATACGCCTCGATCATAACCCCGGCACCCCGGGGAAACCCGATGATCGGAACGTCAGGGAAGCGGTGCTTCAATGCGGCCACAATCCGACGGGTTGGTTCGATGACCAATCGGCGGAATGGATTTGGCGGCAGAATACCGGCCCAACTGTCAAACAATTGGACCGCCTCGGCGCCGGCCTCGATTTGCGCCGCCAGGTAATCGACGGTGACGGTTTCCAGTAGCGCGATCAAGGCGGCAAAGCCGATCGGGTCCCGGTAGGCAAATCCTTTGACTTTATCCCATTCCTTGGAGCCGCCACCCTGAACCATGTAACACGCGACGGTCCAGGGGGATCCCGCAAAACCGATCAGGGCGGTGTGATCCGGAAGGGCTTTGAGGACCTGTCGAACCGTCTGGTAAACCGGCGCCAGCCGGTGGTGAAAACCATCGGTGGACAGCCGCACCAGATCACTGGCTGCGGTGATCGGCTCGAGCTGCGGTCCTTCACCTTCAACATAGTCCAGCCGTTGTCCCAGTCCATACGGAACCATCAGGATATCTGAAAACAGAATCGCGGCATCCATGCCGTATCGACGTAACGGTTGAACCGTCACCTCACAAGCCTGATCAGGGCTCAGGCACAAATCGAGGAAACTGCCCGCCTGTTGGCGAACCTTGCGGTATTCGGGCAGGTACCGGCCAGCCTGGCGCATCAGCCAGAAGGGCGGTCGGTCAAGGACTTGACCGCTCAGGGCGGCGAGGAACGGCTTTGGGAAAGCACTCACGGCGTGGTCCGTTGGCTGGGACACCAATGACCGCATGGAAGCAGCAGCCTGACCCGAAAGGCAACCCCCTAAATCAGAGTAAGAGTCTTATTGAAGTACTTTTAGTGGAGGATTGTGGTTACCGACTCAGAATGGGGATAACTTATTATCCCCGACTTATCCACAGGCGGGGCCTGGGCGACGGGCGGTGATCGGGGCTGTGGATAAGTCGGTGGATGCTTGCCGGAATCGCCGGTTTCTGCTTGGCCGCAGGTCCGGTGAGTCCCGGGGATAAGATCGGGCGGGGGGCGGGCATCCCCACTGTGCAAAGAAGTGGCGAAAAAAGATCCCCATGGGTACAAGTCCGGGGATGGATGACGGGTGATCGGGGATAGATCTGGCCCACGTGGCCAAAGCGCGATCTTATCCACCGACACGATCGGGTTATGCACAGGGGCCTGGGGATAAATGCGCGCCTTCCATCTCCATCTGGTGTCCGACGCAACGGGAGAAACTGTCAACAGTATTGCTCGCGCCTGTGTCAGCCAGTTCGATAATGTCGAACCAAATGAACATTTGTGGAATCTTGTTCGCACGCAACGGCAGCTTGATGTGGTATTTGACGGTATCAAAGCGTGTCCCGGGCTTGTGATGTTCACGCTGGTCGACGAAGCGATCAGGCGGCGACTCGAAGAGTTTTGCCGGGAGCTGCCGGTTCCCTGTGTTTCGGTGCTGGACCCGCTGATCAGCGCGCTGGGGACTTATCTCGGCGTCGAGTCGCAACGGCAGCCTGGACGGCAGCACATCCTGAACGCCGGATACTTTTCCCGGATGGACGCCATGGACTTCGCGTTGGTTCATGACGACGGACAAGCCACCTGGGAGTTGTACGAGGCTGACGTGGTGTTGGTGGGCGTGTCCCGAACCTCCAAGTCCCCCACCTGCATTTACCTGGCCAACCGCGGCATCAAGGCCGCCAACGTCCCGTTCGTGCCGGGGTGTGCCTTGCCGCCGGAACTGGACCAGATCGTCCGGCCGCTGATCGTCGGCCTGACCAATGATCCTGAACGCTTGCTGCAAATCCGGCGTAACCGCTTGCGCCTGCTCAATCCCGGCGTCGACATGACCTACGCCGATCCGGAAGTCGTGAAGCAGGAGGTGATGGACGCCCGCCGTTACTTCACCCGCAAGGGCTGGCCGGTGATCGATGTGTCGCGCCGGTCCATCGAGGAAACCGCCGCGGAAATTCTCATGTTGCACGCCCAGCACCGGGCGTCGTTCGAAGCCGGGGCATCCCGGTCCTGAGGGTGGTGGCCAGGATGGTGTTGCAGTGACGGTGATTTTGGCTTCGGCGTCCGCGGCCCGGCGGACCCTGCTGGAACAGGCCGGGGTGGCCCTGACCTGTCATCCGGCGACGGTGGACGAGGGGGCGATCCGGCAAACGGCCGCCATTGCGGGGCTGACGGCGGCGGCGGTGGCCAGGGTGCTGGCGGCCCGGAAGGCGCATCAGGTGGCGGCCCACCATCCCGGCAGGGTGGTGATCGGCGCCGATCAGATGCTCGAGTGCGACGGGCGGTGGTTCGACAAACCGGCAAGCTTGGCCCAGGCCCGGGACCAGCTCAAGGCCTTGCGGGACCGCCGCCATGTCCTGTCTTCGGCGGTGGTGGTGGTTCGCGACGGTCGGGTGATCTGGGGGTGCGTGGAGCAGGCCCGGTTGACCATGCGGCGGTTCAGCGACGATTTTCTGGACCGCTACCTGGCCGCGGCGGGCGAGGAGGTCTGCCGGTCGGTGGGGGCCTACCGCATCGAAGGCCTGGGGCTTCAGCTCTTCACTCGAGTCGACGGCGACCATTTCGTGATTCTCGGCCTGCCGCTGTTGCCTTTACTCGATGTCTTGCGTCAACACGGAGAACTCGCACGATGACCGACGGTTCGTTGAGCGGCGCGGCCCGGGTCGCCGGGGTGATCGGCTGGCCGGTGGCCCATTCGCGGTCGCCCCGGCTGCATGGGTACTGGCTCCGGACCTACGCCGTGGATGGCGCGTATGTGCCGTTGGCGGTGGCCCCCGGGCATCTGCCGTCGGCGGTCCGGGGCCTGTCGGCTTTGGGCTTTCGCGGGGTCAACGTGACCGTGCCGCACAAAGAGGCGGTGCTGGGGTTGCTGGATGCGGTGCAGCCGTCGGCGCGGCGGATCGGCGCGGTCAACACCATCGTGATCGGCCCTGACGGCCGGCTGGAGGGGCGCAACACCGATGGCGAGGGCTTCCTTGCCAACCTGCGGGACGGCGCGCCCGGCTGGCGTCCGGGGGCCGGCCCGGCGGTGGTGCTGGGGGCCGGCGGCGCCGCCCGGGCGGTGCTGGTGGCGCTGTTGGATGCCGGTGTCGCGCCAATCCATGTCCTCAACCGGACTCATGACCGGGCCGTGGCGCTGGCGGCGGCGTACGGGCCGCCGGTGGTGGCGGTGCCGTGGGAAGCCCGGGCCGAACGGCTGGCCGGGGCGGCCCTGCTGGTCAACACCACCAGTTTGGGCATGGCCGGTCAGCCGGCCCTGGAGCTGGAATTGGGGGCGTTGCCGGGCGACGCGGTCGTCACGGATCTGGTGTACGTGCCTCTGGAGACGCCGCTGTTGGCGGCGGCCCGGGCACGCGGCAATCCGGTGGTGGATGGGCTGGGAATGTTGCTGCACCAGGCGGTGCCGGGGTTCGAGGCATGGTTCGGAGTACGGCCGGCGGTGACGCCGGACCTGCGGGCGTACGTCATGGGGACCGGGCCGTGACGGGTCTTTAGTCCTGGGGTTCAAGGGGCCAAGCCCCATGGGCGCTCGGAGAGGGCCAGTCGGCCCTTTGAACCCCTGACGTCATGAGGTCCAGGAGGCAAGCCTCCTGGCGGGTGCAGGGCAAAGCCCTGCAAAAATCGGCCCCGACCCCCAGGCGTCAGGCGGGTTTTTTCGGCTTGGGAAGGTCCAACTTGATATGCAGCTCCTTCAGACGCTCGGGCGCAACCGGGGCGGGGGCCTGCATCATCAGATCCTGGGCCTGCTGGTTCAGCGGGAAACAGATCACCTCGCGGATATTGGGTTCGTCGGCCAGCAACATCACAATCCGGTCGATGCCCGGGGCCGAACCGCCGTGGGGCGGCGCGCCGAGCTTGAACGCCGAGAGCATGCCGCCGAAGCGCAGTTCCAGTTCCTCCCGGGCGTAACCGGCGATGGCGAAGGCCTTGTACATCACCTCGGGAAGGTGGTTACGAATCGCGCCCGACGACAACTCCACGCCGTTGCACACAATATCGTACTGGTAGGCGTTAATGGTCAGCGGGTCCCGGGTCTCCAGCGCCGCCAAACCGCCCTGGGGCATCGAGAACGGGTTGTGGCTGAAGTCGATCTTTCCGGTTTCTTCGTTCAGCTCGAACATCGGAAAGTCGGTGATCCAGCAGAACCGGAAGGCGTTCTTCTCGCAAAGCTCCAAGTCCTCGCCGATCTTCATGCGCGCCTGCCCCGCCAGCTTGTTGGCCGCGGCGGGCTGGTCGCAGACGAAGAACACCGCGTCGCCATCCGCCAGCCCGGCTTCGGCCCGCAACACCTGCTGGGCCTCGGGCGGCACGAACTTGGCGATGGGTCCCTTGCCGGCCCCGGCTTCGAACAGGATGTAGCCGAGTCCGGGCGCACCCAACCCCCGGGCCCAATCGTTCAGCTTGTCGAAGAAGCTGCGCGGACGGCCGCCGACCTGGGGCGCCCGGATGCCCCGAACCACGCCGCCCTTGGCGATGACGTCGCGAAACGCCCGGAACTCCACGTCGGCGCGCTGGAACACCCCGGTGACGTCGGTGATCACCAAGGGGTTGCGAAGGTCCGGCTTGTCGCTACCGTATTTAAGCAGCGCGTCGGCATAGGTCAGGCGCGGGAACGGCAAAGCGGTGATGGCCGGGGGGGTGGGCCGACGGAAGCCGCCGAACTCGGTAAACACGCCGTGCAGCACCGGCTCGATGGCGGCAAAGACGTCATCCTGGGTAACGAACGCCATCTCAAAGTCGAGCTGGTAAAATTCACCCGGCGAACGGTCGGCGCGGCTGTCTTCGTCGCGGAAGCACGGTGCAATCTGGAAGTAACGATCGAAACCCGCCATCATCAGCAACTGTTTGAATTGCTGGGGCGCCTGGGGCAGCGCGTAGAATTGCCCCGGATGCATCCGGCTCGGCACCAGGAAGTCGCGGGCGCCCTCGGGGCTGGAGGCGGTCAGAATCGGGGTCTGGAATTCGACGAAGCCACCCTCGATCATCCGGCGCCGAATCGACGAGATCACCTGGCTGCGCAACAGAATGTTGCGGTGCATCTTCTCGCGCCGCAAGTCCAGGAAGCGATAACGCAAACGCGCCTCTTCGCCGGCGTCGGCGTCGCTGTTGACCTGGAGCGGCAGCAACTCCGCGACACTCTCCACCACCACCGTGCCGGCCTGAACCTCGATTCGGCCGGTGGGCAGCTTGTCGTTCACCGTCTCGGCGCTGCGCGCCACCACCGGGCCGGTCACGGTGATCACCGATTCCAGCCGCAGCCCTTCCAGGGTCTTGAAAATCGCCTGGGATGAATCGGCGACCACCTGGGTCAGTCCGTAATGGTCGCGCAGGTCGATGAACAGCAGATTGCCGTGATCGCGCTTGCGGTGGATCCAGCCGGAAAGGCGAACCGTCCGCCCGGCGTCTTCGAGGCGCAGAGCGCCGCAGGTATGGGTGCGATAAGGATGCATGGCCTGGGAAAACCTTTGACGTCAGACCCCAACACCACACCGGGACGGGCCGGATGTCAAGGTCGCGCAGATTGACCCGTCGCCGGACGGGGGATCGGCACGGTCTGGGCGCGGAACCGCCGTCGCGCTCGGTGACAGACCGTCACGATGTCTTGGAGCCTTCGGCCCCTGGCCGCTCAAGGCCAAAAGCCCTGCCGTAGGGTCGTGGGGCACTGCACGACAGACCGGGTGCCCTCGCCCCTCCTCGTCATGGCTTGCCGGCGGGACCTGCCCTGCCGCTCAAAATATGCTATCTGATAGGGCAGCAAGTATGCTTGCCGTCGGGCCGTCGGTCTTAAAGGCGACCGCCTGACGCAACCCAACCAGGGATAAAACGCCAATGTCCATTTGGAAGACCATGCTTCTGACCGGTACCATTGCCGGGACGCTTGCGGCCGGTACGGCCGGCACCGCCCTTGCTGACGACAAGATTTACACCGGCGGCAAGAGCAGTGCCTATTTCACTGTGTTCGGTCCCTTGCTCAAGGACGTGCTGGCCAAGCAATTCTTCAAGTACGAAGTGGCGGTCAGTGCCGGCAGCCTGGAAAACCTGAAACAGGTGGCGGCGTCACCGACCTCGCTGGCGCTGGTCCAGAGCGACGCCCTGATGCTGGAAAGTTCCCGTAACCCCGATCTGGCCAAGAAATTCGTGCTGGTTCGGAACGATGTCGCCGAGGAATGCGCCTTCGCCGTGACCGCCGCCACCAACGCCGACCGTCTGGCGACCTGGGGCGACGTGGAAAACGTCGGCCACCGGCTGACCCTGATTACCGGGCCGGCCGAAAGCGGATCGGCCAGCACCCTGGACACCATCAAGGCAACCAGCGACGTGCTGAAGGATCTCCCCGTCACCCACGCCGAGTCCATCGACGCCGCCATTGACGCGGTGATCAAGGGTAAGGCGGACGTAGCCTTCTTCGTGCAGTTCCCGGACATCTCGAATCCCCGCTTCAAGCAGATTAACGACAACAAGCTGGCCTTTATCCCGGTCATCAATCGGGCCATTCTGCGTCAGACCGTCAATGAAAAGCCGCTGTATGTCGCGACCGAAGTCAAGGTTGCGGGCGTGCAATTGCTGCAAATGCGCAAATCCGAAAAACTGACCACCGCCTGCACGCCGATTGCCTACATCGCCGGCAACCCGGACCTGCTGCCCCCGGGCAATTCGCAAATCGACCTCAAGGAACTGATCCAGAAACTGCGCGCCATCGACGTCGAGGCCCTGCGGCCGAAGGATGCGTGGTTCAAGCAAATGCTCCAGAACACCGCTCATGCGACCGGGGCCGGCCTGGAAGCGGCACTCCAGGCGGTGGAAAAGGGCGTCAAAGCCGTCCACTAAGACCAACGGGCGCCTCTACCAGGACCCTCATGACCCCGGCTCCGCCGTCCTGACCGTCAAGGCTTCCAAAGGCCCCCGGCCTTTGGGGGCGGGGCCGGGGTACGGCCCGCCGGGCTCAATGGCCGTCGGGAAAGGCCCGGACCAGCGCCCGGATACGGGCGGCATAGTCGGGATCCCGGCCGTAGCGGCGCCGCAGCGCCTTATCGCGGGTCAGCAGGAACAGGATCCGATCACGTCGGGGCAATCGGGCGCGAATCGGCTTGGGCCGCAGGGTTCCGTCGCGGTCGACCCGAGCCATGAAAAATACCGCCCGGCAATACAGGCCGAATAACGTCCCTTCATTGATGGGAAAGTCGCGAGTCAGCAAAGAGCAATGGTAATAATGGGTGGATTGATAATAATTATTGAAAATATCTTGGATCGTCTCGAAGCGTTCGTCGGGAACCGTAATCGCCTTCAGCAGGCGTTCATGTTTATAGCCGATCAAACCATGGACTCGGGATCTCGACTCGAAGACGAACTCGGTGCCTTGTCGCTCCGACAGCTTTTTCGCGAGTTCGCGGAGGATCATCGCCAGCAGGATTTCCAACGCCCGGCGCTCGGTGGCGAGCTGGGGCGGCACCCCGATCATTTTCTCCAGCGGCGCGATCAACTGTTGGGCGTGGCGGAGCGGCCGGACCGGGTTCGCGGTCTCGGTCAGCCATCCCTTCTGCCGCAACCCCGCAAGCGCCCGGGGCCAGGCCATGGCGATCAACTCGGCAATGGTTCGGTGGGCGTCCTGACGCTTGGCCTCCTCCTCGGTTCGCAGAAAAGACAGGAAACCGTCGAAGCAACCGTCAAGCCAGGTCCGCTGGGGCAGAATGACGCGCGGACGTTGAGTGATGACCAGCGGGCTGTCGAGAACGTCCTGTTCGGGCGGCGGCGGCGTAAAGTCGATCACCCGCTGACCGACGCTGACCCGCGGCGGCCCCATGCCCTCGGCATCGGGTTCCGCGTCAATGATCAGTCCGTCCCGCGCTTGACGTTTGGCCATGATCCCCTGGCGAACCCGGCTGGTGGTGTCCCGACTGGACCGGTCCCAAACATTTCGGCAAACGGCGGGGCTTCAGGTCAGGTGCGGTCGGATCAGGTAATCCTCGGCCTGCATCTCCATCAACCGGCTGACCGTGCGCTGGAACTCAAAGGCATGGATGCCGTCGGGATAAAGGGCATGGGGCGGACCGTCGGCGGCGATGATGACGTTGACCCGGTGCTCGTACAGGGCGTCGATCAGGTTGGTGAACCGCCGGGCTTCGTTGCGCTGTTCGGCCTTCAGAACCGGCACATCGTCAATGATCACGGTGTGGAAATGGGTGGCGATGGCGATGAAGTCGCCGGCACCGAACGGTTTGGCGCACAGCTCCCAAAAATTCACCCAGGCGACGCCCTTGGCCGAGCGGGGAATCTCGATGCGCCGGCCCAGGACCAGCAAATGGCTGGCCTCGCCCGGATCATTGCCGGTGAGATGGGCAAAGATTTCGTCCAGGTGACGACTGGTTGGGGCGCCGAGCGGGTGGTGATAGATCGGCCGACCCTTCAGCCGATCCAGCCGGTAATCGGTGCCGCCGTCCAGGGCCAGCACATCCAACCGTTGTTTCAACAGGGCGATGAACGGCAGAAAGCGTTGCCGTTGCAGCCCGTCCTTGTACAACAGGTCGGGCGGCCAGTTGGAGGTGGTCACCACCACCACGCCCAGGTCAAACAGGGTGGTGAACAACCGCCCCAGGATCATGGCGTCGGCAATATCGGTGACGTGGAATTCGTCAAAGCACAACAGCCAGGCCTGGTTCGCCAGATCCCGGGCGAACTCGGGCAGTGCCTCGTCCACGCTCTTCAGACCGCCTTTGGCCCGCAACGCCTGCCGATGGGCGTGCATCCGGGCGTGAACGTCGATCATGAACTGGTGAAAATGAACCCGTCGCTTGCGCTCCACCGGCGCCGTTTCGAAGAACAGGTCCATCAGCATCGATTTGCCGCGGCCGACGCCGCCGAACAGATACAACCCCTGGGGCGCCGGATCGCGACGGCGGGCCAGCCCCAGGCGGGACCGCCATCCCTCGCGCCCGTCATGGGGGCGATAGCCCCCCAGCGCATGGGACAGGCTTTCCAGCTTCTCCACCGCCAATTCCTGGTCGGGATCGTAACGCAAAACGCCATCACGTCGCCGCGCCCGGTAAGTCGCCAGAGGTCCGCTATTCACTATCCTTCAATCCCTCTTTAAATAACGGCTTTTTCCCCGACGGGTTTTCCCCGTCGAACAGGCCCAGGCCTGGCGCGGGCTTGCCGGCCCCGATCCCGCGACCCCGCCAGCCTATGCTACTCAGCCTGGGGACCCGAAGCGATTCCTCTCCGTGCGGAATCCCTATGTTTGTGAAGCATAACTGATACGGCAATTCTGCATAATTATCGCCGTGGTCAGTCACCGTGGCCCTCGTCCACGGCGTCCCGGACCACCCGTTCGGCGCAGGGACGGACATCGGGTTCCAGGCAGGCCGGCGCGCCGCCCGCCGGCGGACAGGCCGCCACCAGGCGATTGCGGCCCTGGTGCTTGGCCCGGTACAGCAGACAATCGGTTGCTTCGACCAGAACCTTCGGGTTCTGGTCCGCTTCGGGCACCAGGCTGGCTGCGCCGATGCTGACCGTCACATGGTCGGCCACGCCGGAACAGGCGTGGGGCAGACGGCGTTGCCGAAGCTCATCCAGAATCCGCTCGCCCACCGTGTGAATCCCGGCAAGGTCGGCGCCGGGCAGCAGGCACACGAACTCTTCCCCGCCATAACGCGCAACCATGTCCGGCGGTTGCCGAACCACGCCGGTGATGACCGCCACCACGTCCTTCAGACAGGAATCGCCGGCCGGGTGGCCGTAATGGTCATTGTAAAGTTTGAAATGATCAACATCGAGCAAAAGAAGGCCAACCGGCGTCTTCGTTCGCGCCGCCCGCCGCCACTCGTCCTCCAACTGCCGGTCGAACCAGCCCCGGTTGGCGGCGCCGGTCAGGGCATCGACCCTGGACAGCCGCCGGAGTTCGTCATTCACCTCATTCAGACGCAGTTCGGTCTGTTTGATACCCGTAATATCCGTCACCAGGACAAAAAAACCTCGAACCCGGCCTTGATCATCCTGATCAGGAATGTAGCGGGCCAGCGTGTGACCGACTTCACCGCCGGGTTTGACCAGTCGTCTCTCGAATGTTTGCTCCTGCCCGTCCAGCGCGCCGCGGATGTATGACTCATTTTCAGCAAACAAAGCTTCGCCCAAAAGGTCGCGCATGCCAATCCCCAGCATCTGGTCGGCGCCCACACCGAACCACTCGTAGTAATGGCGATTGGCGAACCGGCAGCGCAGGTCGCTGGTCCAGTACCCGACCATTCCCGGCAAATTATCGGTGATCGCCCGGGTAAACTGCTCGCTTTTGGCGAGCACTTGGGAGGTGGCTTCGGCAAGCCGCTTGGCATCGTTGAGCGCCAGTTCGGCCATCTTCTGCGCACTGATATCGTCGTGACTCACCACCGCACCGCCGCTGGCCCCGGCCAGCGGCTTGACCCGCAGATGGAACCAACGCTGCACATCGGGGGCATGGCAAGGATAGTCCAAGTTGAAGTCACGCTCCCGCCTGGCGAGCACCGCCTGGATGCCTTCGGCCACCGCCGCCGCTTTCGAATCCGTCGGCGCCGCGGCCGCACAAACCGCCAAGTACTGATCGCCGACGCCGCCCCGGCCATCGGGCATTCCGTTGTCTTGGCCAAAGCGGGTCCAAGGTTCGTTGACTTTGATGATGGTTCCCGAACCGTCGATGATGGCGATATGGGGTGACAGGGAATTCAAGATGGCATCGGTAAAGTCACGGCTATCCGCCAATTTCCGGTTGGCCTTGATCAATCCCTCTTCCAGCCGCCGGCGATCGGTGATGTCGTGGGCGATCTTGGAGGCGCCGACAATCCTGCCGTTCCAATCCCGGATCGCGGACAGGTTGACCGAGACCGCGATCTGGCTACCGTTTTTATGGACGCGGACCGTCTGGTAACGATAGACATTTTCGCCATGGGCGACCCGATCGAGCAAATACCGCTCTTCTTCCAGGCGATCGGGCGGAAAGATCATCGTCATCGGCTGACCAACCGCTTCGGCCGCACTGTATCCGAAAAGCCGCTCCGCCGCCGGATTCCAACTGGTGATGATGCCATCCAGCGTCTTGCTGACGATGGCGTCGTCGGAGGATTGGATAATTGCGGCCAACCATAACCGCCCTCTGCTCATGAACTGCATCTGATCGGCGAGCCAACCGATCAAAATCCCTGAAAACACGAAGACCGATACGCCGAGCCACCCCCCAGAACTCGCCTTCAACGACCAGTAGGGTGGGGTAAAGATATATAATCCGGCGACGGCACCAAGTCCCGTCATCAACAGGCATGGTCCGATGCCGCACAGCAAGGCGATCACCGCCGTGGCCGGATAAAAGGTAAGAAAGGCCAGTCCATCTTCAACCGGAAGAATAATAAGTCGGATCGTCAGGGCGACAACGAAGGCAACAACCGCCAGCGCATAGCGTAACCAAACCGATAACGCCTGATCACCACTCCATAATGGGATAAAATTATTCAAGCGCCCTGTCCGTTTAAACCGCTCCATCAACAGCCTCCGATCTCCATCGGCCTCACCTTTGCTTTTTGAGCATGATTCCCGTGATCCTTTATCGATCTCGGGGTGCCAAACCGTGCCGGCAACGGCGACTCCATCATAGGGCTGGTTATCCCAGGGGACCCAGACCTGTTTTGCTCATTGGCCATCACCGCCGCGCACAGCGGGGACGGTCCGCGCCCGACGGATCGGGTTCGGAGTCACGCCCGCGCCGCCACGGACAAGAAGATCTGCCGCGGCCTTCGCCCCGGCTTTCCCTCGCGCCCCGGGTGGTGTATGAGTGCCGCCATGAGCCTGATCACCACCACCGAATCATTAGCAGCGTTTTGTGCCCGACAGGCGGCGGCGGATTTCGTCACCGTCGACACCGAGTTCATGCGCGAAAAAACCTACTGGCCACAACTGTGCCTGGTTCAGGTGGCCGGGCCGGGGGAAGCTGTGGCCATCGATCCGCTGGCCGCCGGCCTGGATCTGCGCCCGCTTTATGATCTGATGGCGGCGTCTTCGGTTCTAAAGGTATTCCACGCCGCGCGTCAGGACATTGAGATTTTCTTCCATCTGGCGGGACAGGTGCCGGCGCCGTTGTTCGACACCCAGGTGGCGGCGATGGTCTGCGGCTTCGGGGACAGCGTCAGTTACGAGACGCTGGTGTCGAAGCTGGCCGGGGTGCGAGTCGACAAATCGAGTCGCTTTACCGACTGGTCGTTGCGGCCGTTGACCGAGCGGCAACTGGCTTACGCGCTGTCCGACGTGATTCACCTTCGCCCCGTCTATGATAAACTGCGGCGGCGGCTGACCAAAAGCGGGCGTGCGAACTGGCTTGATCAGGAGATGTCGGTCCTGACCAACGCCACCACCTACACCGTGGATCCCGAATCGTCGTGGTTGCGCCTCAAGGTGCGCTCGACCAAGCCCCGCTTCCGGGCGATTCTGCGCGAGATTGCCGCTTGGCGGGAACGCGAGGCCCAGACCCGGGATCTGCCGCGGGGGCGGGTGGTCCGGGACGAGGCGCTGTTGGAAATCGCCGCCCACGCTCCAACCAACGTGGAAGAACTGGCGCGCGTCCGCGGTCTGGGGCGCAGCTTGGCCGAAAGCCGGATGGGCGCCGACCTGCTGGCGGCCATCGCCCGCGGCCTGGCGCTTCCCGATGACCAATGCCCGCGCGAAGAAAGTGCCGGAGACCTCCCGCCCGGCGCTGCCTCGGTGGTGGAGTTGTTGCGCGTCCTGTTGAAAATGAAATGCGAAGACCACCACGTGGCCAGCAAACTGGTGGCTTCGGCCGCCGATTTGGATGCCATCGCCGCCGATGACGGGGCGGATGTGCCGGCGCTCGCGGGCTGGCGTCGGGAGCTGTTCGGCAAAGACGCCCTGGCGCTCAAGCGGGGGCGGCTGGCGCTCGCCATTTCCGGGACCCGGCTCCGGCTGGTGCCGCTCGAGAACGCCGGGGACGCGCCGGCCTCCCAAGATTAACGGCTTCCGGGCGCCGTGGCCCTCAGATACAGTTTGCCGATGCCGTTCAGCAGGCTGTAGAGCTGGTCGAACTGGCGTTTGAACGTCGCCCACTCCAGACCGCGATCCAGGGTCATCAGGTGCTGGTGAAGCGCCGCAAGGCTGGTCCGGCCGTCGATCCGCGCCAGCAGCGGCCCGGCCAGCCGGGGCAACGGCAACGCCAGCGCCAAGCCCGGTAAATCCGCATCCAAAATCGCGCCGGGCGTCAGTCCGGCCGCCAGCGCCGGGCCGTCCAGATCATGCAGAACCGGACAGACCCCGGGATCGGTGGGGTGCGCCACCGCGCCGGCGGCGTCTTCGGGTCGGACCAGATAGCCGATGTGCTTGGCCACCACGCCCCCCACCTGCTCGGCCCACGCCGCGCGCTCCAGCCAGGACAGACCTTGCAGCCGCTTCAAGAGATGCGGGTCCTTGACGTAGTTCGCGGGCTCGTAAAGGGCGGGCTCGATCAGGCCGGTCAGCACCAGATCACAGCTCTTGGCCAAGGCCGCCAGGTCCGGGACCGTGAAGGCCCGGTCCCGGCTGTGCAACAGCAGATCATAGAGCCCGGCATCCGACGCGATGTGATCACCGAGGTGGGGATTGTTGCGAAAACCATTGCCGGGCGGCAACTGGCGCAGCAGGCGACGCGCCAGCGCCACCTGTTCCGCGGCGGACAGGCCGGCGCCCAAGGTGCGCAAGGCATCCTGGAGCGGGTAAACGCCGTTGCGGCCATAGGGGGCATAGACCATCAGCCCGATGCCGCCACCGGGGGCCAGCACCGACGTCAACGCCGACAATCCCGCCCCCGGGCTTTCTAAATGATGGAGCACACCACAGCAGTCAATATAGTCGAACGATCCAAAGCCGGTCGGCTCCAGGTCCAGCAGCGAGCCCCGATGAAACGTGATGGTCTCCAGGCCCCGGCGCCTGGCCCGCGCTGCGGCGATGTCCAGCGCGGCTTCGGACAGGTCCAGGCAGGTGATGGAGGCGGGCACCCCGGCGTCCCGCAACTGCTGCGCCAGCATGATCGTCGCGTCGCCGGTGCCGCCGCCGGCCACCAACACCCGCAACGGCCGGGTGAAATCCAGCCGGCCCCCGAACACGTAATGATTGAGCTGGTCCAGATGGCTGGGCGACCCCACCACCAGCCGCCGGTCCTCGTCGGCCGGGTCTCGGGCCGGATAGGGGTAAGCCTCGTACTGTGCTCGCAACGCATCGGTCATGGTGGTCCTGCTGGATCAAACGTCACCGGGCCCGGGGCCGGCGGAGGAGCCTCCCGGGGTCGCCCGAGGCTACCGGTGTTAAACCGGCCGATCAACGGTCCCAGTGATTGTTCAAAATCCCGTGCGAAGGTTTCGCTGGTCTGTCATGGCACCGGCCGCTGCTCAAAGCATTGCCGCCAAGGGGCGGGCGAGACGCCCGCGCTCCCAACGGCGATGCAACGGGATCGGAAACCGCTTGTCTGTTTCCTCGGGCCGCCGCGGGGATGGTGACCCGCCGATGGCGACCATTGGACCCCTGACGCTGCGGCACCAAAATATGCCGCAGGGCAACCACCAAGAAGGCTTGACAGTCCGGTGTCGCAAGCTTCCTCTTGCTTCGTCGGGGATCGACGGCGCCAGCCGTCACCCCCGCTCGTCGCCGTCTCGCAGTAAGGTTGATCACACCCGTGCCGAAGACTTTTTCCGCCGCGCCATGCGCCTGCCCCCGCCGGTCTTCTCGTGCCCTGGGGCGGTTTGCGCCGCTGCTGGCGCTGGCACCCCTGGTGCTGCCGCTGGGAGGATGCCTGGATTGGCCGGTGTTTTCCTGGGGATCGGGACGACCGTCGAGCGAAACTGCCGCGGTCCTGGCCACCCCCAATGTGGAAAGCAGCTTGCAACGCTTGAAAACGGCGTTCGAACAGCTTCGTCCCAGTCATCAGGAATTGCGCCCCGACGATCCCAACGTCGCCCTGTTCGGTGAGGTGTTGGGCCGCATCGTTCAGGATTATGTCCGGGTGGTGGAACCCACCACGTTGATTGACGGCGCGATCAAGGGGTTGCGCAAGGGCGGCGAAGGCAAGAGCGGCGAGAGCGGCGGTCCGCTCACCGACCGCGAGTTGATGGAAGTGGCCATCACGGGCATGATGTCGGGGCTGGATCCTTATTCATCTTATCTCAACCCGGAAAATTACCGCAATATGCAGGCCCAGACTCATGGCGAGTTCGGCGGCCTCGGCATCGAAGTGACCCTGGACCAGAAGACCGGGTTCATCCGGGTGGTGGCGCCCATCGACGGCACCCCGGCGGCCGAAGCCGGTCTGCGCTCCGGGGACCTGATCAGCGAGGTGGACGGCGTTCCGGTCAAGGGGCTGACCCTGATTCAAGCGGTGTTTCGGATGCGCGGGCCGACCGGCACCACCGTGCGCCTGACCTTGCGCCGGGGCGAAGCCGGTCCGACCCAGGTGGTGTCGCTGGTTCGCAGCATCGTCAAACTGCACCCGGTGCAGTCCCGAGTCGAGAACCGGTCGGTGGGCTATGTCCGCATTACCACCTTCAACGAGCGAACCTCGGTCGAGCTTGAGGACGCGGTGGCGAAAATCAAGCAGACCACCGGCCGCCGGCTGGCCGGCCTGGTGCTGGATTTGCGCAACGATCCCGGCGGGTTGCTCGATCAGGCGATCGCGGTCGGCGACGACTTCATCGCCAGTGGGGAAATCGTCTCGGTACGCGGGCGCCGCTCGGCCGAAGGTCGCAGCTATGACGCGTCGGGCGACAGCCTGATTCCCGGCCTGCCGATGGTGGTGCTGATCAACGGCGGCTCGGCCTCGGCCTCGGAAATCGTCACCGCCGCGCTCCAGGACCACAAGCGGGCGCTGGTGTTCGGCACCCGTTCCTACGGCAAGGGCTCGGTCCAGACCGTCAGTCCGTTGCCCGATGCCGGCGCCTTGCGCCTGACCACCGCCCGTTACTACCGGCCGAACGGCACGCCGGTCGACTGCGTCGGCGTTTCCCCCGACCTGGAGATCAAGACCCCTCCGGTACCCGGGCACGCCGAAGAGCCCCACCAGGACCCTGCCACCTGTGCCGACCTGTCGGTGCCGCCCGTTAAACCGTCGCCGTTGCGGATGGCCGATTATTGCCCGGACGTGGCCGAGCCGGCCCCGGTCCCGGCCGAAGCCGGGACGCCGACGCCGACAACCGAAGCCGCGCCGACGCCCTCGGCGACGCCCGACGCCAAGGGAACCGATGCCAAGGGAACCGACGCCAAGGAAGGTGAGGCCAGGACCGGACCGGATCTGCCGTTGCGTTGTGCGGTCTCGGCGATCCAGTCCCGGCGCATCGTCAACCGCCCATGACCACCCGACCACGACGCTTTAGGTTCCGGGGAGCCCATTATGCTTGATGTCGTCTTCGTCGCCGTTCTTGTCGGGTTCTTTGCTGCCTGTTATGGTTTCCTGCGGTCCTGCGATCGCCTTTAACGGAGCTGTCGATGATCTGGGAACTGCTGATTGGTGGCGTGGTCGCCGCGTTCCTGCAAGGCTACCTGTTCTATGCGCTGATCCGGCCGGAACATTTCTGAACCCAGGGAGCGTCCCCAAGATGACGATTCAAGGCTTGGGCCAACTCGCCCTGTTTTTGGCGTTGCTGGTCGCGGCGGTGCCGGTGCTGGGCGGCTACATGGCCCGGGTCTTTACGGGCGAACCGGTTCTGCTCCAGCCGGTGGTCGGGCCGCTGGAGCGGGGGATTTACCGCCTGGCCGGGATCAACCCCGGGCGCGAACAGAACTGGTCGGCCTATGCGACCTCCCTGCTGGCGTTCAACCTGCTGGGAGCCTTGCTGCTGTATGGCGAGGTGCGACTGCAAGGGCTGCTGCCGTTCAATCCCGGCGGCGCGTCCGGGGTTTCGCCGGCGCTGGCTTTCAACATCGCGGCCAGTTTCGTCACCAACACCAACTGGCAGGCCTATAGCGGCGAACAGGCGTTAAGCCTGCTGAGCCAGATGTTGGGCGTGACGGTCCAGAATTTCCTGTCGGCGGCCACCGGCATCGCGTTGCTGATGGCATTGATCCGCGGTCTGACCCGCCGGTGCAGCAAAACCATCGGCAATTTTTACGTGGACGTGGTTCGGGGAACGCTCTACCTGCTGCTGCCGCTGTCGGTGGTGATGGCGCTGTTTCTGGTCTGGCAGGGCGTGCCCCAGACGCTGGTGTCGCCGGCCACCGTCACCACCCTCGAGGGGCCGACCCAGATCCTGCCCGAAGGGCCGGTGGCGTCCCAGCTCGCCATCAAGCAATTGGGCAGCAATGGCGGCGGCTTCTACAACGCCAATTCCGCCCATCCGTTCGAAAACCCGACGCCGCTGGCCAATCTGATCCAGACCTGGGCGATTCTGGCCATCGCCGCCGCCCTGACCTTCACCTTCGGCCGGATGGTGGGCGACCAGCGCCAGGGCTGGGCGTTGTTTACGGTGATGGCGGTGCTGTTTTCCCTGGGGCTGGCGGCGACCTGGTGGTGCGAGAGCCAACCCAACCCGCTGCTGGCGGGACTGAACCTCGACCAGCACGCCTCGTCGCTCCAGGCCGGCGGCAACATGGAGGGCAAGGAGGTTCGTTTCGGCATCGCCGCCTCGGCGCTGTGGGCGACCGCCACCACCGCCGCGTCCAATGGCTCGGTCAACGCCATGCACGACAGCTTCACGCCGCTCGGCGGGCTGGTGTTGATGATCAACATGAAACTCGGCGAGGTGATTTTCGGGGGCGTCGGTGCCGGCTTGTACGGCATGCTGGTGTTCGTGATCATCACCGTGTTCATCGCCGGGCTGATGGTCGGTCGCACCCCCGAGTATCTCGGCAAAAAGATCGAATCCCGCGAGATCAAACTGGCGGTGCTGGCCTTGCTGGTGGTGCCGGTGGGCGTGCTCGGCTTCGGCGCCCTCAGCCTGGTGATACCGGCGGGCGCCGCCGCCATCAGCCAGCCCGGGCCGCACGGCCTGTCCCAACTGCTCTATGCCTATGCCTCGGCGGTGGGCAACAACGGCTCGGCCTTCGCCGGCTTCGGGGCGGATTCCACCTACCAGGAAACCATGATCGGTGTGGTGGTCCTGCTCGGCCGCTACCTGACCATGATCCCCTTGCTGGCGATCGCCGGTTCCCTGGCCGCCAAAAAACTGGTGCCGCCCTCGGCCGGGACCCTGCCGACCCATGGGCCGCTGTTCATTTCGCTGGTCATGGGCGTGATTCTGATCGTCGGGGGACTGACTTTTTTCCCGGCGCTGGCACTGGGTCCGGTGGTCGAGCACCTGGCCATGATCCACGGCAACAGCTTTTGAACGGCCTCCCCGGATTAGCCCCCGGCCCCCGGTGCCTGTAGAGACCCCGTCATGATCCATCGTCCCGCCGAAGTCTCGCTGTTAGACCCCCAGATTGCCGGGCCAGCCGCCCTCGATGCCGTCCGCAAGCTCAATCCGGCGGCGCTCATCCGCAATCCGGTGATGTTCGTGGTTGGCGTGGGCACGGTGGTGGCGTGCCTGCTGTTCATCCGCGACCTGACCCAGGGCAGCGCCGACACCGCCCTGGTCGGACAGTTGACCGCCTGGCTGTTGTTCACTCTGCTGTTCGCCAATTTTGCCGAAGCGGTGGCCGAAGGACGGGGCAAGGCCCAGGCCGATTCCCTACGCAAGACCAAGACCGAAACCGTGGCGTGCCGGGTGGACGGCATCACCGCCAAGACCGGTGAGACCGTCCCCAGCGATGCCTTGCGGGTCGGCGATCTGGTGGTGGTGGTGGCCGGCGGCATCATTCCCGGTGACGGTGATGTGGTGGCCGGCATCGCCACCGTCGATGAGTCGGCGATTACCGGCGAATCGGCGCCGGTGATCCGGGAAAGCGGCGGCGACCGCTCGGCGGTGACCGGCGGCACCCGGGTGGTCTCGGACCGCATCGTGGTCCGGATCGCGGCCAATCCCGGTGAATCGTTCCTTGACCGCATGATCGGCCTGGTGGAAGGGGCCAAGCGCCAGAAGACACCCAGCGAGATCGCGCTGACCATCCTGCTGGTGGGCATGACCATGATCTTCCTGATCGTGGTGGTGACGCTGGAGGCGTTCGCGAGCTGGTCCGGCACCATGGTGCCGGTGGTCTTCCTTGTGGCGTTGTTGGTGACGCTGATTCCCACCACCATCGGCGGCCTGCTGTCGGCCATCGGCATCGCCGGCATGGACCGGTTGGTCAAGGTCAATGTGGTGGCCAAGTCCGGCCGGGCGGTGGAGGCGGCGGGCGACATCGACGTGCTGCTGCTGGACAAGACCGGAACCATTACGCTGGGCAACCGCATGGCGTCGGAATTCCTGCCGGTGCCGGGCGTCAGCGAGCGGGACCTGGCCGAGGCGGCGTTGCTGGCCTCGCTGTCCGACGACACCCCCGAGGGCAAGTCCATCGTCTCGCTGGCCCGGGACCGCTACGGTCTTCAGGCCGTGGAGGAGGAAGCCACCGCCGGTCGCCGGGGCACGCTCCGCTTCATCCCGTTCACCGCCCAAACCCGGATGAGCGGCGTCAATCTGCCCGGACAGGAAATCCGCAAGGGCGCGCCGGACACGCTGATGGCCTACCTGGCCAAGCGGAATGACGGCGTGGTGCCCCATGCCGTCGAGTTGGCGCTGGCGGTGGAGCGGGTGGCGAAGGTCGGCGGTACCCCGCTGGTGGTGGCCCAGGATAGCCGGACATTGGGCGTGGTGTTCCTCAAGGACATCATCAAGCCCGGCATTCACGAGCGGTTCCAGGTGTTGCGGCGCATGGGCATCCGTACCGTGATGATCACCGGCGACAATCCCCTGACCGCCGCCGCCATCGCCGCCGAGGCGGGCGTCGACGACTTTCTGGCCGAGGCCACCCCCGAACGCAAGCTGGAGTTGATCCGCAGCGAGCAGGCCAAAGGCCGGCTGGTGGCCATGTGCGGCGACGGCTCCAACGACGCCCCGGCGCTGGCCCAGGCCGATGTCGGGGTGGCCATGAACACCGGCACCATGGCGGCCCGGGAGGCCGGCAACATGGTGGACCTGGAAAGCGACCCGACCAAGCTGATCGAAATCGTGATGATCGGCAAACAATTGCTGATGAGCCGGGGCGCCCTGACCACCTTTTCCATCGCCAACGATGTGGCCAAATACTTCGCGATCATCCCGGCCTTGTTCCTGACCACCTACCCGGAACTGGGCGCCCTGAACGTCATGGGGTTGGGCAGCCCGGCCAGTGCCATCCTGTCGGCGACGATTTTCAATGCGCTGGTCATCGTCGCGCTGATTCCGCTGGCGCTGAAGGGCGTCACCTATCGGCCGGTGGACGCCGCCACCCAGTTGCGCCGGAATCTGCTGATCTATGGCGCCGGCGGCCTGCTGGTGCCGTTCGTCGGGATCAAACTGATCGACATGGCCATCAATGCCCTGGGCTTGGTCTGAGCCGACCGGCCGTCTGGAGACCGTCCATGCTGAGTGAATTCAAGCCTGCCCTGCGCCTGTTGCTGGTGATGGCGGTGCTGACCGGCCTGTTGTATCCCCTGGCCGTCACCGGTCTGGCCCAACTGCTGTTTCCCTTCCAGGCCCATGGCAGCCTGATCGAGGACAATAGCGGCCGGGTGATCGGCTCGGCACTGGTCGGGCAACGCTTTCAGAAGCCGGGTTACTTCCAGTCCCGGCCGTCGGCGGCCGGCGCCGACGGTTACGACGCCACCCAGTCGGGCGCCAGCAACCTGGCCACCACCAGCAAGCGCCTGATTGCCGACATCACCGCCCGGGCCGAGGCCCGGCGGGCCGACGCCGGCCCGACCCCGGGTCCGCTGCCCGTAGATCTGGTCACGGCCTCGGCCAGCGGGCTTGACCCCGACCTGTCTCCGGCCGCCGCGTTCTATCAGATTCCCCGCATCGCCCATGTTCGCGGCGTCAGCGAAGAGAAGCTCCGCATCCTGGTCGGCCTGCTGGTGGAAAAGCGCAGCTACGGCATCTTGGGCGAGCCGCGGGTCAACCTGCTCAAGCTGAACCTGGCCTTGGACGAGATGACGCGGACCGAATGACCCTCTTGGGAGCCTGCCCCTCTGAACCTCCCGACGTCACGGGTTCAAAGGGCCCACCGGCCCCTTGCGGGTGTGGGCAGAGCCCACAACATTGTTTTGGGGCAACAACATTCCCGATTCAAGCGACCATGGAGCGGGACCGCAAGCTGTTTCTCGACGGCGTGCGGGGTTGGGCGGCGCTGATGGTGGTGTTCTACCATGTTTTGCACTGCTTTCCGGTGGCGGCGCTGGCCCCTGACCGCTACCGGCTGCTGGATTTCGTCAGCAACGGCCCCCTGGCGGTCTATATCTTCTTCGTCCTGTCCGGATTCGTCCTGTCCACCGCGTTCTTTGAGACCGGCGACCGGCGACTGGTGGTGTCGGCGGCGCTGCGCCGGTATCCCCGGCTGACCATCCCGGTTTTTGCCTAGTGCCTGTTGGCGTTTGGTCTGATGAAGGCCGGGTTGATGGCCAACCAACCGGCCGGCTTGGCCGCCGGCAGCGGTGACTGGCTGTCGATCCATTACGCCTTCACGCCGACCCTGGAGAGTCTGCTGCGCTATGCTTTGGCCATCGTCTATTGGGACGGTAACGCGCCGATCAGCTACAACGCCGTGCTGTGGACCATGCCGCTGGAGATGTTCGGCTCCCTGCTGGTCTTCGCCATTCTTTATCTGTGTGGCCTGACCCCGGTCCGCTTTGCCGCCTACGCGGTGACGCTGGCCGTGCTGGTGCGCCACGACAGCCATCTGGTGACGTTCGTCCTCGGCATGATGTTGGCCGATGCCTACCGCTGCCGGTGGCTACAGCGAGGCCGCGACTCGAGGGCCGGCCTCGGGGCCGGTCTGGGGTTCGCCGCCGCCGGCGTCCTGCTGGCCACCGGCAGCGCAGGCACGATCACCGACCCGCCCGCCCTGTCGCTGGTCGCCGCCTGTTTCGTGGTGGCGGTGGTGCTCAGCCGCCGGCTGGCCGCCCTGTTCGAAACCGCCCTATCCCGGTTCCTCGCGCGGATGTCCTTCCCGCTGTATCTGATTCATCTGGTGGTCATCTGCTCCGCGGCCTCCTGGGTGTATCTCGGCGTCGCCAGCCTGGGACTGAGCCCCACCCTTTGCGCCGTCATCACCCAGGTCTTCGCGGTCGCCGGCGCCCTGCTGGCGGCAACCCTGTTCGAGCCCATCGAACGGTTTGCCGTGCAGGCATCCCGGATGTTCGCTGCCGCCGTGATGACCCGCATCGTGCCCTGTTCGTGACGTCGCCGCCCCCAAGCCCCTAGCGGGCCACGTCAGCGAAATTGCACGGTAAAAGTCATGGTTTCCAAAGGCCGACGGCCTTTGGTGGTGGGTCCAGGGCAACGCCCTGGTCGCCGAAGGCATTTTGTAGGGGCTTTGCCCCTACGACCCCACCAAAGGCCGACGGCCTTTGGAAACCGTTAACCTGGCGATTTTGCTGACACGACACCCTAGCCCTCGTCACCGGCCCCGTCGGGATCGCCGCCGCCGCCCCGCAGCGCCGTCAGCACCGGCCGGGGATCCAGCATGCCGGCGGCGCGCAGATCCTCGACGCCGGGCAGGTCGCGCAACGAACTGAGGCCGAAATGGTCAAGAAAGTGATCGGTGGTGATCCAGGTCAACGGGCGCCCCGGCGCCTCACGGCGACGGCCGGGCTTGATCCAGTTGTTTTCCATCAACAGGTCCAGCGTCCCCTTGCTGGTGGCGACCCCGCGGATGCTTTCGATTTCGCCTCGGGTCACCGGTTGGTGATACGCGATGATGGCCAGGGTCTCGATGGCGGCGCGGGACAGCTTGCGCGACACCTCCTCCTGCAACCGAAGACGGGGCGCGAGGTCCGGGGCGGTGCGAAAGGCCCAGCGATGCTCGGTCCGGACCAGCACCACCCCGCGCCCGGCGTAGCGGTCGGCCAGTTCGGCCAGAAGGCGGCGCGGATTCGACCCCTGACCCAACCGGGCGCCCAGGGTCGCCTCATCGAGCGGCTCGGACGACGCGAACAGCAGAGCCTCCAGCAGGCGCAACTGCTGCTCATGGTCCATATCGGATCCGACGGGATCGCCTTCGGTCATGGACTCATCCCGACGCGTATCAAGATTGACATATCAAGAGGGCTTTGCTCCAGAGGCGCTGGACTCGGAAATACGGCTAAATCGAAACGATTTTGTGGGCTCTGCGCACACCCGCAAAGGGCCGGTCGGCCCTTTGAACCCTTGACGTTATGAGGTCGGACGGAGCCCCGCAAAATCAGACCCATCGCCCGATCATCCTAGTGTTGTGACCGAGACGCTTCATACCCAATGATCGTGTCCCGGTCACAACACAACACCAATAACAAGCCAGTGTTCCGGCCCGACGGGGAGGATCATCCGTCGGAGTCGGAACACTAGCGTCCATGGGGTTTGGCCCGCAGACTGAGTTCCTGGACACGGTCATCGGGAATGACGTCTTAGCCAATGACTCTGGGGGCCGCCCGGCGGAGCCAGATCGGGGCGAAGGCGCCATCCTGACGCACTTCGACCTTGCCCGCCTTGACCAGTTCCAGGGTCGCGGCAAACGTCGCCGCCAGCGCCGACCGCCCAAGCAACGAGCCGTCGGAACGCGCGGGCAGGAAACTCGACAGCGTCGCCCAGTCGGGCAATGTGCCCAACAATTCGGTCAGGCGCAGCAACGCCTCCTCCAACGAATACAGGTCCAGCGGCTGGATGGTCAGGGTTGCGGACTCCTCCCGCCGTTTGTGCTCGCCATAGGCCCGGAGCAAGTCATACAGCGTCACCTCGAACACCGACGTCCGCTCCACCTCCAGGCCCTCGGGGGCGCCGCGGGCAAAAACCTCGCGCCCAAGTTGAGGCAACCCCAACAGCTTGCCGCCCGCCTCGCGCATGGCCTCTAACCGCTGTAGTTGAAATGCCAGGGCCGCCGCCAGTTCGGCACCGCCCGGCTCGTCCCCCGCCACCTCGGGTTCCGGCAACAGCAACCGCGACTTGAGATAAGCCAGCCACGCCGCCATCACCAGATAATCGGCGGCCAGCTCGATCCGCACCCGCCGCGCCGCGGCCACGAACGCCAGATACTGGTCGGCCAGTTCCAGGATCGAGATTCGGGTCAGGTCGACCTTCTGGTCCCGGGCCAGGGTCAGCAACAGATCGATCGGCCCCTCGAAGCCCTCGAGCGCCAGCACGAGCTGTTCGGACGCCACCGGCCCGTCGGGCCGTACATCCTCGACAAAGGGCGCGGCCGCGGTCATGGCTCAGCCCAGACCCACCAGATGATCGATGCCCCGGATCACCCCGTCCACCGCCGGCGCCAGAACCTGGGGCAACAGGTTCAAGTTGATTCCGAGCTGTTGGCCCACCACCGGCAGCAGGAACAACAAAACCAGCAGCAGGACCAGACCGTAGGGCTCCAGAGCCGCCAGCGGCCGGGCCAGGACGGTCGGCAGCAGCCCCACCGCCACCCGGCCGCCATCCAGCGGCGGCAACGGAATCATGTTGAACAGCGCCAACACCACGTTGATCTGCACCGAGACCATCAGGGCGTTGCCCACCCAGTCCTGAACCAGCGGCGACAGCAGCGGCACCACATGAAACAAGGCATCCGAAACCAGCGCCAGCACGATGTTGACGCCCGGTCCGGCCAGCGCCACCCACACCATGTCGCGCCGGGGGTTCCGGAGGCGGTAAAAATTCACCGGCACCGGCTTGGCCCAGCCAAACAGGAAATGGGCGGAAAAAAACATCACCGTCGGCAGAATCACCGTGCCCACCGGATCAACATGCTTCAGCGGATTGAAGGTGACCCGCCCCAATTGATAGGCGGTGTCGTCGCCCAGCTTCCAGGCAACGAAGCCATGGGCGGCTTCGTGCAGCGTGATGGCCAGGATCACCGGGAGCGCCAGTATCGAGATGTCGACCAGAGCCTGTTCCATTATCCTTGTCCACCATTGGGGCGACCCCGGGGGCCGCAATTCCGGTCGATCGGCGCTAACCGCCGGCCGCCAGCGCCAGTGCCGGCGTGCCACGGGCGGTCGGATCCTCGTCGCAGACGCCATCGCCTTGGCGTTCGCTGTCCCGAAGCAACAGCTCCAACCGCGCCCGCAACTCTTCTTCAACCATCGGCTGGGGCGGCCGCAAGACGGCCAGCGCCCGCCGCCAGCGCACCGCCGCGGCCCCGTTCAGGCCCGGCACCACCGCTGCGACCTGCCGCATCTCGGCCAGATCGCCATTGCAGTGCAGCACCACATCGCAGCCGGCGGCCAGGACATCCTGCGCCCGGGTCGCCGGGGTGCCGCGCAGCGCGCCCATGGACAGATCGTCGCTGAACAGCAGGCCGTCGAACCCCAAGACCCCGCGCACCACCCCGCCAATCACCGCGGACGAGGTGCTCGCCGGCCGCAGCGGGTCGATCGCCCGATAGACCACATGGGCCACCATGCCCAGCGGCAAATCCGCCAGCCCGCGGAACGGCACGAAATCGGTGGCGTCCAACTCGGCCCGGGCGGCATCCACCACCGGCAACTCCTGGTGGCTGTCGGCGAAGGCCCGTCCATGGCCCGGGATGTGCTTGATCACCGGCAACACCCCGCCGGCCAGAAAGCCGTCGCAGGCCGCCCGCGATAGTTCGGTCACCAGCCGCGGATCCCCCCCGAAGGCGCGGTCGCCGATCACATCATGGGCATGCGGCACCGGCACGTCGCACACCGGCGCGCAATCGACGGTAATTCCCAGATCGAACAGCATCGCCGCCAGCAACCGGCCATTGAGCCACGCCGCCTCCCGCCCGGCGGCCGGCTTCTGTTCGGCCAACCGGCCGATCCGCCGGGCGGCCGGATGATTGGGCCAATGGGGCGGTCGCAGCCGCGCCACCCGTCCCCCTTCCTGGTCGATCAGCACCGGCGCGTGTTCGCGGCCGACCGCGGCGCGCAGATCCCGAACCAGACTTTTCACCTGTTCCGGCGAGGCAATGTTGCGGCGGAACAGAATGAAGCCGAGCGGCTGGGACTCCCGAAAAAAGGCGCGCTCTTCCAGCGTCAACAGGGTGCCGGCGCAGCCGAACACCACGGCGCGGGCGGCCCCGGCGTCAAGCCCGTCTGGGTTGCCGACCCGGTCGGGATCAGCGCCGGGCAAGCTGACACCCGACGTTCTGACTCTTCAGCAGCTCGCAAAGGCTGTGCGCCCGGGCTTCGTCGAAGGGGCCGACGCGCAGCCGGTAATAAATTCCCTTTTCCGCCAGATCGACCTTGACCACCGAGGGCGTCAAACTGCCCAGCAGCTCGTGATTATGCCCCGACAAGCGCCGCCATTCCTCCCGGGCCTCGGCGTCACTGCGAACCGAGGCCAGTTGCAACACATAACCCCCGGCACCGCCGGCCGCCGGGGTGGTGGCGCCGGGGGTGGCCGTGATGGCGGGCGGCTTTGGCGCGGTCGGGGTCAGCGCGGCGGTTTTGGTCGTCACCGGCGCGGGCGCCGGGGTGACCGGTGGTCCACCGGCGGCGGCCGCCGCCGCGCCCGTCTTGGCCGCGCCGGGGGCCTCCGGCACAGACCCGGGCGCGGGTCCCGGTCCGGCGGACGCCGACGGAACCGTCGGGTCCACGGCCCCCGGGGTCCCGGCATTGCCCGGAGACGCGGGGACCGTCACGGACGCCGATGGTGGCGCCACCGGCCGCGGCAATGGCACCTCGGGCGGCGGCAACAGGCGTTCGACCACCGGCCGTGCCGCTTCGGGGTCCAGGCGATCGAACACCAGCTTGTCCTGATTGGGCACTTCCATGCCGCCGGGCTGGTCGGGCCGGGCCTTGAACGGCCGCGGATCGGCCTTGATCAGCGGAACTCCGCTGGCGTCGGTGACGGTGGCCGACTGGCGCAACCCCAAGTAGACCGCACCGCACACCGCCCCGACCGCGCCCAGCGCAAAGGTAATCCGAAGCAGGCGCATGAACAAGCCGCCCTTCGGCCGGGCTCGCTGCCGGGAACGGTACTCCTGGGGATCAAAGTCGAGTTCGTATCGACTCATGAGCGCATTTCCTCGACCGGCTCAACCCCGATCACCGCCAGCCCGGATGCCACCACGGTGGCCACGGCCAGGACCAGCGCCAGCCGGGCCGCGGTCAACGCCGGATCGTCGGCCGCGAGGAAGCGAAGGGTGGTGTCGTCCTTACCCTTATTCCACAGGCCATGGAAGGCCGCCGCCAGATCATAGAGATAAAACGCCACCCGATGGGCCTCGTGGGCCTCGGCCGCCGCCTCCACCAACCGCGGCCAGGCCGCCAGGACGCGGATCAGCGCCAGTTCCTCGGGCTCGGCCAGCCGGTCCAGCGGTGCAGCGGCCAGGGCCCCGGGCGTCAGCGCCGCCGCCGGCAGATTTTGCGCGGCGTGGCGCAACACCGAGCGGCACCGGGCATGGCAATACTGAACATAGAACACCGGGTTATCTTTGGACTGCTCGGTGACCTTCGCGAAGTCAAACTCCAAGGTCTGATCATTCCGGCGGGTCAACATGATAAAGCGAACCACGTCGCGGCCGACCTGATCGATCACGTCGCGCAACGTCACGAAGGTGCCGGCGCGCTTGGACATTTTGACCGGCTTGCCGTGGTCCATCAGATGCACAAGCTGGCAGATTTTCACGTCAAGCGCCGCCTCGCCCCCGGTAATCGCCGTGGTCGCGGCCTGCATGCGCTTGACGTAGCCGCCATGATCGGCGCCCAGGACATCGATCAGGACCGTGAAGCCCCGGCGGTATTTGTCCAGATGATAGGCGATGTCGTTGGCGAAGTAGGTCCAGGAGCCATCGGACTTGCGCAACGGCCGATCGACATCGTCGCCGAAGTCGGTGGCGCGGAACAGGGTCTGGGGCCGCGGTTCCCAATCGTCGGGCTTCTTGCCCTTGGGCGGCTCCAGCACGCCCTGATAGACCAGCCCGCGCGCCGTCAGCGCCTCGAACGCCGCCTGCACCGCTCCGCCGGCCACCAGCGCCCGCTCGGAGCTGAACACGGTGATGCCGATCCCCAGCGCCGCCAGGTCTTCGCGGATGCCGATCATGATCCGGTCGATCGCGAAGTCACGGAGCACCGGCAGCCAGGTCGACTCGGGTTCGTCCCGCCAACGGCCGGCGTCCCGGTCGGCCAGCGCCCGGCCAACCTCCTTGAGGTACTCGCCCGGATAGAGGCCGGCGGGAATCTCGCCGATCTCCTCGCCCAACGCTTCGCGATAGCGCAGAAAGGCCGAACGCCCCAGCGTCTCCACCTGACTGCCGGCGTCGTTGATGTAATACTCCCGGGTCACGACAAACCCGGCCTTTTCCAGCAGGTTGGCCAACGCATCGCCAATCACCGCGCCGCGCGCATGGGCGGCATGCAGCGGTCCGGTGGGGTTGGCCGAGACATATTCGATATTGACCCGCCGGCCGGCGCCGACCGTGCTGGTGCCGTAGGCCAGACCGGCGCGCAACACCTCCGCCACTTGGGCCTGCCAGAAGCCCGGCGCAAACCGCACATTGACGAAGCCGGGACCGGCCACCTCCGCCGCGAGCACATCGGGCAGAGTTTCCAAACATCGGGCCAGCTTGGGCGCCAATTGCCGGGGCGAGGTTCCGGCCTGACCGGCCAGCACCATCGCCGCGTTGGTTGACATGTCGCCGTGGCTTGCCTCACGGGGCGGCTCGACCGTGACCCGGGCGGTGTCGAGACCCGCCGGCAATTCCCCAGCGGCGACCATCCCGTCAAGCAGTGCCAACACCTGCGTGCGAAAGCCTTTAAAAACGTTCATGCCAGACTCGTGCCCTTACCGTCGACCGCCAGTGCCGTCACCCCCCTGCACCGGCCCCATAATGCGGGCAACCGCCCGGCAAGTCAAAAGCCGTCGTCGCCGGGGTCCGGGAAGGCTGCCCTTATCGCTTGGCTTGTCAGGGGATTCGCGCCTAGGATGGCTCCGGCGAAGCCCACAGCAGAGGATTGGGAACGATGGACTTGAGCAAGGTTTCGGTCGGCCGGATGCCACCGTGGGACGTCAACGTGGTCATCGAGATTCCGTTGCGCGGCGAGCCCGTGAAATATGAGGTCGACAAGGCCTCGGGCGCCATGTTCGTGGATCGCTTTCTGCACACCGCCATGTTCTATCCCGGCAATTATGGCTTCGTTCCCCACACCCTGGCCGCCGACGGCGACCCGGTTGACGTGCTGGTGGTCGGGCCAACCTCGGTGATTCCGGGCGCCATCGTGCGCTCCCGGCCGATCGGGGTGCTGGTCATGGAAGATGAAGCCGGCAAGGACGAAAAGATCATCGCGGTCCCGGTTGACGATCTCCACCCGTTCCACCGCGATATCGGGTCGTATCGCAATCTGCCCGAGATCATGATCCAGCAGATCCGGCACTTCTTCCAGCATTACAAGGACCTGGAAAAAGGCAAGTGGACGAACATCGTGCGTTGGGGTGAAGCCGACGAGGCGGCCCAGTTGATCGCCGAGGGCATCACCGCTTTCCGCAAGTCCGAAGCCAATCAGGGACCCGAAATCTGAGGGCGGGCGGGCCGGAATGACGACGCCGTTCGAGGTTCTTGACTTCTGGTTCGCACCCGCCACCCGGCCGTTCTGGTTTGCCCGGGATGGCGAGTTCGACCGGCGGGTGCGGGAGCTGTTGTTCGACTGTCACCAGCAGGCGACCGCCGGGGCTCTCGAGGCCTGGCGGCAGACGCCGACCGGGTGCCTGGCCCTGCTGCTGCTGTTCGATCAGGTGCCGCGCAACATCTTCCGCGATACCGCCGCCGCCTTCGCCACCGATGCCCAGGCGTTGGCGCTGGCCCACCATATGATCGATCACGCCCACGATCTGGGATTCCGGGCCGATCGCCGGCTGTTCGTTTACCTGCCCTTTGAACATGCCGAGACCCTGGAAGCCCAACGGCTGTCCCTGTTCCTGATCCGCAATCGCATCGGCCGGCCCAATCTGGTGTCCTATGCCGAGCGCCACCTCCGGATCATCGAACGCTTCGGGCGCTTCCCCCACCGGAACGCTGTGCTCGGCCGCGACAGCACGCCCGAGGAACTGGCGTTCCTGGCGGAGCCCGAGTCGTCGTTTTAGGGGCGACGGCGGTATGAGCGATCCGGAGACCCTCCGCCGGTTCGAACAGGTGGTGCTGCCGCACCTGGACGCCGCCTACAACCTGGCCCGCTGGCTCACCCGCAATCCCCAAGATGCCGACGATGTGGTCCAGGAGGCCATGCTCCGGGCCTTGAAGTATCTGACCGGCCTGCGTGGCGAGAATGCCCGTCCCTGGTTGCTGACCATCGTCCGCCAGACCTGTTACACGTGGCTCCGGAATAATCGGCCGCCGGCCGAGGTCTACATCCTTGACCAGGACGATTTCGATCTGGCGACCTCACCCCCCGGCGAAGACGGCGGCGGTGATCCCGAGACGCTGGTCGCCCGGATCGAAGACCGGACCCTGGTCAACCGGCTCATCGCCGCCTTGCCGGTGCCGTTGCGGGAGGTCATCGTCTTGCGTGAACTGGAGGAACTGGCTTATCGGGAGATCGCCGACATTCTTGCGGTTCCCATCGGTACGGTCATGTCGCGGCTGTCGCGCGCCCGCGCCCGCCTGCGCGCCGGGCTGTTCCGTCACCTGGGCGAGAGCGACCGTGGACTGTAATCAAGCCCGCCCCCAGCTTCAATCCCGTTTGGATGATGCGTTGGCGGCGGAACCGGCCGCAGCCCTCGACGGTCATCTCGCTCACTGTCCGCCGTGCCGGCGGGCGTTCCACACCCTGAAGACGGCGCAAGGCGCCATCCGCGAACACGCCGACTGTTTCCGGGCGCCCGGCGCCTTACGGTCCCGCATCCTGGCCGAACTGGCCGCCGCCGCCGCCGCGCCGCCGGTGTCCGGCCGGGGCCGCGCCCGGCGGTCGGGTCATCCAGGGCGCTTGGGGCGGTGGGGGTGGTTCGGGTCCGGCGCCGCGCTGGCGGCCTCCCTGACGCTGGTGATCACGCTGACGCTGGCCCCGGTTCCCGGAGCGCCGCTCGAGGATCAGGTGGTGTCCGCCCATATCCGCTCGCTGATGGAAAATCACCTGATGGATATCGCCTCCTCCGATCGCCACACGGTCAAGCCATGGTTCAACGGCCGGTTGGACCTGGCGCCACCGGTGCGCGACTTCGAGGCGGTCGGATTCCCGCTGGCTGGGGGTCGACTCGACGTGCTCGACCAGAGGCCGGTGGCGGCCCTGGTCTATCGCCGCCGCCAGCACGTCATCAACCTGTTCATCGCCCCGGCCGACGGCGCTGCGGCCGGCCTTCACGAGGCGAGCCCGACGCGGGGTTACACGGTGCTGTATTGGAGTGACGGGGGACTGGCCGACTGGCTGGTCTCGGACCTGGAACGAACCGAGCTTCTCGAGTTCGCCCGTTTGCTGCGCAGTCCCCCGCCGGCTCAATGAACGATCACGGACCCGGTCATGCGTGGGTGAATAGGACAGTAATAACTGTATGTTCCCGGCTTGGTAAAGGTGACGCTGAATTTCTCTCCGGTATCCAGCGCCGGTGATCGGAAGCTTTTATCACCGGCCATCACCTGATGGGGTTCGTCGTCGGTGTTGGTCCAGGTCACCGTCTGACCGCTGGCAATCTCGGTGGTGGCGGGCAGGAAGGCGAAATCTTTCACGGTGATCTCGGCAGCGGCGGCCGGCATCACGCCGGCGACCACCCCCCACAACAGCCCGCCCGCCACAGCGAGGACGGGTTTGATACTCACGGTCATGGTTCCGTCTCCTTGGTTCACGACGCCAGCGGCTGGTCGGTCAGGGCCAGCGGTCCGGCGGCGGACCGGACCGTCACCGAGCGCAGCCCGATGTGGCGGCCCAACTCTGCGGCCGGCACGGCAAGCGGCCCGGGCGACGGCGCCGTGCCCGGTGCCGGTTGAGGATAGGCGGTGGACAGGGCGGTGTGAAACGAGATCTGGCCCTCCACCGCCTGCATCACCTGATGGATGTGGCCATTCAGGACCGTGACCGAACCGAAGCGCCGGAGGTAAGTCAGGGCCTGGGCGGCATCGTCGGTCGCCCATCCCCATTGATCATAGGCCGGCCACAGGGGCATGTGGGCCAGGACCACCACCGGGGTTTCGGCGGAGCGGCCAGCGAGATCGTTTTCCAGCCAGTCCAACTGGTCATGCCCGAGGAAACCCGCGCCACTCGGCCGGAGATTGAGCACATTGACCAGTGCCACGAAATGGACTCCCCCCTGATCGAAGCTGTACCAGCCGTCGCCCCGGGTGCCCTGGCCATAGCGGGCCAGATACCCTTTGACGTCGCCGTCCAGAACGTCGTGCTCGCCCGGCACATGATGGACCTGGGCAACCTTGAGGTCCTTGAGAATCTCCGCCGCCATGTCGAACTCCGCGGGCTTCGACAGATGGGTGAGGTCGCCGGTATGAACCACGAAGGCCGGCGGCACCGGCATGGCATTGATGCGGGCGATGGCCTGGCGCAAACTGCCGCCAACGTCCGGGTTAGCCGCCTTGTTGAAGCCGATATGACTGTCGCTGATCTGGATGAAACTGAACCCCGCCCCGGAAACGGCCTCGGCCCCGAGCGCGAACGATCGCGGGATGCCGCCGCTGACCGTCCACAAGACACCGGTGCCGGCCCACGCCAGGCACTTGAGCGCGCCGCGCCGGTTGAGGCGGCGGTCCGTCTGATGATCCATGGAACTTCCTTCCCGACTGCTGTTGACCCTTCCCCCGGTCCTACCGCGGTCTGGCCGCGTTTATTCCCGACGTCCCCGGAAGAAACCTCGGTGGCCCGAAATCATGGGAAGCGAACAGACCATCCCGGCCTCGGAGTCCTTGCCTCGGACTGGCCTTTGCGCTTCACTCGGCCGCCGGCCAGGCAGACGGGCGCGGGAGCCGCGGGCGAACAGGGGACAACACGATGGCGCAGTTCAGGCACAACCTGCATATGACGGGGGCCTTTCTCCGCGAGATGTGGGTGCTGGCGCGACCCTATTGGGTTTCGGAAGAACGCTGGTCGGCCTGGGCGCTGCTGGCGGTGATCGTCGGGCTCAACCTGGGAGCGGTGTATCTCAATGTCGTATTTAATGATTGGAACAATTTGTTTTATAACTCGCTAGAACATAAGGACACCGACGAGTTTTTTCATCAGATGTTCCGCTTCAGTTGGCTCGCGGCGTTGTTCATCGTGGTCGCGGTCTATCAAATGTATTTGAACCTGATGTTGCAGATTCGCTGGCGCCGCTGGCTGACCGAGCATTATCTGGAAGACTGGATGGCCGGCCAGGCCTATTACCGCCTGCAAGTGGCGTCCCGGGGCACCGACAACCCCGACCAGCGCATTGCCGACGACCTTCAGGCGTTTGTCGAGGCCACCTTGCGCCTGTCGCTCGGCCTGCTCAGCGCCGTGGTGACGCTGGTCTCGTTCATCGGCATCCTGTGGGCGCTTTCGGGCGACCTGTCGATCCCGCTGGGCGGCGCCACCTTCACCATTCCGGGTTACATGGTGTGGGTGGCGCTGCTGTACGCCGTGCTGGGCAGCGGTCTGACCCAGGTCATCGGCCGGCCGCTGGCCCGGCTCAATTTCCAGCAACAGCGGTTCGAAGCCGATTTCCGCTTCTCCCTGGTTCGGCTGCGCGAGAACGCCGAAGGGGTGGCGCTCTATCGCGGCGAAATTCCGGAGCTGGCCGCCTTCCGGGACCGTTTCGGCAATGTGGTGGGCAACTGGCTGGGCATCATGAGTTGCCGCAAACGGTTGACCTGGTTCACCACCGGTTACGCCCAGGTGGCGGTGATCTTTCCCTATCTGGTGGCCGCGCCCCGCTATTTTTCGGGCGCGATGGAACTGGGCGGGCTGATGCAAACCGCCAACGCCTTCGGCCAGGTTCAGGAATCGCTGAGCTGGTTCGTCGAGGCCTATGTGTCCCTGGCCGAATGGCGCGCCACCGTGGACCGGTTGACCAGCTTTCGCGCCTCCATCGCCGCGGCCCGGGCAGCAGCCCAACTCAGCCCCGGCATCGTGCGCGAGGTCGCGCCGGCCCGGGTGCTGATCCTCGACGACCTCACGCTGGCGCTGCCGCCGGCCGGCACGGCGCCGGTGCCGGCGGCACCCGGGGCCGCGCTGGGACCGCTGTTCCCGCTGCCCGCCGCCGAACCCGAAACCCAAACGCCGGTCCCGCTGGTCCAGGCCGGGGCGGTGTTCAAAGCCGGCGAGTCCGTGCTGATTTCAGGCCCCAGCGGCTCGGGCAAAAGCACCCTGTTCCGGGCGCTGGCCGGCCTGTGGCCATATGGCAGCGGCCGCATCTGCCTGCCCGAGGACGCCCGTCCGCTGTTCCTGCCGCAAAAACCGTATCTGCCCATCGGCAGCCTGCACGCCGCGGTCTGCTTCCCGGCGCCCGCCGACCGGTTCCCGGCCGCCGCGGTGCGCGAGGCGCTGGTGGCGTGCGGCCTGCCGGCTCTGGCCGAGCGGCTCGAGCAAATCGACCATTGGGCGCAGCGACTTTCGCCGGGCGAGCAGCAGCGGCTGGCCTTCGCCCGCGCCGTGCTGCACCGGCCCAACTGGCTGTTTCTGGATGAGGCCACCGCCGCCTGCGATCCCGCCACCGAAGCCTTGCTTTATGGGCTCTTGCGCGAGCGGCTGCCCGACACTACCGTGATCAGCATCGGTCATCGGGCCGTCCTGGCGTCCTATCATGACCGGTGTCTGGTCGTCACGCCCTCGGTCACCGGGGGCGTTGCGCCCCAAAGCCCGGTCTTGACGCCCCACTGGGGCCTCGAGGCCTCACCCGTTTCCAGCGAGGTCCCATGATCCGTCGTCTTGGCCTGGTCGGCCTGTTTGTCCTGGTCCAGGCCTGCCCGGCCCTGGCCGACGGGGTTTCCGGGTTGGCGCTTTATGGCACTCCCAAATACCCGGCCGATGCCAGTCATTTGGACTACGCCGATCCCGCGGCGCCCAAAGGCGGCGCGTTGCGGCTGGCCGTGGTCGGCGCCTTCGACAGCCTTAACCCGTTCATCCTGCGCGGGGTCGCCGCCGCCGGCGGCGGCATGGTCTTCGACACCCTGACCGAGGGCACCAGCGACGAGCCCTTCAGCGAGTACGGCCGGTTGGCTGAAACCATCGAGGTGGCGCCCGATCGCAGTTGGGTCGCCTACACCCTGCGGCCCCAAGCGCGCTTCCATGACGGCACCCCGGTGACGGTCGAGGACGTGATCTGGAGCTTTGAGACGCTGCGCGACCAGGGCCACCCGCAATACCGGCTCTATTACGCCAACGTCGCCAAAGCCGAGCAAATCGGCCCGAACGCCGTCCGTTTCCTCTTCACCGGCACCGGCAATCGGGAATTGCCCCTGATCATGGGGCAGTTGCCGGTACTGCCGAAGCATGCCTTCACCAAAGACCACCCGTTCAACGCCACCACGCTGACGCCGCTGATCGGCAGCGGCCCCTACGAAGTGGCCGAGGTCGACGCCGGCCGCACCATCAGCTATCGCCGGGTCAAGGATTGGTGGGGCCAGGACCTGGCGTTCAGCCACGGCCGGTACAATTTCGACACGATCCGTTACGACTATTACCGCGACGCCGACGTGGCCTTCGAGGCCTTCAAGGCCGGCGCGATCGACGTTCGCGTGGAAAACAGCGCCAAGAACTGGGCCACCGGTTACGAGAGTCCGGCGGTCGCCGACGGCCGGATCGTCCGGGAGGAAATCAAGCACCAGGACCCCCAAGGCATGCAGGGCTTCGTGTTCAACACCCGGCGGCCGGTGTTCCAGGACCGGCGTGTGCGGGAGGCACTGGCGTGGCTGTTCGACTTCGAATGGACCCGCACCAACCTCATGTACGGACAATACCAGCGTACCACCAGCTTTTTCTCGAATTCCGAGCTGGCCGCCGAGGGACCGCCGACCCCGGCCGAATTGGCGATTCTCGAGCCCTATCGCGGGCGCGAGCCCGACCCGGTGTTCAGCCAGGCCTTCGTGCCGCCCGCCACCGACGGCAGCGGCACGATCCGCCAGAATCTGCGCACCGCCCTTGACCTGCTGGCCAAGGCCGGCTGGGGGCTGCGGGACGGCAAGTTGGTCAATCAGGCCAGCGGCGCGCCGTTAACCTTCGAGATTCTGCTGGACCAGCCGATTTACGACCGGATTACCCAACCTTACCTGCGCAACCTTGCGCGCGCCGGCATCACCGCCAACGTCCGGATGGTGGACTCGGCCCAGTATCAAAACCGGTTGAACGCATTCGACTTCGATATGATCATGGACACCATCGGACAATCCCTGTCTCCGGGGAACGAGCAACGCGAATACTGGACTTCGGCGGCCGCCAGCCAGGACGGCAGCCTCAATCGGGCCGGCGTCCACGACCCGGTGGTGGATGAGTTGGTGGACAAGCTGATCGCCGCACCGGATCGCGACACCCTGGTGGCCACGACCCGGGCCCTGGACCGCGTGCTGCTGTGGAACTGGTACGTGATTCCCCAGTGGCACAATGACCGGCATCGCATCGCCTACTGGAACCGGTTCGGCCATCCGGCCACCCCGGCCCGGTATGGGTTGCCGTTTGAGAGCACCTGGTGGGTTGACAGCGCCAAGGATGCCGCGTTGCATCGGTAGATCAGTCCGAAAGTCCGGGGATGTTTTCCCCGGACCCCACCCGGGGTCGCTGGCTCCGGACCCCACCCGGGGTCGACCGCCCCGGACCCCGTGACGGTAAGAAAACCCTATCATGCTGGCTTATGCCCTCCGGCGGTTATTGCTGATCATTCCGACCTTGTTCGGAATCATGGTGGTCAATTTCGTCATCGTGCAATTGGCCCCGGGCGGGCCGATCGAGCAAATCATTGCTCAACTTCAGGGCACCGCCGTTGATGCCACCGCCCGGATCGGCGGCTCGGCCACCGGCGACCTTCAGGGGCGGGCGCTTCAGGGGCAATTCGCGGGCGACAGCACGGTCAGCCGATACCGGGGCGCGCGCGGCCTGGATCCTCAATTCATCAAACAACTGGAACAGGAATTCGGCTTCGACAAACCCTTGCCCGAGCGATTCCTGCTGATGATGAGTCATTATCTGGCGTTCGATTTCGGCAAAAGCTACTTCCGGGATCAGCGTGTGGTGGATCTGGTGCTGGCCAAGCTGCCGGTCTCGATTTCTTTGGGGTTGTGGACCACGCTGCTGATCTATCTGGTGTCGATCCCGCTGGGCATCCGCAAGGCGATTCTGGACGGCTCGCGGTTCGATGTCTGGACCAGCGCCGTGGTCATCGTGGGCTACGCCATTCCCGGCTTTCTGTTCGCCGTGCTGTTGATCGTGCTGTTTGCCGGCGGCAGCTATTTTTCCTGGTTTCCGTTGCGCGGCCTGGTCTCCGACGACTGGGCGACGCTGCCCTGGTGGCAGCAGGGGCTTGACTACTTGTGGCATCTGGCGTTGCCGGTAACGGCGCTGCTGGTGGGTGGTTTTGCCAGCCTGACCATGCTGACCAAAAATTCGTTTCTGGAAGAGATCAACAAACAGTACGTGATCACCGCCCGGGCCAAAGGTCTGACCGAGCGTCGGGTGCTTTACGGCCACGTCTTCCGCAACGCCATGCTGATCGTCATCGCCGGCTTTCCGGCGGCCTTCATCCACCTCCTGTTCACCAGCAACCTGCTGATCGAGGTGATTTTCTCCCTGGACGGGCTTGGCCTTCAGGGCTACGAAGCCGCCATCACCCGGGATTATCCGTTGATGTTCGGCACCCTGTACTTCTTTACCCTGCTGGGGCTGGTGATGAATCTGATCGGGGACCTGATGTACGTGGCGGTGGACCCGCGGATCGATTTCGAGGCGCGCCGGTCATGATCCCGGATCGCGTGCTGGGCTTCCGGGTCACGCCCATGACCCGACGGCGACTGCATCATTTCCGGGCCAACGGCCGCGGGTTCTGGTCCTTGTGGCTGTTCCTGGCGTTGTTCACCGGCAGTCTGTTCGCCGAGTTGATCGCCAACGACAAACCGCTGCTGATCCGGTTCGAGGGCCATACCTATCTGCCGATTTTCACGGCTTATCCGGAAACCATCTTCGGCGGCGAGTTTCAGACCGAGACCGATTATCGGGACCCGTATGTCCGACAATTGATTTCGGCCAAGGGTTGGATGGTGTGGCCGTTGATTCCGTATTCCTACCGGACCATCAACTATGACCTGCCGGTGCCGGCGCCCGCACCGCCCTCGGCGGAAAACTGGCTGGGAACCGACGACCAGGGCCGGGATGTGGTGGCCCGCCTGATCTACGGCTTTCGCATCTCGGTCCTGTTCGGGCTGGCCCTGACGCTGTTCGCGTCCCTGATCGGGGTGGCGGCCGGGGCGGTGCAGGGCTACTTCGGGGGTTTGACCGATCTGCTGTTTCAGCGGTTCATCGAAATCTGGTCGGGAATGCCGACGCTTTATCTGTTGATCATCCTCGCCTCGGTGGTCACGCCGAATTTCTGGTGGCTGCTGGGCTTGCTGTTGCTGTTCAGTTGGATGTCGCTGGTGCCGGTGGTGCGCGCCGAATTCCTGCGCGCCCGCAATTTTGACTATATTCGCGCCGCCCGCGCCTTGGGCGCCGGCAATCTGACCATTATGGTCCGGCACATGCTGCCCAACGCCATGGTGGCCACCCTGACCTTTCTGCCGTTCATTCTCAACGGCTCGATCACCACCCTGACCGCACTGGACTTTCTCGGTTTCGGACTGCCGCCGGGATCGCCTTCGTTAGGCGAATTGCTGTCCCAGGGTAAAAATAACCTCCAGGCGCCATGGCTGGGGCTGACGGCGTTTGTGGTCCTGGCCACCATGCTGAGCCTGTTGATCTTTGTCGGCGAAGCGGTGCGTGACGCCTTTGATCCGCGCAAGACTCTGGGACGGTAGGGGCGGGATGCTGTGGGGCCTTCGCCCCACTGTGGCAGGGCGCCTCCCGGCCATTTGCCGGTGTGGGCAGAGCCCACAAAATCGTTTACCGTCCCGGACCGGTGGGATTCCGGCGCCCACCGCACGGTGTTCTCGGGCTTTCTTTCCATCGACGCCTTGGCGTCGGCCCGGTCCCGTGACAACCTTTATAAGGGTACTCAGCAAAGGGGGGAGCGCATGTCGTCACAACCATTGTGGACGCCGTCGGCGGAACGGGTGGCCGAGGCCAATGTTACGGCCTTCATGGCCCGGATGACGGCCCGGCATGGCTTGACTTTTCCCGATTTCGCGGCGCTACGGGCCTGGTCGGTGGCAGAGCCCGAGGCGTTCTGGTCGGAAATCTGGGATTATGGCGGGGTGGTTGCCGAGACCCGGGGTGGACCGGGGTTGGTCGATGGCGGTCGCATGCCCGGTGCGCGGTTCTTCCCCGAGGCCCGGCTCAATTTTGCCGAGAACTTGTTGCGCCGGCGCGATCGCGGGCTGGCGATTCGGTTTTGGGGCGAAGACTGCGTCCAGCGGACGCTGAGTTACGCCGAACTCTATGAGCGGGTCGGCCAGTGGACCCAAGTGTTGCGCGGTCTCGGCGTCGGCGTCGGCGACCGGGTCGCGGGCTATCTGCCGAATATGCCGGAAGCGGTGGTGGCGATGCTGGCGACCACCGCCATCGGCGCGGTGTGGTGTTCGGCCAGCCCGGATTTCGGCGTCCAGGGGGTGCTTGATCGCTTCGGCCAGATCGAGCCCAAGGTGCTGTTCGCCGCCGACGGTTATTTCTACGGTGGCAAGGCCTTTGACGGTCTGGAAAAGTTGCGGGCGATCCGCGCCGGACTGCCCGGGGTGATTCGGACCGTGGTGGTTCCGTATACCACCGAGCGCCCCAACCTGATCGGCCTTGCCGATGCGGTGCGTTGGGACGAGGCCCTGGCCGGCGTGGTTCCGGCCCCCATCGGGTTCGAGCGGCTGCCCTTCAACCACCCGATTTATATCATGTTCTCCAGCGGTACGACCGGCGTGCCGAAATGTATCGTTCATGGCGCCGGCGGCACGCTGCTCCAGCATATCAAGGAGCACCGGTTGCATTGCGACATCAAGTCCGGCGATCGGGTGTTCTACTTTACGACTCTGGGCTGGATGATGTGGAACTGGCTGGTCACGGCCCTGGCCTCGGAGGCGACGCTGTTGCTTTACGACGGCTCGCCGTTTCATCCCAGCGGGAATGTGCTGTTCGATTTCGCCGATACCGAAGGCATGACCTTTTTCGGGACGTCGGCCAAATACATTGATGCCCTGCACAAGCTGGGTTTCCACCCCAACCACACCCACAAGCTGTCCAGCCTGCGCACCCTGGCCTCCACCGGATCGCCGCTGGCGCCGGAAAGTTTTGACTATGTGTATCGCGCGATCAAAGCCGATCTGCATCTGGCCTCGATTTCCGGCGGCACCGATCTGCTGTCGTGCTTTGCGCTGGGCAATCCGGTCGGCCCGGTCTGGCGTGGCGAGTTGCAGACCCGCGGTCTGGGCATGGCGGTGGAGGTGTTCGATGACCGGGGGCAATCGGTCCGGCGGACCAAGGGCGAACTGGTCTGCACCAAGCCATTCCCGTCGATGCCGGTCGGCTTCTGGAACGATCCCGACGGCCGGAAGTATGTCCAAGCCTACTTCGACCGTTTCCCCAATGTCTGGTGTCATGGCGACTTCGTCGAGCTGACCGCTCACGATGGCCTGATCATCTACGGCCGGTCGGATGCCACGTTGAATCCCGGCGGCGTGCGGATCGGCACCTCGGAGATTTACCGGCAGGTGGAAAAGCTGGAGGAGGTGCTGGAGTGCCTGGCCATCGGCCAGCAGTGGGAGAATGACGTGCGGGTGGTGTTGTTCGTGCGTCTGCGCGACGGTGTCGCTCTCAGTCTCGCGTTGGAGCAAGCCATCCGGGTCCAGATTCGCGACGGCGCCTCGCCCCGCCACATTCCGGCCCGCATCGTCCAGGTGACCGACATTCCCCGCACCAAAAGCGGCAAGATCACCGAACTGGCGGTCCGCGACGTGATCCACGGCCGCCCGGTCAAGAACACCGACGCCCTGGCCAACCCGGAATCCCTGGAGCAATTCCGGGATGTGCCGGCTTTGCAGAGCTGAACCCAGTCACCTTCCCATCAGCCAGCGCGTGGTCGGCCTCACCGCCGTCCCCGCCCTGGCCTTGCGATAGCGGATCAGTGAATTTGTTTATGGAGGAAGTAAAGCCATCGTGCTGCTTACCAGATGCTGGCGTTAATAAACTTAAGTTGACTCTTAATTTTTTCAACCGAAGCGTTCACGTCCGTTTTTACCCTATTAATTGTCATGGTGTCCCCATGTTTAAGTAACTCTATAGGCCGAGAACGAGCTGATGATATGCGCCCGCTTCCTAGAAAGTCATCCAGCAATACTATATGATCATCAGGGTTGTTTGTTGTAAAATGGGTGATATTACGATTAATGATATCTCTTACTTGCTCTAGGAATACCTTTGTTTGCTGATTAGGTTCATTTTTTGCTCCCGCCCGCGTCGACCATCCGCAGTGGGTCAACACCACAAGCTGAATTCGTGGAGTGTGTCCGTTCGATGGCATGGTTCTTCTAAACTCACTTGATGAGTTTGAAAGAGTGTTAATCAACAAATTTAATGAATTTATTGATTGTTGATCAGTTCTAACGGGTATGATAAGCGCGTCGCTGGCATGCCAGGCTAGGTGTGTACATCCAGAAAAAAATGGCGAAGTATCAATCAAACACCGTTCGGTTTGTGTTTCCCGTTGTTCCCGGTCTATCTCCCGTTTCAATGAAAATAACATATTGTCTATCATAGTTTGTTGCGTGCTACCGGGCACAGTTCTTGCTTGAGCAAGCGCGTTGGCTATTTGTGATGGAAGAATGTAGAGGTTATCGGATGAGGGAATAAAATAGCTTTTTTTATCTGCAAAGTCTTCATTGGTTGCTTCAATAAGTTGCGCAACTCGACTAGCATTGCCCAGGCCGGGCATAAAAAAGGGCAGGAGCATGTCATATACCGAAGTTGCGCTGGACTGGTAGTAAGTATTATCAAAAAAATATGATAAATTACCTTGCGGACAGGTGTCTACCACTAATATTTTATCCGTCAGGTATGCCAGATTAAACACAAGAGAAGTTTTTCCAATGCCACCTCTTAGATTGCAAACGGTATAGGTGGAAAACTTCGGAAGCGGGAGCGGTGTTGAATCGCCTTTCGCAATTTCGTTCTGTCGCTCGACCAACGCGTTAATCTTTTCCATCTCGCCCCGCCCGCTAGGCCATTTAGTTCGCACTATCATATGAAAAATGGAGGAACTAGTCAACAAAATTGTGACCGGCTCTTTCGGGTCCGGCTCAAGGACGGCGGGGAGATGCGGCTATATGTGCTGATCGACCACAAAAGCAGGCCGGAGCCGGGTATCATTTTGCAACTATTAGGCTACATGACACGGAAAATACGCCTACCAGGACGGTGACGCCGAGGCGGTGCTGGTGCAGGCCCTGACCGACGCTCGGGATTTTCCGTCACTGTTCAGGATGTTGGTGGTCTACGCGACCACGGTGTACGCTGGCGTACACTCGGTTTTGTTGCGCCGGGTCATTCACAAGGTCAAACCAGAATGGGAGGACGAAATGCTGTCGATCGCCGCACAGGAATGGATGGCCGAAGGTCGCGCCGAAGGTAAAGCCGAAGGCAAAGCAGAAGGCAAAGCAGAAGGCAAAGCGGAGATGCTGCTCCGCTTGCTGCGCCGTCGCTTTAACAGCCTCCCTTCTGGTATTGAAGACCGCGTTCGCGCGGCCGACCTCGACCAGTTGGATGACTGGAGCGATCGCTTTGTCGAAGCCCGGACGCTGACCGAGATCTTCGGGCGGGAGCGGCGGCACTGATTATCGTTTCCGGACCGTGTTGGTTCCGGCGGCTGCTTGTCGGGCATTCCTGGGGGCGCGGGCAGGGTGCTTGCGCTTCCGGAACCGGCCCAAGCGCCGATGGAACTTGGCCGACACCCTTTACCCCTCGCCCAGCCCGTGAACCCGCAACTCATCGGGTTCGACCACCGCCCGGGCGGTGTCGACCACCGAGCGGTGATGGGTGAACAACAGGACCTGAGTGACCTGGCCCAACGCGGCCAGCGCCTTGAGACCCGGGCCGGTGCGCTCATCGTCGGAGGTGATGAACAGATCGTCGGCGATGAAGGGCATGGGTTCGCCCGCCGCCGCCGCGGCCTCCACCGCGGCGATGCGGAGCGCCAGATAAAGCTGGTCTCGGGTGCCGTCACTCATGCCCTCGACCTCACAACGACTGCCGTCCCGGCGCAGGGCCACCAGCACCGGCTGGTCCTTCTTGCCATAGGCCACGGTCAGGCGCTCGATGGGGTTGCGGCCGGTGGCCGCGATCAGGGCGAAGAGTTCGCCGGCCCGCTTGATCAGCGGGTGTTCGTTGGCATTGCGAAACCGCTGAATCGCGGCATCAAGGAGAGCTTGCGCCGCCCACAACCGGACCCAGCGGCGGGCGTAACCGGCCGCCCGCAGCTCGGCGTCCCGAGCTTGTTGGGCCGCTTCCTGAATGCCGGTCCGCCGGCGCAGGGCTTCGAGTTGCTGACTGGCCAGAAGGGCCGCCCGGGTGGCGTCCTCCAGGTCCTGTTGCAACCGTTTTTCGTCGCCCTCTACGGCCTGGAGTTGCGCCCCCAAAGCATCGGGATCGGCCCCCTGGACCGCGACCCGCAGTTCGGCCTCGCTGAATCCCGCGGCCAGCACCTCCAACTCGCGTTGGGCTTCGGCCAGGCGTTCGCCCAGCGCGCGGCGGCGGGCGGCGCGTTCGGCCTCCACCAACGGCTCGGCGGTGGCGTCCAGGCCATGGGACGCCCGTAACACCGCAAGGGCCTGGCTGGCCTGATCCCGTGTGCTCCCGGCCGCGGCCAGGGCGGCCTGATGTCCGGCAATCCGGCTCAAAATCGCTTCCCGACGGGTCAGCACCTGTTGGGCCGCCTTCAGGCGCTGATTCAGCCGTTGCGGGTGTTCCAGAGCATCGGCGGGGGCGCCGTCCAACCCGGCCTGGTCCTCGCCCAGTTCCGCCACCAACCCCGCCACGTCCCGGCGTCCGGCCTCCAGGTCCGATTCGATGCCCTGGAGCCGGTCCTGCTTCTGGCGCCGGTCGACCAGTTCCTTTTCGATGGCCTGCCAGATCTCCAGGGCCGCCTCGGCCTCGACCGTGCTGGCGGTGGCGGGCAGACCCAGGGCCGGCATGTCCTGGAGCCAGGCCTGGTCCCACAGCTGGCGCTGTTGCCGGGCGGTGGCCAGGGCGTCGCAGGCTTTGTCCACCGCCCGCTGGTGCCGGAGGCGCTCCCGGCCCAGGCGCTCGGCGTCGGTCCAGGCGCGGGCGGCCTGGTCGATGGCCGCCTTGACCTTGTCCCGCAGGGCAGGGGTCGGTTGGCCATCCAGACCGGCCAATCCCAAAACGGCGCCGGCCCGCAGCAGATGGTCGCGCAGCGCCACGGCCTGCCGGCGCAGCCCCGCCACCTCGTCCTCGGCCTTCAGCCGAAGCCCGGCCGCCTGGACCGCCTCGTCCTTGCGCTGAAGCCAGGACAACCGCTCGGCGGGGGTGGCCGGGTCGATGCCGCTGGCGTGCCACAGCGCCGCCCATCGGGTCTGGTGGTCGGCGATCCGGCGGGTGATGTCGACCAGCGCCGCCTCCTGCCGCGCGGCCTCTTCCCGGGCTTCGCCGGCGTGGCTCTTCAGCGTCAGGTAGCGTTGGACTCGCTGGGCTTCGCGTTCCCGCCGGTCCACCAGATCGTCGGCCCGACGAACCGCCTCTTCGTAGGCTGCGGGCAGATCGGCGGTTTCGGGGGCGTATTCGGCCGTCGCCCGGACGACCTCCAGGGTCCGGTCGATGTAGCTGCCGCGAATCAGCCGCCAGCCTTGCTCCCGGTGCCGGCGCGCGTGAACCAGGGCCTCGGGGGTCGGGATTTCGGCCCCGGCCTCCAGGTCGCGCAGACCGCCTTCGAACCGGCGGACCTCGGCCTGGGCCTTGTCCCGGGCCTCGAGGCCGCGACGGTGATCGTGGTCCAAGGCCTGGCGGGCGAGCTGGGCCTCCTGAACCGCTTCGCGGCCGGGAAAGGGGGTGGCCGCCAGGGCCGCCGGCGTCCCGGTCCCCCAGCCCAACCGGGCGAGCGCGGCGGTTGCGGCGGCCTCGGCCTGTCCGGCGGCGCGCTCGGCGGCGGCCAGCCGGGCCTCGAGATCACCGGCCTTCAGGGCCTCGTCCAGCGCCGCCCGGGCTTCGGCCGGGTCCACCGGCTGGCCAAGGGCCTGTTGGGCCTGTTCGGCTTCCTGCAGGGCGTCGCGGGCGGCGGCGGCCTGTTCGCTGCGGGCCTTGACCTCGGCCTCGAGGGCGCCGAACCGGCCGATGCGCTCCCGGATGCGGGCGATCACCGGTTTGGCGGGGCGGTGACGCTCCAATTCGGCCGGCGTAAACTGCCCGCCCAACTGGACGATCAACTGCGCCAGCCGGCCGTCGCATTCCTCCAGATAGCGCACCAGCTTGGGGTGATCGTCCCGTTTGGTGATCAGGTCGCCGGACTTTTGGAACATGCGCTCGATCCGGGCGGCGTGGGCCGGCAGCGGGCCGACGGCGGGCAACGCCTCGAGGTCGGTTTGCAGGGCGCCCAGCTCGAGGGTGAGGCGGTGAACCTCGGCCGCCGCTGCCGCTTCCTGGCCCACCGCCCGGCGCCAGCGATCGGCGAAGTCGGCGGGCAGGTCGGGGGCGTCGGCCAGCGGTGTCCATTGCCCGGTCAGGGCATCCAGGCGGGCCAGGACGGGCAGGGCGCCGCGCAGTCGCTGGAGCCGGTTGCGGTCCCGGCGCAGCGCCTCCAGCCCGGTCTTGCGGGCGGCCAGGGCGTCCCGGGTCGCCCGCTCGGCGTCCACGGCCCGGCTCCAATCCTCGGCGTGCAGGGACTCGGTGCGCATCCGCTTGCGCGCGTCGTCGTACGCGCCGAGGGCGGCCCACAGGGGCTTGCCGGTCGCCCGGCGTTGGGGTGACCAGAGGGCTTCGGCGGCGTCCTTCAGGGTCTCTTGCTCTTTGACCACGTCGGCCAGACCGCTGGCCTGAAACAGGCTGCGCGCCAGGTCGCCCTTGGCTTCGAGCATCTGATCGCCGCCGCTGCGCAGCCGGTGATAATCGAGGCCGAACTCCCGTTCGAAGGCCTCGCGGCTCAGTCCGCCCAGAAAAGGCGCCAGTGCGGCATCGGGCAGGACGGTGACGCCTTGGGCGTCCAGCAGGGTGTTCTTTTGCCCTTTGCGCCGCTTGACGCCGAGGGTCTGGCCCGCGCGGTTGGACAGGGTGGCGCCGATCAGCAGGTTTTCGTAGCCATGGGCGAAGCCATAGGGGGTGCGGGGATCGAAGCCGAACAACAGATCGGAAATCGCCTCGAGGGCGGTGGATTTGCCGGCCTCGTTGGGGCCGTGGATCACATGCAGGCGAATGCCGCCGCCGTCCAGGGCCAGCCGGAAGTCCTTGAACCGGCCGTAGCGTTCCAGAAACAGCTCTTCGAGTCTCATCACCGGCCCTCCGGGGCGTCGAGCAGTCGGTCGAGCAAAATCGCCCGGGCGTCGGCCAGAATCCCGGCCAGCACCCCATCGGTCAGCTCGGCAAGCCCGGCCGCCTGCCGAATCTCGAGGGGCAGTTTGTCCAGCAGCGGCGCCAAGGGGGATTTCAACAACGACTCGCGATGCTCCGGGGTGGCGTGCAGGGCGTCGAGGGCCTGGATCAACGCGCCGAGCGCGTCGGACGACGCCGGCCCCGGCGGTTCGGGGTCGGTGGTGGCCACCACCACCCGCTCGATCCAGACATCGCCGGCGCGCAGGGCGGCGGCGGCGCATTCGGCCTCGGTGCTGTCGGCGTCGCCGATCAGGCGCCGATGAATCGGGCTGGCCCCGGTCAGGGTCAGGCGCACCGCCAGCGTCCGGTCACCGGCCGCCTCGACCTCGCCGGCCAGGGCGGTGCGCACCGCTTCGCCCAGGCTCTCCAGATCGGGGCAGGCGGAGACATCGACCGCGCAGCGCGCCCAGCGCACCACGTCCAGCACCACCGGTTCCACCGCGACGATGCGCTGGCCGTCCACCGTCACCAGGGTGGCGCCCTTGGCGCCGGTTTCATTGACGTCCCGGCCTTGCAGATTGCCGGGGAAGACGATCCAGGGTTCCCGGCACAGCACTTCCCGCTTGTGAACGTGTCCCAGCGCCCAATAGTCGTAGCCCCGGGCCACCAGATCCTCCACCGAGCAAGGGGCGTAGGTATCGTGATGGGGCCGGCCGGTGGCCGAGCTATGCAAGACACCGATATTCAGCATGCCTGCCCGCGGCGGCGGATAGTCGAGCGCCAGATTCTCAATTTCGCGTCGATTGCCGAAACTGCGGCCGTGGAACGCCACCGGCAGCCCTTCAAAGACCAGGGTGTGCGCCTTGCGCGACTCGAAGACCGAGACATTGGGCGGCAGCGTCAGCCGCCGGGTCATCTGGTTTTCGGCATCATGGTTGCCCCGGACCATGACCACCCGGATGTTGGCCCGTTCCAACCGCGCCATGCCCGCGACAAAGGCCAGGCCGGTGGCGAAATCGCGCCAGTCGCCGTCGTACAGGTCGCCGGCGATGATCACGAAGTCGACGGTCTGCTCGATGGCGTACGCGATCAGGGCTTCGAACGCCCGGCGGGTGGCCCCCACCAGGGTGGTCGCATGATCTCCGGCCCGGGCGGCCAGGCCGGCCAGGGGGCTGTCCAGATGGATGTCGGCGGCATGGAGAAAGCGCAACACAGGAACCCGTCTCCCCGAACCAGGACTTGGCCGGTGATCATACCGCCCGGCCGGCGTCGATGGGAAACCTATTAGGCCGGTGCCGCCGGGTGGGGGGGATGGCCGGCCGTGCCGGCCATCCCCCGGTCGATCAGCCCTTACCGGTTGCACTGCCCCCGGTGGTCGAACCGGTTGGGTCGGGCACGATCGGCACGATCACCGGTTGCCCGAATATCGTGCCGTCCTTGGCGTGCAGACTCACCGTCACCGATTCCCCCGGATACAGGTTGATCAAGGACAGCATCACCTCTCCGGCCGAAGTCATCTTGACGCCGTCGGCGGTGCGCAACGGCGCCGCCGGGGTGCTGTCCCCGGCCTTGGCCGAGGCCAGTCCCTTATCAACCTGGATAAAACTGGCATCGTTAGCGGCTCCGCCGCCATGGACCACCACATCAAGCTGCCCGGTCCCATCGGCCTTGGCGAGCACTCTGGCATCGGCGACCGTCAGCGACCAAGTGGGCGCCGGTGGCGGCGGGGGCGCCGCGGCGGCGAGCACGAGCTTATAGTTTATTGCGCTCTGTTTTCCCGGGAAGCTACAGACGATATTCTGCGAAGACGGGCAGAGCCAAAGATCGAGCGACGGAGTCGGGGCCTCGGTCAGTTTGGTTCCCGCTAAGGACGGAAAGGTGATGGTGACACTGTCCAGGCCGTCAGGATTGCTCAAAGATTTGGCGGCCACAGCGGTCTTGGTGTCGCCGAGGTTCAACCGGGCGCCAAGACGGGCTCCCAGCAAGTTCTTGCCGCCATTCAGGGTCACAACAATCCCATCCTTCCCATCGACCAGGGCGCCGGTTTGTGTCGCCTTGGGCAACTCAGTATCGCGGGTCGGGTGGAGCATCAGCGAAACCCACGAATAGGGGCTTCCCTGCCAGATGGCTTGAAGTTCGGTCCACAACGCCGCTTTCTGCAACGGGGTGCATGCCTTCTTATCGCATGCGATCAGTCCGGTACGGTCAAGATCGTCCCACCACAGGGTATTAAATGCCGGCCACAGCCCCTTCCTGGCATTTTCCGCTTTGCTCAAGAGGAATTGGTCGTCGACATTAAGCCGATATTTCTTTCTTATGTCAGACAACTTCTGACTAACTCTGTCGTATTCATCTTGTTCTTGCAGGCGAAAACCGTCTTGTGCGAGAACAAAATTAGTGTGAGCCATCACCGTGAGGTTAACGGGGGCTT
>CAIYNU010000018.1 GCA_903927615.1 uncultured Rhodospirillales bacterium | reverse complement strand
CGGGTCAAGGGCGGGGATGGACTCCGATTCTATACACAGCGCCAGCGGCAGACGCGCTCAATACCCAGGGTGAGTCTCAATGCCGCACCTGATCGGTATTTCCAGGCGTTAAACCGACCCGTCGAATTCGCCAGCGGTATCTATTGCGGCACCGGAACCGCCCTGATGCTGCTCCTGGCTGCCGCCGTGGTCGGATCACCCGGGCTGGCCGTGGCCGCGGTGGTGACGGGCTATGGCTGCGCTTGGCTCGGTCATGCACTCTTCGAACACAACCGTCCCGCCACCTTCCGCCATCCGCTGTGGTCGCTGGCCTGCGATTTCAGGCTGTGCGCCCTGGTTGTCAGCGGCCGGCTGGGGGCCGAACTGGAGCGGATCACATATCATCCAAGGGGAAAGAATGGCTGATCTGAAGGAAATCGTCGCCCTGGCCATCAAGAAGGCCGACACGTCGATGTTCAACGAAGACTACAACAAGCAGGCGGCGGCGGTGATCCAGGCGGTGCAGAAGGCCGGCTACGAAATCGTGCCGGTGCGGCCGCCCGAGGGCTTGTTGCCGTTTGTCCACGAAAATATGCCGTTCGGACGGTTGCGGCCCAGCGAACTGGTTACGCAACTGTACACGCTGATGGTCACCAACGTCCGCCGCTTCGACAAGTAGCCGACCGACCACACGCTTTGTCAGCTTGCCGTGGGCCGGAAGGACGGGCAACCGGCCCCTATTCCCCCCTGCCCGCGGTCCCCACGGTCATCGGGGTCTGGCCCCGGTCACCGCCGCCAGCAACGCCTCCAGACCATGGTCGACGATGCCAAGCTGGTGCAGGTGCTCGAGGGTGTTGGTCAGGTACTCGATATTCGGGCCACGGCCGCCAACCCCGTCGCGAATCAGCGCCGCGGACTGGTCGAGGTCCAGGTGGCGGCAATATTGGGGATGAGCGCGATCGACCACAAAGGCGCAGGCCGCCACCCGGGCGCCGCTTTCCAGGCGCACCGGCAACAGCTTCGGCCGATAAACATTCGACGACATTTCCCGCGCCCAGAGATAGTCCAGAACCCGCGCAACCTCCTCGGCCGCCACCCGGAACACCATGCCGCGGCACGAGCCGCCGTGATCCAGGCCGAACACCAGACCGGGACGTTCGGGAGTCCCGCGGTGGCGGGTCGAATAGATGCAAAAGCGCCGATGATAGCCGCGCAAGACGCCGGTTTCCTGGGCCACGAACGGAAAGCCCGGATCCCACATCAGCGAGCCGTAGCCAAACACCCAAAGATCGCTTTCGGGCGGCAACGCCAAGGCCAGGGCGCCGGGGACGATCGGCGTGGAAAGAACGGTTACAGACATGGGGCGAGCGTCACAAAGCACGGGCGTCACAGACACCGCGGGGCGAAAAACGCCGGCTTCCTAGCATTTCGGCGGGCACTGCGCTACGGTCCTGCCGGGCAAACCAGGGAGTTCTTACATGCTTGGCCTCCGCATTTCCCGACGGGGACTGATGATATCGGTTCCGCTGGTTCTGGTGGCAGCGGCATGGTCCGGCTGGTGGTGGCTGGCCAGCACCCTGCTGGATCGCTCGCTCGAGTCCTGGGTGATCGCCCAACGGACCCAGGGCAGCCAGATTCACTTCGGGGGGCCACAGTTCGACGGCTTTCCCTGGCGGGTTCACGCGACCCTCCACGACGTGGCGATCACCCAACCCGACGGCCTGACCTGGCACGGACCGGAGGTCGCCATCGACGCCCCCCTGTGGCGGGTCAACGCGCTGCATGTGCATCTGGTCGGACACCAGGAGATTCGCCTGCCGGCCGGACTGGAACCGGCGGCGATCTCGGCGGATGGCGCCGAGGGCTGGTTGACGCTCGGCGGCATCCAGGGCTTTACCGAGGCCCGGCTGATCCTGTCCGGCCTGGACCTGGCACCGGCCTCGGCGGCCCGGATCGAACTCAGCGCCAGCACGCCCGCAGGGGCCGTCACGGCCGCCACCGACACCGGGATGATGGTGACGGTGGCGGCCGAACGGATTCAGGCGCCCGGGGTCGGATCGCTGGCGTTGGGACCGGCCATCGAGTCGCTAGCCGCCACCGCCCGGGTCATGGGATCGCCGCCGCGCCTGGAGCCGGCCAGCCTGTCGGCCTGGACCCGCGACGGCGGAACCCTGGAGCTGGACACCGCCAGCCTGCATTGGGGACCGCTGGCCTTGGGCGCCGAGGGGACACTGGCGCTTGATCACGATCTGCAACCCACCGGCACGCTCACGGCCGAAGTCGCCGGCTTCGGCGCGGCCATTGACGCGCTGGTCGCGGCGGGTTGGGTCAAGCCCAAGAACGCCCAAACCGCCAAGGCGGTGCTGGCCGGTTTTGCCCAACAGCCCGAGGGCGCCCAGCGCGAGGCGGATCCGACCGCCAAAATCCCGATCTCGCTGCACGACCGCTTTATCCATGTCGGGCCGTTCCGCCTGGCGCCGCTGCCGCCGGTGGTCTGGCAACGGCCAGCGGCCGGGTAAGGTCTGGAGTGACGCCCGTGGTTAGGGCATAGTTGCAAGTCGCATACCGTCGCACAAACCACTTTGGGAGTAGAGCGCGATGCTGAAGCCAAGCTTGCTGGCCCCCTGGTTCCTCACCCTATGCCTGATGGCGGGAACGGTTGTTCCCGCCCAGGCGCAAAAAGCGACCGCAGCGCCCGAAGTGGCGCCGGTCTGCGATCCCGACGTGAAGAAATTCTGCCCCGGCATCCACCCCGGAGAGGGCAAAATTGCCGAGTGTCTGAAGAAGAACCTCAACGCCCTGGCCCCCGACTGCAAAGTCAAGGTCAGTCAAGGGGTGTGCTGGTCGGACGTCGACAAGCTCTGTCCGACCGTCGAGCCCGGCCTGAACCGCATCCACGACTGCCTGCACACCAACGCCGTGATGCTTTCGGCGCAATGCCGGGTCTATTACCAGCTCCGCATCAAGGATTGACCGACGGCGTCGGGCGGCTTCGGGACCAAGGGGCATCGCCCCTTGGAACCATGGCCGGCCCACTCAGTTCAGCCCGAACCACAGGATGGCGGCACCGCCGGCGACGAGGCAATAGTAGCCGAAGGGATTGAGCGCCTTGACTTCGTGGGTTTTAAAGTAGCGCATCAGGAACGCCACGCTGGCATAGGCGGTGACCGCCGCGACCAGGCCCGCAATCAGGGCCAGGGAGGTCAGACCGCTGCCCGCCGCCGCGCCGTCGACGTGGTGAAACATCTTGGGAATTTCCAGCGCCGAGGCGCCGATGATGATCGGTGTGGCCATCAGGAAGGAAAAGCGCGCGGCCTCGTCATGGCGCAGACCGCACAACAGACCGCCGACGATGGTGGCGCCGGTTCGGGAAATCCCGGGGAACAGGGCGACGCATTGCCAGCCCCCGATCAACAGGGCGTCGATCACCCCGAGATCCCCAACCCCCAACTCGCCCGCCGAGCGGCGCAGCCGTTCCCCGGCCAACAACAGGACGCCGTTCACGGTCAGAAAGATGCCCGCGAACAGCGGTTCGGCAAACAACGCCCGCAGCGGCTTGTTGGCCACATAGCCCAGCACCACCGCCGGCAGGGTGGCCACCACCAGCAAGAACAACAGCCGCAGGTTGGCCTCGCGCCGCTCCGAATCACCCCGCCCCAGCACCGCCAGCAGCAGGTCGGCCCAGTCGCGCCAGAAATAGGCCATCAGCGCCACCGCCGTGCCCAGATGCAAGACCACCAGGAATGGCAGAAACTGAGGCGAGTGCTGGTCGATGGACCAGCCGAGCACCGGAGGCAGAAGCACGGCATGGCCAAGGCTGCTGACTGGGAACAGCTCGGTCACGCCCTGAATGACGGCGAGGACGATCGCCTGAAGAGTCGTCATGTGGGATGGCTTTCGGAGGACGGGATAAAACGGCCGGACCTTAACAAACTTCCGCCTTGGAGAACCAGGGGCTTGGCCCCGCCGTCCGCCGTCAGCCGCCGTCGTTGTGGCCGTCCAGGGAAAACTGCAACCGCCCGCCCCGGAGCGCGCTTTTTTCACCCAACTCCGGTCGGAGATTGGAACTCGCCTCGTCCAGGCCCAACCCGGTCAGGCCGTTGAGGGTCACGAAATTCAACGGTCGCCCCGTGGTGACAAAGTAATGCCGGATCGAAAACAGCGCCGCCTGGTCCAGCATCCAGTTGAGCGCCGGAACCTCGTCGGCGCTGTTGGCGCAGAATTTGGCGAAGACGTCGAGAAAATCGGCAGTGTGGGCGGTCGGTTGCCACACCATGACCCGGGCATTGTAGATCGAACCGGGTTCGTTGCGCAGTGTGCGGTAGCATGCGAGGTCGAAGGGTTCGGCCGGCGTCCCGATCATCGGCTCCCAGGCCCGGAACCGGTCATCCAGCGCCACGTCGATGTCGAGCGTGACCACCGGCGCCCGATACCGGGCCAGTAAAGCCGGCAGCGTGAAGAAACGGGCGCAGGCATAGAGCGTCGAGGTCGGGTGGCGGGTTTGGACCGTCGAAACATCGGCGGTGAGCTGGGGAAAGCCCGCGCACAGCGCGACCAGCCGCGCCACCCCCTCGGCATCGCCGTTCACCAGCGAGAGATGCAGCCGGGTCGGCCGGCCGTCCCGGGCCAGGGCCGCCACGAACGGCGCCGCGAACAGGTCGGCATATTTCGGGTCCGCCGAACAGGCGTAGACCGGTCCGGCCCCGGCCGGGATGCGGTCGGTATGAAAGCACAGGCGGTCCACCGGCAGCACCGGCGTCCGCTCCCGCAGGACCGCAATCTCCGCTGGCGTCGCCACCAGCCGCCCCTGACGCAACACCACATTAAGCCGCTCGTCGGTCAGAAACGGCACCGCCGGCATGAAGGCCGGAACCAGCCGGCGGAACCGGGAAAACAGCGCCAAGGCTTGGCCGTCATCGCCCATGACCAGATAGGTGCAGGCGGCGTAATAAAGGACAATAATATGCCCCACATGATTGTCCGGGATCATGGTCAGAAAGGCTCGCAGCGTCCCGAAGTGCCGGTCGTCAAGCAACCAGTGGCAAATCCGGTTGAGGAACAGCGGTGCCGGCTGAACCAGCCGGTTGACCTTGGCCACAATGTCAAGAACGATGGCGAATTCACCCAGCCGGGCGAAACACAGGGCGGCCACAGACCATAAGGTCCGGTCTGCGGCATTCTGAGCCAGTTCCGTCATGGCCAGGCTCGCGGCCTCGCCGAGCGCGTCCGCGCGATAGAGGGCGATGATGCGGTCGACGCGGGGGTTGTTCATTCTGCCGTCCTGGTCGCGGGTCTGGCTTGCATTCCAAGGCCTCTCCGATACAGTGGAGCGGCGCTCGTCCCTGCCGGCTCAGAGACATCCAAAGGCTGAAACCATGTACCTTGGCCACCTGTCGCGCAAGACGCTGATCGGCTATCTGCCCAAGGGTGGCGAGGTGGTCGAGATCGGGGTGGCGACCGGCGCCTTTTCCAGCCAGATTCTGACCGTCGCCGAACCGGACTGCCTGCACCTGATCGACCCCTGGGAGTATCAGGCCCGGGCCGACTACGTCAACGACGCCAATAACGTGTCCGACGCCGAGCAACGGGATCGCTACCAGGCGATTCTGACCCGGTTTGCCCCGCAAATCGCCGGCGGCACGGTCAAGATTCACCGGGGCTATTCGACCCGGGTTGCCCCCTCGTTCGCCGAGGCGCAGTTCGATTGGATTTATCTCGACGCCCTGCACAGCCGACGCGCCGTCACCGCCGATCTGAAGGCCTTCCACGCCAAGGTCAAGCCCGAAGGCTTCCTGCTCGGCCACGACTACACCAATCAGGCCATGGTCCAGGACATCAATTTCGGCGTGGTGGAAGCGGTGGACGACTTCGTCACCCAGCACCCCGAATGGACCTTTCTGATTCTCACCGCCGAAATGTACCCGACCTATGTCCTGACCAGGACCCCGCGCAGCCAAGCCGCCACGGCGCTGGTGTTTCACCTGCTGACCCAGCACTCGGTGGTTGAAATCCGGGACTACCCCGCCGGTGGCCGGTTCCGTCATGTGGCCTATATGCTGGACGGCCGGATGGTCGCAATCGTACCGTCCTTCTGAGCACCGATAGATTCATACTTGCGAATATCTGAGGAGAGTCCCATATGTGCGGGCGAGGGCGATCTGGGTCCGGCGTGACCCGGGGGGACTCGGTCGAGTAAGGGAGAACGGCAGATGACACAAAATGTTGGCATGATTGATCGGGTGTTGCGGGTTGTGGTTGGCTTGGGCTTGCTGTCTCTGGTGTTTGTGCTCGAGGGCAACCTGCGCTGGTTGGGGCTGGTTGGGCTGGTGCCGCTGGTGACTGGGGCGTTTTCGTTCTGCCCGGCCTACAAACTGATCGGCCTGAGCACCTGCGGCCAGTCTTGCCAGACGAAATAGCCGGGGGCCGTTAAACGATTTTGCAGGGCTAAATAGCCCTGCAAAATCAAGGCCGCCGGCCCTACCCCTCGCCCTTGCGCCGCCCCGCCAACCCGGCGACGATGCCGTGAAAGGTCCGGACTTCCTGTTCGGTCAGGCTCATGCGTTCGAAGGCGTTGCGGATATTGCGCACCATGCTCGGACGCTTGTCCGGGGTCGAGAAGAAACGGCAGGCATCCAGTTCCCGCTCGAGATGCTCGAACAGGTTGAGCAGGTCGGCCTTGGTGGCAAGCTGGCTCTGGCCGGTGTGCAAAATGCGCTCGGGCGGGGCGTCGGGCGTGGTCAGGAACCATTCGTAACCGATCAACAGCACGGCCTGGGCCAGATTGAGCGAGGCGAAGGCCGGGTTGAGCGGAACGGCGATCAGGGCATCGGCCAGCGGCAACTGATCATTGATCAAACCGGTCCGCTCGGGGCCGAACAGCACCCCGACCTTAAGGCCGGCGTCCCACTGCCCGCGCATGTCCACCGCGGCGGCGCGGGGGCTGAAAATATGCTGGGTCATACCCCGGTTACGGGCCGTGGTGGCGTAGACCCGTTGAAGATCGGCCACGGCGTAATCGACATTGGGGAACAGCCGGGCATCGTCCAGCACCCGGTCGGCCCCGGCCGCCGACGCCACGGCACGGGGATTTGGCCAGCCGTCCCGCGGCCGAACCAGCCGCAGGTCGGTCAGCCCGCAATTGAGCATGGCCCGGGCCGCGGCGCCGATGTTCTCGCCCAACTGGGGCTCGACCAGGATCACCGTCGGCCCGCCCAGAATCATCGGGCGGTTGGGATCGCTGCCCGAGGTCATCGGTACCGCGATTCGACACCGCCGCGAAGCAGCTCGTAGATGAAGGCGTCCAACAGAGCTTCCACCGAAGCCTCGATGATGCTGCTGGAGACGCCCAGCGTCCACCAGTCGGGTTTGCCGTTACGCTCGTTGCGAATCACCACCCGCGGAATGGCGTCGGTCCCCAGATTGGCGTTGATGATCCGGACCCGGAAGTCCTCCAGCCTGATGTCCTGGAGATCGGGATAGAGCGGCACCAAGGCCTTGCGCAGCGCCAGGTCCAGGGCGTGGACCGGGCCGTTGCCGTCCGCCGCCTCGGTGACCAGACCCGAGGGGCCGCTGCCGACCCGCAACCGGACCACCGCCAGCGATCGGGTGCGAACGTCACCGGCCTCGTCATACTGAAGGACGTTGTTCACGTCGATCTGAACCAGTTGAAAGTAATTCGGCACCTGCCCCAGTTGCCGGCGCACCAGCAACTCGAAACTGGCCTTGGCTTCGTCGTAGGCGTACCCCTGGACGTCCCGCTGCTTGATCACCTCCACCAGCGGCGCCAGACGCGGGTCGGCGGCGTCGGTCTCGATGCCGATCTCGCGTAGACGCACCAGGATGTTCGACCGTCCCGCCTGGTCAGAAACCACAATCTCGCGTAAATTGCCGACCAGCGCGGGATCAATATGTTCATAACAGGCGGAATTCTTTTCCACCGCCGAGGCATGCAGTCCGCCCTTATGGGCAAAGGCGCTGGCCCCGACATAGGGCGCGTAACGATTGGGGGTGCGGTTGATGCGGGCGTCGAAATCCCGGGACAGGGTGGTCAGGCCGGTGAGGTCGGTGACGCCGGTCCGGTAGCCCATCTTCAGGATCAGAGTCGGGATCAGCGACACCAGATCGGCGTTGCCGCACCGCTCGCCCAAGCCGTTCAGGGTGCCCTGGATCATTCGGGCACCGGCCCGCACCGCCGCCAGGCTGTTGGCCACGGCGTTACCGGTGTCGTTGTGGCAATGGATCCCCAGATACGCGCCGGGTATCCGTTCGGCCACCGTGGCCACGATCCGCTCGATTTCGTGGGGCAACGTCCCGCCGTTGGTGTCGCACAACACCAGCCAGCGGGCGCCGCCGGCCCGCGCCGCCTCCAGGCAACGGAGGGCATAGTCGGGATTGGCCTTGAAGCCGTCGAAGAAATGCTCGGCATCGAACAGCGCCGTCCCCTTGGCGGCATGGGCCGCGGCGATGCTGTCCTGGATCAACCGCAGATTCTCTTCGCGATCGATGCCCAGCGCCACATCCACCTGAAAGTCCCAGCTTTTGCCCACCAGGCAGACGGCCCCGGCGCTCGACTGGAGCACCGCCACCAGGCCAGGGTCGTTGGCCGCGCTCCGCCCCGAGCGCCGGGTCATGCCAAAAGCGGCAAGGACCGCACGCTCCAGGGCCGGCGGCTCGGCGAACAACGCGTCGTCGGTGGGATTGGCCCCCGGCCAGCCGCCCTCAATATAGTCAATGCCGAGCCGATCCAACTCCCGCGCAATCGCCCGCTTCTCCTCCACGGAAAAGCCAACATTCTGAGTCTGCGCCCCATCGCGCAGGGTGGTGTCGTACAGTGTGATGCGCTCGCCGGTCATGGCTTCGGTCCCAAGGAAGAAGGGACGCAAGCATGACCAATCCCAGGCTTTATCTCAATGATTTTCCGTGGGTGAGGCGTTTGCGTGGGGAAAACACCGCGGCCGGAGAGGTTCGCTGAAAATCTGACCGAACCCCAGGCCCATTCATGGCGACGGCGCCGACTCCAGGGCCTGGGCGACATCGGCGCGCTTCCACACCCCGAGCCAGCGCGGGAACTCGTCGGGCACCCAGTCTTTCAGGCAGTAGTCGGGCTGGGGCAGGTTGAACGGGGGTTTGGTCAGATTCCGGGGGCAATAGGTGATGGGGCTGGTCGGGCCATCCTGGTTGACCTGGCAATCGAGGAAATGGCTGGTCATCAGGAATTTGATGTTGGAACGTAGGAAGTTATCGATCACTTTTTGAACATCGGCCAACGACATATGAAACAACACATCCCGACACAGCCACAGATCGGCATCGGGCAGCGCGTCTTGTGTAACATCAAGGACCCGGAAGTCAGTGTCTGGATAATTTTTCCGCAGATCGTCGATCATCAACGGAACAATATCGGCGCCGATATAGGAACGGCCTGCGAGCTTCACGCCCCTCATCCAGTTGAAATCACCGCACGGGGCGTCGAGCATGCTCCGGCAATCGAGCAGATCCAGCAGCATCGGGATGCTGCGGCGAAGCTGGCGTGTATAGGCCCGGGTCGAGCCCCGGCCGCTCCGGGTTTCCCCGCGCGACCACAAACTCTTCTCGTAGACCAAGCTGAATGCGGCTTCGGGTTTCATGGGTAAACGATACCCGATGTCGGCGTCGATTAGCCAGTGGCTCGCGAAGGCCGCCACGCCCTTTTCCCTTGACCCAAGACTCCGGGGCGTGGCGGCGGGCTGCCGCGGGGGCGTGGCGGCGGTGCCAGGGTCACTTCTCGCGCACGGTCTGGATGACTTTGTACTGCCGCGGAATAGACTCCGGGGTCTCGGTGATGTCTTCGCCGAGCTTGGTCAGCGTGCCACCCAGGGCCGTTCAACGCTGATGTCGGGGTGCTGAGGACGGCCGATGGGCTGGCAAAAAAAGACGATTCCCCTGACGGGTTTTGTCTGAATCTATGGCGGGCAACCCTCCAGGAGGGTTGCCCGATGTCGAGCACGTTGCTGTCGGGCGAAAACCGGCCTGTTCTGACCAAATCCGCCGGGTGCCCCAGCGTCGCGACCGTTCGCCGGGTTCCAATATTCCAAATTTGGGCGCAGTGCTCACTGTCGGCCGTTACCGCCCAGCGGCCATCGAGTTTCTCGACCGGTTCGCCACTGGCGAAGATATCAAGCGTGGCAACCCGATTCTGCTGCTGCGCCGTAAACTGGACGCCCTGCACAAGGAGCGACTGAAACGGGATCGCGGGCAGAAGAAAATCCGCGGCGGGGTTGAGGACGACGACGCCCGGGAACCGGCCCACATCATCCAGAGCGCGCTGACCATCCTGGCCTTCAATGCCCGGAAATCGGGGCGGACCTTGCAAACCCTGGTCTGGCGGGGCGTCGCCGCCGAGGGCTTTCCGGCCATCGACGCGACGCTGCTCGACCGCGCTATGCCGGCGCGGGGCGCGGACGCGCGTGATCGTTCAGGATCGCGGGGCGACCGCTGGCGCGGCGGTGATCGCGACCACCGGGCCGGACCGGATGCACAAGGGATACTAAACTTTGATTTCGTCAGCATCAGAAGGCCCGATTAGGCCGAGATAGCGGTGCGAAAAGCCGCAATAGGGCGGCTTTCACACAAATGGCATTATATTGCAACTACAACAACTTTACGATGTTGCTTGTGTGTGTGCGGTGGCGAGAGACGCATCCCGTCGTTCTCGGCCAGGCGCTTGCGGATGGTAGGGAGGTCGGCGTCGGCCTTGGGCGCGGGCAACGGGCCGCCGTCGGCATGGGCGTCCCACGCGGCCAGCGGATCCGGTGCCGCCGGAATAGCCGTGGCCGGGGACAACGAGTTGGCTCCCAGGGGCGTGGTGAGGATCAGGCGGACCCGAACCCGACCGTCTCGGACGGCGGGGCGGATGGCCTTCCAGAACTCCCGGCAATACGGACATTCCGGGTCGACGACGACGGAGATCAGATCTCCCCGGGAATCCTCGGGCGTTCGATCGTCGGCCGGGGTTGTCCCGGCGGTCGGGCTGGGCTCAGAGGGTGAGCGGGCCGCGTCGATCGCCGCCGGCAGCGGCCGCGCCATCGGTTGGGCCGACCACGCCCGCCGATCGGGCGTATTTGCCTGGGTATCCCAGGCTCCGACCCCTTGGGCAATGGCGGCCTGCACCGCCGGCAAAGCGGTCCGGTTCGACGCCCTGAACCAGATACTCCGACCGTGCGCCGCGAGCGGCGATCCGATCGTAGACCCAGGCCTCAAAGGCACGGGCATGGCCAGGATGCGGTCGAGGACGGTCGGCGCCGTGGTCTCGGTCAACAGCAAGAAACGGCGCCTCAATTTAGCGATGGCGCGGCTGCGGCTACCGGCCACGAAGGCCCGGCGGGAGTGTCCTAATCGGTGGCAATTCGGTTGAATCGACCGCCGGGCCCTGACATCATGATGGCCATGACCCGGATCATTCAACGCCATGACCAGTTCTTCAAGCGCCTGCTCGACCAGCCAGGCACGGCGGGCGCGTTGTTGCGCGAGCGGTTGCCGCCCGAAGTCGCGGCACTGCTGGACGACCAGCCGCCGGAGCAGATCCCCGGCTCGTTCGTGCCGCCGGAACTGCGGGAATACCGAACCGACCGGCTCTATCGCGCCACCACCATCACCGGCCGGCCGCTGTTGATTCACGCGGTGATCGAGCACAAGTCGTCGCCGGATCCCCAAACCGGTCTGCAACTGCTCGGCTACAAGACCGAAACCCTGGAGTGGTGGACTAACAACCACGGTGGCCCGCCCTGGCCGCCGGTGGTCTCCATCCTGGTCTATCATGGCGAGGCCCCCTGGCGGGTACCCCTGACCCTGGCCGAATCCGTCGACGCCGACCCGGCCCTGCGGCCCTGGCTGGTCGATTTTCGCTACAGTCTGGTCGATCTGGGGCGGATCGACGATGTTCGGTTGTCGCAGAACCCGGTCTTGCGCACCGGCTTCCTGATTCTCAAGCACGGCTCCCGCGAGGGCGACCTCCGCACCACCCTGGTAACGCTGGGGCGAGCCGCCCTGGCCTTGGGGTTCGATGATCTGGTCGCTCTGGTCCACTATGTCCTGCGCGAGCCGAACGAGATCGAAGCAGACAGTCTCCGGGACGCCCTTAAGGAGATCATGCCCAACCAGGAGGACCGAATCGTGTCGCTAGCTCTTGAACAGTTGAAAGCCGAGTGGACAGCCGAAGCCTTCAGTCAGGGAGCGATTCAAGGCGAAGCCAAAGGCAAGGCCGAGATGCTTCTTCGTCAACTTCGTCGCCGCTTCCATACCCTGCCGGCCGAGGTTGAAACCCGGGTCCGCACAGCCGATGGTGCCCAGCTTGACGAATGGAGCGAGCGTTTTGTGGACGACCGGTCGCTCACCGATATCTTCGACGACTTGGTTCACTGACGGACGGATTGGCCTGAGGGCCGTGGCGTCCTGGGAGCGGATGCCGTGCCACGGAAGGGTCGAGGGTGAAAGGACCGCCATAAGGGTCCTGATCACGAGCGTCGCCGGGCCGCGGTGGTGATGGTAAAGAGGACTTCGTCGAGGTTGAGACCGTCCGGTACCGTAACGGTGTCGCGGTTGCGGCGAACGCCATAATCCCGTTCCAAGAGCGGCCAGATTGTTTCGTGCACCTGCACGGCAGCGCCGGTGGACATCCAAAAGTCCGCCGGTTGGATCAGCCGCAAGGCCAGCTTGAGGAACATTGGAGCCGCTTTCTCCAAGCCCATGTCCATCAGCCAGACCTCGTCGCCGCGGATCATGTCGCGCACCATCAACCCGGCTTGGGGGTGTCGACGGGTGATCTCGAACACCGAGTACCGGGCCTGTCCCATGGACTCGAGGAGGGCGCGTTCGTCCGTTTCGACGGTGGCCAGGCGGTTTTGCGCGTAACGGCTGATCCGCGGGATGCCGTCTTCGGTCGGACCGTACAGGGCCAGATCCAGCGCCGGCGCCAGGTCGCCGAACGCGATGTCGGCAAGCTCGGCCGGGTCCTTGATCAGCCCCAAACGCTGGGCGATGGCGGCAACCACGTCCTCCAACAGCTCCCTGGCCGCCGCCGTCTGGTGGTCGGTGGACCAGTCCCGAAGCCGGCGGTAGCGATCGACGATGGCCTCCCGGTCAGGTTCCCCGGCCCTGGGGGAGGTGCGATAGGCCGGAACAAAGGGGATGATGCCCTTCCGAGCCGCCGCCTCCTGGACATCGAGGGGCAGTTGGCGGGCGTCCACCACCAAGCCGTTCCACTCGACCATCCAGACCATTCCAGTCGTTTCCAGACGGCTTGGCAGCATCCAGCGATGATCGAAGGGCCGGATGCCGAGGGCCTCCCGCACCTCCTTGGCCTTGTTGCCGCCGGTGCTGGCGGCGATGCCGAAGCCGGCGCACAACGCCTGCATCGTCAGGTGCGGGGTGGTGGACTTGTCGCCGAGAAAATTGACCTGTCCCAGCGCATAGAGGACGGCGCAGGCCCAGGTTTCGGGGCGGCCCGATCGGAGCGGGCTGGGCCGCTTCCGGCAGAGTGCGGCGATGGCCAGCCGGGCCAGTTCCGCGTATTCGTCGTTGAGGTGTTGGCGACAAAATGTGTCGGTCAGATCGGTCAAGCCGCGGTAGAATGGCTCCCAATCCTTGGGCACCGCCGTTGACCGGCTGCTTCCGCCTTTTGCCATGGTCTTGCGCTCCCTATCGGCCCAGCTTGCGCAATTTCTTGATCCGGTGGCGCTGGTAGGCGTCGATTTCGCGCGCCAGCGGAGCTGTGGGGTCAAAAGTCAGATGGGTGATCGACACGACCGGGACGTTTTTGGTGGCGGGATCACCAAAATCGAGCGTGCATAGAATGCCACCGTCATCTCCGCTGTAGAACAGTTTGACCACCGCAAAGGTCTCGGGCACGACCATGCCGGGACAGTGCCGGCGCAACTGGGCCGCGAGCCGCTGTGTCGGGCGTGCCCAAATCGGCAGGTTGGCCTCGAGCGAGGCCAATAACGTCTCGGTTTTGTCGGGATTGTCGATCATTGATGGCCCAATAGCACGGAACGCCGACGATACCCTCTTACCGCCGGTGATCGTTGTAAAACAGGTCGGCCCTGTCGGCAACGTCGTACCCCAGAGCCCGATAACCGGCCAGCCGCTTGTTAGCCATCCTGGCCAGCATCGGGACGGCGGTGTCGACGTAATCGTAGATGATCACTTCACGTTTTGCCGCATGCAGGCGATGAAGGCGACCGGCGTACTGGGCGAGCGTCTTCTGCCACGAAACCGGCATGGTGAGAAACAACGTGTCGAGCCGTGCATCGACGAAGCCTTCGCCGAGATAACGCCCGGTCGCCAGCAGCAGGCGCTCGGCGCCGTCGGGGACCGCTGTCAGGGTCTCGGTGGTCTGGCGCCGGTCCCGGGCGCCCATCCCGCCACTCGGCACGATGACGTTCTTGGCGACTCGACCGGCAGGCGCACCCCGAGCAGCCGTTCCTCAATAACGCGTTCAAAAAGAAAATGTTCCCCAAGAACGTGTTCCGTTGAGACCGCGTGCTCGACCAGGATATCGACCTCGGCTCGCGACAGACGCTTGAGTGTGGACAGAAAGGCCCATTGGTCATCGTAAGGCCGCAACTCATCGTCGACGAAGACGCTGTTGCCGTTGCTTCGAGGGACCTTCTGACGCGGCAGGGCGATCAGATTGCCGAAGCCGCCGGCCGGCATGGTGTCCTGGCTCGGGAAGAAGCGGTCGTAGGAGTCAAACCCGATGTCCGGGCACCATTCCATGGTTTCGGTGATCAGCCAGGAACCAGCAGATTTTGTCGGGCAGCAAAGGATAAACGCCGGCGAAGAAGCGTTCGATGAGGTTAAGCCAGGAGAACGAGGTCGGGATGTTTGTGGATCGCGTAATTGTCAGCGATCAGGTGAAGATCGAGGTCTGGCGGGGTCTTGGCATCAATCGTCCGCAGGAATTTGATGAACTCCTGGTGTCGGTGCCGATCCAGGCAGCGGCCGATGACGGTTCCGGCGGGCGGGTCTTGGCCCGCAGCAAGCCGTCAACGCCGACTTCGCTGAACCGGCCCTGCCAGCGCCAGACCGTCGGTTTCGTTCGTTGCGGTCAGAACACGAGTGTTGTGAACGAGACGCTTCGTTCCTGACGATCGTGTCGAGGGCACGACACAACCCATTGAACAGGCTAGTGTTCCGGCCCAACGGGGTTGGAATGGTCCGTTGGAGTCGGAACACTAGGGGCGCTTTGGTGAAATTCTGGGCGTCGTTCTGGGAATTCAAGCCGAAGATCGGCGGGGAGTGCACGTTCTACGGAGAGGATACGATTACGATGATCGGCAGGCTGAGTCCGCCGTCGGACGCCGTCCGGATGGACACCGATCCCCTGATCCTGACGAAGCTGGAGGGAACGTGGGGACACGGGGGCGCGCAGCATGCCTGAATGCCCGAACGGTCCACCTGGAGCGGAGGAGGAGCGCAACGAGGAGCCTGGTAGCGGGGATAGCGCATGCATCGACGAGCCGCCGATTCGGACGCTGGTTTCCCGATACCTGCGGATATCGGAACGGCGAACCAGCATCAGGCTGGACCAGGATGCATGGGAAGCGCTCGGAAACATTGCTGCCCGGGAAGGTGGAACCATCAGCAAGATATGCACAGTCATTTACAACACTAAGAATCGCAGGACTTCTCTCACGCTTGCAGTCCGGGCATTTACGCTGAACTATTCCCGAATCGGAAAGGGAGTTACGGCATCAAGCGGTGTACGCCATCGTCGAGCAGGAAGGTTGGAGTATCCTTCTGCAGCACGCTCAGGGCAGCCCTGGCCACGTCCGAGAGGCCATCTATCGTCTTCTTTGTCCTTTTCGCTATTAAAACTCGCTCCCCAATCGCCTCAATCATCCTATAGAAAACGAGATGGACATTCATTGCGGGATGAATAGCGATATTTCGCATACCGCAGCATGTGTGATCAGCGGTTCTCATTTTGACGAAAAGAGCTTTTCTGGGGGTTCGAAACGTGATTCAAGCTCCGAATGGATCGGCCACGGGAAGGTGGTTGGCCGTGGCAAGGCTGACGGGCTGCAACGGTTCCGCCGCAAGGGATGCGGCAAGAGTTCCAGCGCGCTGACCGGAACCCGCTCGGTTGCGGAAGAAAGAGTGCTCATGGCCTCAGTCCCATCGCTTGGCACCTCGGCGTTCACAGAGGAAGGACGCTAAAGTGACATTTCTAACTGGCAGAGGACTGACATTTACATTTTGCGCCTGCAACCGCTTGTCGCATAAGATGCTCTTATGGACAAGAACGGACGCAGCATACTGATAATATGGCGATAATCCGCGATTGCCCGCCGACCACCGATTCACCCGACTCGGGTCCATCAGATCGGGAGTGCGGGCGTTCCGCAGGACGGTGAATGATCTCCGCGATCGTCCCAGTCAGTGCGTCGGATCGGCGTCGAAGATTTCGGCCAGCGACTTGCCATCGGCAAAGCGCTCGCTCCATTCGTCCAACTGGTCGCTGCCGGCGGCACGCACACGATCCTCAAGGCCTGCGGGGAGTGTCTGGTGGCGCCGACGAAGCAGGCGGAGGAACAACTCGGCCTTGCCCCTGGCTTCACCCCTGGCTTCGCCCCTGGCTTCGCCCCTGGCTTCGCCCTCGGCTATCCACTTCCGCCTCCACGTTTCGCCTTGCGTTGCCAGCATGGTCCTCATCTCCATCAGATCGTTGGGCAACTGTACCGCCGGGTCCAATCCTTTGATCGCCTGCCCGACCAATTCGGTGAACAAGGCCTTCAGGTCGGGGTAATCCGGATGCTGCCGAAACCAGTTGATCACCTCTGAGATCAGGGTGTCGAAGTCGTCCGCTTCATAGCGCTGCTCCAGACGGAACAGCAGCGCCGCCAGACTGTTCCGGCGCACCAGCTCATCGCCGGGAAAGGCCCCCATGTCCAGGACATGTTAGCGGGCTTGGGGCTGAAAAGGCCAGAGCGGCGAATCGGACGGCAGGGCGATCAGTTCGGCAACCGCGGTGGGTGCGCTCCAGCGTTTCTCGCCGTTGTAAAGGACGAGCAGCAGGACCGGGGGAAGGCGATCCTTGGCCTTTAGCTTCTTCTCGGCGATGACGTGCTGCCACAGTAAGCCCTCGTAAACCTGAGTTCGCACCGACATCCACCAATCGCATTGCGATTGGAATTCCAAGAGCAAATACAGATAGATGTCGACGCCTTCGCCAGTCGGCAGCCGCCAGATCACGTCCCCCTCGCGGCGCCGGCCCCGACGGCCGTGAAACGTGGCGTTGACCCGCTCCATCTTGCTGAAGTCAAGACCGACGGCCATAGCCTCGGACACGAACGCGCGGACCACCTCCTCAACCAAGAGCGGGTGGGAAAATAGCTGATGATACAAGGAATCCGAGCCGTCGCGGACGACCGGTCGGCGTCTCGTCCTGACCATCATTGGGCGCCGCGTCATTGTCCCGTCTCCACGCACACGGTCACCGAGACCCTTGATCGACAACAATCATACCCCGGTTGGTGAGCCACACCCCAGGTTCTTTCGTCACGATGCCCTGGCGGCGCGACCCTGTCCACTGCGGCGGCCACAGGACAGTGGGGCGCGCGGTGCGGCTTGGACCGCAGCACCGGCGCCCGGCCCGGGCCTTGGGCCAAGGTCGCGCTGATCGCGCTGGAAGGGGCGGCCACAACCATCGTCCCGCGGGTCCAAAACGGTATTTCCCGGGAGAAAACGCCCTTCGGCGCGCGCGCGGACGAGGCCTAGACGCTGTCGCGGACGGCCGTGGGGAGGCCCACCGACGGAATCACGGTCGAGCGGTAGGAAATCATCCGCAGCTTATAAAAGGCGCTCGGGACATACTTGGTTCCGAGCATATTCATGACGTGATGCACGTCCGCCGGACTGAGGCTGGCGAATTCAAAGCTGATTCGGTCGATGGTGGGATCAAGCTCGCGGGCGTTGTCTCTGGTCAAGTATGGATTCTGCTGAAAGTAAGACACAATTTTGGACAGCGCCGTCAATCCCGTCGAATACTGATCGACCGAGAAATTAGCCATAAAGACGACATGAAGATCGATATAAAGCGGCGGCGTGACCATGGCATCACTGGGCCGTTGCCAGCGTTGCGGATGATCGGCGCTGACGATACTTCCCTGGGTCAGATTATAGAGCATTAGTACGATTTTTTCTTTGGCCGCCGGGTTGATCGCGCCATCCGGGCCGACGACACTGGTCAACGCCACCCAGTCTTCCACGCGCGGTTCCGCAACATTCAGGTGTGCGTTTGCCATAAACCGGATGATTTCAAGAATGTTGCGAATCGGGTCCATCGACGAGCCCCCCTGTGGTTATCCATAATGTCGGTACCCGGGCATGACGGCACCCGTTCCTGAGATGCGTTCGGGACCTGAAGTCCCGGTCGGGGACCGACAGTCGTCCGGACGTCCGGAAGCGTAATGTCCGTCCTGGGGGTTGTCAAATCCTATCACCCCGTCCCGAATCGCCAAAGCCTCCCGCCGCTATTCTAAGCACGATTGCATATCACAGTAGGAAGGGTCGCCATATCTATCGAAAACCTGCCAGCCGCCGACACGAATCCTGGTTAAAACCGACCCTGGTCCACCCCGGCTCCGTCCGGGAGTATGAGGCGCCAGCCCGGACCGGTCCATCAAGAGAACAACAGGGCTTTACCCCGCCCTTTCGCGCGCCCCCTTTTGAGCCGACGCGGTCAATCAGACGGATTCCCTTGTCACGCTCTCTTCACGTGAATGAGAAACGTCTCCACCTCTCGACGTAACTCATCGGATTTCTGCGCCAATACATCCGAAAAAGAGCGAACCCGTCCGGCATCGGTTCCTGTTGTCGTGGCGGCTTCGGTGACCACCGAAATGCTGTTGGCCACGACACGGGATTCGTTGGCGGCATCCTGGGCGTGGGCGGAAATCTGGTTGGTCGCGACGCCCTGTTCCTCCATCGCGGCCGCAACCATTGCGGTAATGGCCGTGATTTCGTTAATGGTCCGGGCGGTCTCGGTGATCGCGTTAACCGCTTGCTCGGTTGCGCCCTGGATGGCGTTGACCTGGGCCGTGATTTCTTCGGTCGCCTTGGCGGTCTGATTGGCCAGTGCTTTCACTTCCGAAGCGACCACCGCGAACCCTTTGCCGGCTTCGCCGGCTCGTGCCGCTTCGATGGTGGCGTTGAGCGCGAGCAAATTGGTTTGGCCGGCAATACTATTGATCAGACTGACAACTTTGCCGATGCGCTGCGCAGCCGACGCCAACCCCGTGATCACTTCGCTGGCATGGGAGGCCCCCGCCACCGCACGTTCCGAAACTTTGTGCGAGTGGTCCACCTTATGACTGATGTCGCCGATGGACGCGGCCAGTTGCTCGGCAGCGGCGGCCACGGTCTGGACGTTGGACAGCGCCTGCTGGGATGCGGACGCCACCGAGCAGCTTTCCTGATTGGTGCGCTCCGCGTTGGTGGCCAGAGTAGCGGAAACACATTGCATTTCCCCGGATGACTCGGACAACGCGTTGACCACTTTGAACACTTGATGTTCAAACTGTCCCGTTAAACGTTCGATCACGTCAACCCGCGCCTGCCGGGCCAAATCCTCTTGCTGTTTCTGGCTGGCCAATCGCTCGGCGGTGATGGAGTTTCGTTTGAACACCTCGACCGCCCGCGCCATGGCGCCGACTTCGTCCGTCTGATCCGTGGCGGTCACCTCGGTCGTCAAGTCGCCCGCGGCCAATCGGCCCATTTTCTCGGTCAACTCTTTCAGCGAGCGAATCAGCATACCGCCGATCCAGTAACCAACGATACCGGAGCTAATGACGCTGAGAGCGAGAACGGTCCAGATCACCTGACGCGATAAATGAATAACAGAACTTGTTTCGGTTGACGCCTGCCGCCAGTTCTCCTCGGAAACGATCCGCAAGCGATCAATGGCGCCGAGCAGATCTTCGTATGCCTGTTGACCACTGACCAATATCGCCATGGCTGTGGTCGCATCGATGGTCACGAGCGATATGACGTTGCTAACATTTTCGTCATATTTCTTTTGCGTTCGCCCGAACGCTTCACCGATATCTTTAATCCCATCTCGTTCCCGAATGGCCTGAGCGATGTCGTCGAATTGAGCCCGGAGCTTTGCCTGTTCCCCTTCAACCACTGCGGCGGTTTTTTGCAGTTTCGTTACATCGCTCTCCGTAGCGCCCACCAGGACCAGATTGAACAAACTGACGTGGAAGCTTTGCAAGGCCCGAATACCACTCGCCGATCGATTCTGGAGTTGGAAGGCGTCGCGATCGAGAGCGACGAACTGCTTTTCGATCCCGGAGAGGGACGAAACCGTCGTCACCGCAAGCACCAGAAAGAAAATTCCGAAGATGATCAAGGGCAATGAAATCTTTATGGCAATGCCGAGATTCCTGATCGATAATTTCCGAAACGTGCATGTCATCGGGCTTCCTCTTCCGGCATGACGTGACAGTCTCAAGAACCGAAAAGTCGGCGCTGCCCGATATTTCAAATATCGGGCAGGCTAACCAACCAGGCCGAAGGCCTCGCCAATCTCATCGGATCTTTATCTGACGTACGCTCCGACCCCAACGAAATAATCGTCAATACGGACAATGTAACTCCGTTTGGCCTCGATTTTTTTCGTCTTGGGATCAAGCCATTTGTAGTTGGTGATGCCGCCGCCGGCATTCTTGGCCAGATCCATCATATCCTGCATGAACGGCTTACCGTCGACATCCTTCAATCCCGCCAAGTTGCGCCCCACCATTGATGGGTTGCCGCCATGGGCCAGGGTCATACCGTCCAGGCCGAAGACGAAGACGTACAAATCTTTTTCAATAAATCCGCCTTCATGGCTGTTGAACTTGGCGAAGGCCGCCTCCTTGCCCACCGCTTTGATCTCGGCAACCGCTTTTTGCAGCAGGGCCTGCGCCTCGTCCAGCGTTCCCGAGTCCTCTGCCCGGGCGCCGAAACTCCCCACCAGTCCGATCATGAGGGCGAGTAAGCCAACCGCAAACGCCCTACGTCCCACCCAAAGATTCGCCATTTCAGACTCCGCTTCTGCCATCGGTCCCCATGAGAAAGCGGCCGCCCGGCAAACCGCTACTCTGGCGGCCTCTTTCCGCGAAACGACATCCTTCACAATCACACTCGGCGAGTGTGGCGCCAACCAACCACCGCACAACCGAAATTTGCAGCTTTAACGTAGCATGCGGGTTGAATCTTGTCACGGTATTTTATTGTCGGTGTCTGGATACCGCCCCGCGGCGGGTTAGGCGAGGCCTCCATTGTGGCCTTTATCACAATTTCAGAACACTCGCGCCGATTCAGAACGCTCCTTGCTTATGATGGTATTCCAGCAGACAGGAGCCAAAGCAAAACCGGGTGTTACGCTCCGTTCATCAGTCGGTCTTGGTGTTGTTCGAAGAATCGCATCCCTTGCTGATACCCAAGTTCGAACAGTCGCCGGCCGTTGGCATAGGACCAGTCGAGCGCGTGGTTCCATTGGTGCTGGGTCAGCGTCATCGGGACCTGGAGCAACCGCAGATCGGGATTCGCCATTTGATAGAGCGGAAGATAAAGTGTCCTAAATATGGTGACGTCATCCTTGGTCAATGCGACTAACGGCACGATGATGGCCTGTCCCTGAGCATCCAACAGATTGCGCGGCTTGCGGATCAGTTGTTCGTGTCCGATCACGTTAAACAGCACCATCGTGTCGATCTTCGGGCGATCGGGTCGTTGCCGGTAACGGGCAGGAACAACTTTACCGTGCGGCAGGGTCAGTTCAGGCACCGACAGATCGGGATCGTAGAGGTATCTCATGACCCCCTCGAAACAAATGGTATCGACGGCCGAGCCCTCGATATAGGTTTTTCCATTCAGCCGGAACGGGGCGTAAATATAAGGCATGGCCATCGCGGCTTGGAAATGGCCCGGCGTGATCACTTTTTTGTTAAAGAGTTCGATTTCGTGGGTCTCCAGGCAATAGGCATTGATGAAGAATTCACCCGGATACTTTCGCAATTTCTTGAAATCGACCATGTTATTGGCGATCGGAGTGGGCTGACAGAAACCCCGGCTCCAGGGTCCGAGGGTCGTCGGGCAAAAGACGCTTTGCCAGTATTTTATCGCGTCATTGACGAATCGGGTGCCCGACCGGGTCGGCATCCGAACCTCGGGCATGCGCTGCATCAGGCTGGTGTAGCGTTTGGCGCCGCCCCCGATTTTGAAAAAAGCCTTGTAACCCACCGGGTAGTGCCAGACTTCATCCATGAAACGGTAGATGCGCGTATCCACGAACATATCCAGGGAGCTTTCCAGCGCCCGACGCCGTTGGCACCGGAGGCAGCCGGTGCCGGGGGGTGCGGCGTAGAGCAGGCCGATCAGCATACCGGCGCCCGAAGTTGAGACGACGTCGAACTCGACGCCCATCTCGTCAAGCGCCAGAAGACCGCCCGCCATAAACGTCATGTTGGGGGCGCCACCGCTCAACAGTAATGCATTCGCCATTTCGTGCCTCATGGTCAGTCCGGAACCGCGGCCAAGCGGCCGCGGTGACGATGGTGATGTCAGGGAACGTGGTGATCGCGGGAATCGCCAGGGCCGCGAGGTAGCCGGAACCGATATCGACCGTCCGCAACGCCACCACGGCGCGACCGGTACGGGGCCGCGCGACCGTCAGCACGCGCCAGGTCGCCGCGGCCTGGAGGTCACAGCCGGGCCAAAGCACGGAAATCCCGGGCAGCCGGTGAGGCTCCAACGGCCAACCGAAGGCCTTCAGCACGGCTTCCTTCCCGGTCCAGCTGTGCAAAAACGCCGACGGGCGCTGGGACGGGGGTAAAGACCGCCAGACCATCAGTTCGTCCGGCGCCAGGGTTGCCGCCGCCAGACGCGCCGGGTCCAGGCCTGGCGTGATCGCTTCGACATCCACCCCGACCGGCGCGCCGGTGTTGACCGCAATGACGGCACAGTCGCCCGAATGGGATAGGTTGAAGTGCAGGTCGTCGGCTTGCCCCGTGGCCAGCCGTGGCTTGCCATCCGGCTCCGCTTCAAACGCCAGCGCGGCGGGCGCGACGTTCAGGCGGCACGACAGAATCTGGCGCAACCAGGCCCGGCGAATCGTGAAACGGTCGGCCAGCAGCCGGCTGGCAAACGCATCGCGGCGGCGCCGTTCGTCCGCGCCAAGGCAGTCGGCCAGCAGCCCGGACAGCGGACGAAACCGGCTGGGCGTCACGATCCAGACTTCCAACCGGGCGCATCCGCGCCCTTGGCTTCGCGCCCATGGGGGCACGCGACCGCCGTCGCGGTCGGTGACCGGCGAGGGGTCATTCTTAGGGCTTGCCGGGATCACTTGGCGTACCGGGGCGGGCCCGGGCGGTACGCCGAGCGCAGGACCCGTCCGAACGCCGTGACCACCGCCGCTTGGGACTCCCGGAACAGAAAAAAGTGGCCGCCGGGGAAGGCCAGGCAGTGGGTTTCCCCGGTGGTGGTCTCCCGCCATCCTTCCAGCCCGGAAACCGGCACGAACGGGTCGTCGGTTCCACCCCAGACATGAACCGGGCAGTCGAGCGGCGGCCGCGCGCGCATTCGGTAGCGCCGCAGCATGGCGATGTCGGCTTTCAGGGTCGGGGCCAGCAGGCGGAATAGGTCCGGTTGTGCCGCGACCATGGCATTTCCGGGATCATAAGCGCAAAGCAGATCCTGCAACCCGGCATCGGACAGGGCACACGACGGCGCGTTGCCGGAGCTGCCGGCGGCCCGGGGCGGTCGGGACCCCGCGACCACCAACGCGACCGGCGGTCGGCCCGCGGCCGTCCGCAACCGGTGCGCCAGTTCAAAGGCCAGCAGCGCCCCCATGCTGTGCCCGAACAGCACCAGCGGCAGGCCGTCGAGAACCGGGCAGGCCGCCGCCACCGCATCGGCCACCGCGTCAAGGTCCGAGGGCGGGGCTTCGTTCAGCCGGGTTTCGCGGCCCGGCAGATGGCAGGCCCAAACATCGGCGACGCCCGGCAACGTGGTGGCCAGCGCGCGAAACACCGACGGTCCGGCCCCGGCATTGGGACAACACAGCACACGCACCGCCGGCAGCGACCGCCCCGGCCAGCGCATCAGCCAGGGCGATGTCTCCCAGGTCAGGGTCAGGGCGGGGGTCACGGCGCCAACCCCGGCCGGACCGGACGCACCGCACCGGCGGCGGTGCTTTTGCCCGGTCCAAGCAGGGTTCGTTCGATGACGCTGCTAAGATACTGGAAGTCCTCGACCACGGCAAAATGGCCGCCGTCACGGGACAGAATGCGGAACTCAAGAGAGGTGAAGCGGCGCCAGGCCCGGGCATCATCCAGGCTGAAATAGACATCCTGTTTACCGCGAAAACACGTCACGGGGACCGGCAGCGGCCGTTCCGGGACATAGGGATAGTTCAAGGCCATCTGGAATTCGGCCCGAATGGTCGGCAATACCAGCTTGCGCAGATCGATTTGCTCCAACATGCGCAGCGAATCGCCGATCTCGAAGCTGCGGACGATCTCCACGAACACCGCTTCGGCCTGCCGCCAGGCCGGCAGCGCCGGATTGAACGCGGGAATCCGCTCCAACTGCCGACGCAACGCGATTTCAAAGGGGCCGGTCTTGCGCATCCGGTTGGGCGGGCGGGCCCCCGACACGAACAGGTGCAAGGGCATGCGCAGCCCCTTGGCCTGAAGCGTCCGCACCGTTTCGTAAAGCGTGAGCCCTCCCAGACAGTGGCCGAACATCGCGAACGGTCGATCGAGCCGCGGGCGCAATTCAGGCATCAGGCCCGAGACGAACGCCTCGATACTCCGAACCGCCGGTTCGTCGATCCGCGCCAGCCGGCCCGGCGGTTCCACCGCGACCACCTCGACCGCGCCGTCCAGCGAAGCGCCCCAGCGATCGAACACCGCCGATCCGCCCCCGGCGAAGGGAAAGCAAAACAGCCGCAGTTCCGGGTCGCGCCGGGGATGCCGGGTCACCAGCCAGGCGCCGGTGCGTCCCTTCCCCGGCCTCCGGCCGCCCGGCGGCGTACCGTGTCTTGCGGCCCCCGCCGCCTCCGACATTGCCACCGCCACCGGTATCGGCATGTCGGGCAATCCCTCACCGACGATCGCCGCCAGGTGCCGGACCGACGGGCCTTGCAGCATGACCCGGGCCTGAACCCGAACCCCGAACACGGCTTCCAGGCCATTGATCAGGGTGATCGACATCAGCGAGTCCAAACCGACCGCCCGCAATGACTGGTCGGGGTCCAGGTCCTCGTCGAAACCCAGGACATGACGGACCAGCGCCGCGACCGCCGCCAGCAGAATCGCCGGCCGTTCCGCCACGGCGGCCGCGCGCAACCGGCCCATCACCGCCGCCGGGTCGACGGCGTCGGCCGCGGCCCGGGGCACGGAGTCCGCAAGCTCGCGGTATAGCGGCGGAACACCGGGAAATTGGGTCAGAAACTTCGCCCAGTCGGTGATGGTCACCGCAACATGGTCGAAGCCGTGCGCCAGGGCATGACGCAGAATGACCATGCCCTCGCGGCCGGGAATGTACTCGGTCCCGCGGGCGCGCCAAATCGCCCGGCCGCGCTCGCCGGATTCGGTGGCAAGCCCGGCTTCGTCCCACGGCCCCCAGTTGAGCGCCTGGGCCGGCAGGCCCAACCGGCGACGGTGTGCGACCAGCGCGTCGAGAAAGGCGTTGCCCGCAACATAGTTCAGTTGTCCCATCGAACCGGTCAGGCTCAGCACCGAAGAGAACAGCACGAAATGACCGAGCGGGCGGTCCTGGGTCGCAAGATGAAGCAAATGGCCGCCGATGACCTTGGGCCGGGTCACGCGGGCGTATTGCGCCCAGTCCATGGTCAGCAGCATGCCGTCGTCAAGCAGGCCGGCGCAGTGAAACACGCCGTCCAGCACCGGCAGGCCGGCGTCGATGTCGGCAAACAGGCTGGCTACGTCGGCGGCTTCGGCAATATCCGCCTGACGAACGGTGACGGTGGCGCCCAGCGCCGCCAGTTCGGCGATGGCGTTGGCGGCCTCGGCGTTGGGCGGGCGCCGACTGGTCAGGATCAGATGCCGGGCGCCCTGCTCCTGCACCAGCCAGTGGGCCAGCTTCAATCCCAGGGTGCCGAGGCCGCCGGTGATCAGGTAACCGGCGTCGGGACGGATCGGCGGATGCACCGGCAAGTCGGTACCGTCCAGGGGGCGCCGCACCAACCGCGCCGCGGTACGCCGACCGCCGCGCCACGCGACCTGATCCTCGTCGTCGTGATTCAGCAACTCATCCACGAGAAGGCCGGGCTCGCTGTCCTGGTCCAGGTCGATGCAGCCGCCCCAAAGCGTGGGATGCTCCAGCGCGGCCACCCGGCCGAGGCCCCAGGCGATGGCCTGAACCGCCTCGCCGCCCAGGGCCGAGGCCAGGGGCGCCTGAGCGCCCCGCGTCACCAACCACACCCGCGGCTTGCCCCAACGCTCGTCCGCCCGTTCCGCCACCAGGCGAATCGCGCCCTGGGTGACCAGCACCAAACGCCGTTCCGCCGCCGCGACCATCTCGGGCGTCAGGATCGCCATCGGCGGGATCGACAGCGCCGTCAGCAGGACAATCCCGGCCAAGGGCAAGGCAAGCTCGGCCGCCGCCTGAATCCCGGCGGTCAAGGCGGTCTGATCCTGGTCCCGGTCGCCCGGCTGGACCGTGCGCCAGGCGGCTCCGACCGCGGTCAGGGCGCGTTCCAGCGGGACGGCCGCCGCCGCGTCGTCGGCCACCAACAGCCAGGTCCCAGGCCCCGCCGCCTGCACGGCGGGCAGCGCCGGTCGCCGGACCCACTCGACGGCATAAAGCCAGTCTTCAATCGGCAACCGGGCGCGGGGCAGGAACTGGCTTGCCGGCAACAGCTTGACCGTCAGGCCGGTGATCATCGCCACGGGATGGCCGTCCACGCCGATGATCCGGATATCGACGGTGTAGCGACCTTCGGCGGGGTCGTCGCCGGGCCGACGCCGGCAATGGGACCAAACCTCGGTCTGTGCCGCCGACACCATCTCGAAGTGTTCGATGCGGATCGGCAGAAACGTCGAGCCCCCCGCGCGCGGCGGTGCATCGAAGGTGCCGTACAGGCCCGACACCGCGGGAAACAGGTGCAGACAGGCATCCAGCAACGCCGGATGCAGCGGATAGGTCGCCGCCGAGGCCGGTTCCGGCAGCCGGATCAGCCCCAAAGCCTCGCCGTCGCCCAGATGCAACACGCGAACGCCCCGGAAGGTCGGGCCGTAATTCAAACCAAGCCCATCGACGACGCTGTAATAGCGGTCGACCGGACACGCCACCGGGCATCGCCGGCGGATCGTCTCCAGGGCCTCGGCCTCGGCCGCGCCCCCCAACCCTGCCCCGGACGCAGCCTCGGCCGGCGTCAGGATCGCGGTGACATGGTGGGACCACGGCGCGTCGGCGGGTTGCGCCGGCGCACTCGACAGGCTGGCGGCCGAGCGGCCCTGATCCGGGGCGCCGACGCGAACATGGACCAGCCGGCCCTCATCCTCCCCCAGCAGGAACGCTTCCTGGTAGGTGACGTCCCGGACGCCGCACCAGGCGGTTTTCAGCACCCGCCGCCCGGCCTCGGCCAACGCGATGAGCGCGGCGGTGACCGGCAACGTCAGAGCCCCATAAACCCGGTGATCGCGCAGCCAGGGCAGGCCGGCAACGGCGTAGGGCGCCTGAAAATGGTGCTCGCCCCCCGGCAACCGGACCGGTTCCCCCACCAGATCGCCCGGCGTCGCGGTCTTCTGGCCCGCCGCCGCCGCCACCACCGGCTTCAGCCAGTAACGCTTGCTCTCGAACGGCGTCGTCGGCGCCGAAACCCGGACGTGATCGCCATCGGGCTCGAGCCGGCGCCAGTCCACCGGACGGCCGCCGGCCCACAGCGCGCCGACGCTGGACAGCAGTTCCCGCCAATCACCGCTCTTGGGATGCAGAACCCCCAGCAACCGCACCTCTTCGCGGGGGCCCAGTTCCTGCCGGGCGAAGGCGCGCAACGCCGTCCCGGGGCCGACTTCCAGGAGGTCGACGCACCCCAGTGCCGCCAGCGACCGCAGGCCCGCGGCAAACGCCACCGGTTGCCTCACGTGCTCGGCCCAATAGGTGGCGTCGGGGATCGAGGTCAGCTCGGCGCCGGTCCGGTCCGAGATGAAGGACAGGGTGGGTCTGGCCGCCGGGAAACGGGCGGCGAACTGCTCGAAGTCGGCGCAGATCGGGTCCATCAGCGCCGAGTGGAAGGCATGGGACACCGGCAGCCGGCGCCCGCCGATTCCGGCTTGTTCGGCCCGCGCCAACGCCGCCTGCACCGCCGGCTCCGCGCCCGAGATCACGGTGTTTTCCGGGCTGTTGGCGGCGGCGATGCCCAGGGGCCGTTCCGACCCCGCCCCGAGCAGCGCCTCCACGCGCTCGCGGCCGGCGAACAGGGCGGCCATCGCCCCGCCTGCCGGCAGGTTCTGCATCCGCGCCGCCCGGCCGGCGATCAGCGCCAGGGCGTCGTCGGGCTTGAAAATCCCCGCCGCCGCCGCCGCGGCGAAACTGCCGACGCTGTGCCCCAGCACGGCATCGGGCACCACGCCAAGGTCCTTCAGCATCAACGTCAGCGCCCACTCCACCGCGAACAGGGCGGGTTGGGTATAGCCGGTCCGGTCCAACCGGCCGTCGTCGCCGCTCCCGAACAGCACGCCCCGCAAGTCGAGGGAGAACGCGTCACCCAAACGCTCCGCCATATGGTTGATGGCCTCGCGATACACCCGATTGTGGTCGTACAGGGCGCGGGTCATACCGGGATACTGGGCGCCCTGGCCGGGGAACAGGAACGCCAGCTTGCGCTTGCGGCCGGCCCGCTGGATGTTCGGTTTCGCCGCCAGCGCCTCGGCCAGTTCCCGGCCGTCGGCGCCGATCACCACACACCGCGCCGGTAACGCCGCGCGGCCGGTGTTGGCGGTGAAGCAGGCGTTGGCGACGCCGTGTGCGTCCAGGGTCGCAAGATGGTCGCGCCAGCGGTCGGCCAACTCACCCACCGCTTTCTCGCTGCGTGCCGACAGGGTCAACACGCGCAGCGGCGGCCTGAGCGCGTCGTCGGTGGCCACCCCGGCGCGCAATCCGTCGGGCGCTTGCTCCAAGATCATGAAGGCATTGGTTCCGCCCAGCCCCAGCCCGTTGACCGCCGCTCGGCGGGGATGATCGCGCTCGGGCCAGTCGGTCAGGGCGGCGGCGACGCGGAACGGTCCCCGGGCAAAATCGATGCGCGGGTTGGGGGTGGTGAAATTGAGAGACGGCGGAATCACCCGGTGATGAAGCGCCAGGGCGGTCTTAATCAGGGCCGCGATGCCGGCCGCCTGTTCCAGATGGCCGACATTGGTCTTCACCGAGCCGAGCGCGCAGCCGCCGGCCCGGACCGCCGGATCGGTGGTGAAGCTGCGGGTGAGCGCATCCACCTCCAGCGGGTCGCCGACCACGGTTCCGGCGCCGTGGCCCTCCACATAATCGATGGTGGACGGGGCCACGTCGGCGCTCCCGAACGCCTCCAGCATGGCCCTGACCTGCCCTTCGACGCTGGACGCGGTGTAGCTCATCTTGCGGTTGCCATCGTTATTGATGGCCGAGCCGCGAATCACCGCATAAATATGGTCGCCGGCGGCGACCGCATCCGCCAGCGGCTTCAGGACCACCACACCGACGCCGCTGCCGAACACCGTGCCCTGAGCCTCGGCGTCGTAGGCCCGGCAGTGGCCGTCGGGTGACAGGATATCGCCCTTGCGGTAGGGATAGCCGGTCAGATGAGGCACCCGGATTACCGACGCCCCGGCCAGCGCCATGTCGCACTCGCCGTTGAGAATGCTCTGGCAGGCAAGATGGGTCGCCACCAGCGAGGTCGAGCACGCGGTCTGGATGTTGACCGAGGGACCGGTGAGGTTCAGCTTGTAAGACAGCTTGGTGCTGAGGAAATCCTTGTCGTTGGAGATATGCTCCAGGCTGCCGGTCAGGCCATGCAGGTGCGGATGCGACAGCAGGTAACTGGTGACCACCCCGCCCGAGCCGATGAACGCCCCGACCTGCCCGGGAACGGCGTCCGGACAATAGCCGGCATCCTCCAGCGCGTGCCAGGCCACCTCCAGCAGCAGACGCTGCTGCGGGTCCATCAGCCGCGCTTCCAGCGGCGAATACTCAAAAAAACCGGCGTCGAACTGATCGAACCCGGCCAGCACCGGCGCCGCCTTGACGTAAGCGGGATCCCGCAGGGTTTCGGCGTCCACCCCGGCGCGCAGCAATTCGTGATCGGTGAAGGCCTGGATGCTCTCCACGCCATTGACCAGATTGTGCCAGAAGTCCTGCCAGCGCGATGCTCCCGGAAAACGGCAGGCGATGCCGACCACCGCGACGCCCCGATAGCTGCTCTCACCGGTCATGCGTTCATCATCCTTGAATTTTCGGCACCTGGGCGGGCCAAGCCCCCGGGTTCCGCCCCGGGCCCGGCGGACCCGCCAAGGGGCGCTCCCTTGGAACCCGCGACGGTCAACCGGCCCTCGTGTGTCGTGTCAGCAAAATTGCCCGGTTAACGGTTTCCAAAGGCCGACGGCCTTTGGTGGGGTCGTAGGGGCAAAGCCCCTACAAAGTGCCTTCGGCGACCAGGGCGTTGCCTTGGACCCACCATCAAAAGCCGACGGCCTTTGGAAACCATGACCTTTACCGTGCAATTTAGCGGACGTGGCCCCCTAGAGCCGGCGTTCGCGGCGGCGTTTTCCGCGTTCAAGGGCGTCAATCCCGTCACTTCCGGGCACCGCGCCCCCGGCCTGGGGCGCGGTCGGCACCAGGCCGAGCGTCCGCTGATAGGCCGCGACCAGATCACCGACGGTCCGAATCGAGGTTATCGGGATGGCGGCAAACGGATCGACCTGGAACTGATCTTCCAGATCGAGGACGATTTGGGCCAGATTCATGGATTTCAAACCGAGCGTCGCGTTCAGTTTGTCCTCCAGCTCGATCTCCCGGGGCGGCAGGTTATGGTCCGCCATCACCCGGGCGATCGCCCGGCACGCCGCCGCGGCAACCTGCTCGGAAGAATACTTTGCTTCGACTGCCCCATCTAACATGTGATGCCTCCATCGACGACGATGACTTGCCCGGTGACGAATGATGCCTGGTCGGACGCCAGAAACTGCACCACCTCGGCGATTTCCCGAGTGGTCGCCAGTCGGCCCAGGGGTGTCCGCCGGGCGATCCGCGCCCGGGCCTGTTCGCTCAGGTCCTCGACCATGGCGCTCTCGAAATAGCCCGGGGCCACCGAGTTGACGCGGATGGCGCACCGCCCCAGTTCCCGGGCGAGGCTGCGGGTGAACCCGTCCAACGCCGCCTTGGTGGCGCTGTAAACCGACACGCCGTTGTGGCCGCGCACGGCATTGACCGAGGAGATGTTGATCACCACCCCTTTGCCGCGCCGGATCATCGGCTTGGTGGCGTGCCGGGTGAGCAGAATCGCCCCGCGCAGATTGACGTCGAGCAGCCGGTCAACCTCCTCGGTCCGCATGAAGGTCAGCAGCCCGTCGAAGCCGACACCGGCATTGTTGACCAGCGCGTCGATCCGGCCCCAGCGTCGGGCGACATCGCGGGTAAAGGCGCCAAGCGCCTGGTCATCGCCGCCCTCCACCGCCTGCCAGATCAGTCGGGGCGTCTCGCCCATGGCCAAACCCAGCAGGCGTTCGTCCAACGCGTCGCTGATCGAGCGGCTGAACGTCGCCACCCGCCAGCCCCGTTCCAAAAACAAGTCGACCAGTTCCAGGCCCAGTCCGCGGCTGCCGCCGCTGATCAACACCACCGGATCATTATCGATCATGCCGCCGTCATCCTCATCCTCAGGTGCGCCGCCCTCAGGCCTCGATCTGGGCCCGTTTTTTCTTAAAGCGACTGGAATGCAACGCCTCCGTCGCGATCTTGAACAACGCCGGCACTTTGAATGGCTCCAGTCGCTCCCGGCAAAACCGCCCGAGCCTTTGCCGCAGGACGTCAACCGGTTCCGGCTCGCGCAGCGCCACCGTCGCCACCACCACCGAACCGGTAACGGGGTTGGCCCGGCCGGACACGGTGACGTCGCGAATGTTGGCGGCTTGCAGAATCACGTTTTCAATTTCCACCGGATGGACTTTTGACCCGCCGACATTGATCATCTCGCTGTCGCGGCCCAGGATCCGGATGGAGTCGCCGTCAACCTCAACCTTGTCCTGGGTGTTGAACCAGCCCTCGGCGTCGAACGGCGAAGGGGCGTTGAGGTAACCCAGCATCGCGCCGGGCGTCCGCAGCCACAGGATGCCGTCGACGATTTTATGCTCGAATCCCTCATCGCCGAGCTTCAGCCACAGCGAATCGTCGGCACGCGAACGGGTGGGCAAGATGCCGACTTCGGACAGGCCATAGGTCTGCTTGAGCCGGGCGCCGGGGAGGGCTTGGTGCAACGCGGTTAGGGTGGCGAGCGGCATCACCTCGGTGCCGTAGGTGATCAGGCTTAGCGACGATAGGTCGAAACGCTGGTGCGCGTCGGCAATCAGCAGCATTTTGAGAAATGTCGGACTGGTCGGCAGCAACTGGACCCGCCAGCGTTCGATGGCGCCGCAGACCGCTTCGGCCGACCGGTCGTCGATGGTCACCACGGTGCCGCCCTGGCCCAGCACGTTGATCAGAGTATTGATCCCGCCGATGTGGTCGAGCAGCAGGAACACCAGCGTTACGAACGCGGCCCGCGGCTTGCGGACCTTGTCAAACAGTCTGTCGAAGTCCAAGAGACAGGCCTTACTCTTGCCCGACGAGCCGGAACTGAACAAAATCAGTCCGGCATGGTCCCGCCGCCGGAGTTCTTCGACCAGTTCGTGGGTCGGCTGCGCCGCGCACTCCCGATAGCTGTAGCCGCCGTCGTCGGCCAGCACCACGACCGCCCTGGCCCCGGCCGTTGCCAGATAGTCCGGGATCAGGGCTTCGGTGACCGAGGCCAGCGGAACCACAATGCCCCGCCGGAGCGCCAACGCGACAATCAGCGCGCAACACGACGGCGAGGTATTGCCTTGAACGGCGATCACCTGTCCGGATGTTACCCCCAGCGAGTCAAGTCGATCCGACCACTGCCGGACCGACTCGCAGAACTGGCCATAACTGTATTTCGCATCGTGCCAGACGAACGCCGTCTGATCGTGGAACGAGTCCATACGCTCGACGAACCAGTCAATCACGGCACCGGCACTCCCTGGTTATGGGAAACAAGAACGTGGCAAAGACACAAATCCGTCAGCGTTAATAGCCGCGCCGTTTCTCTTGGACCGCCCCGCCCGCGACACTGCTCAGCATCAAACCCATCAGGCCGATCGGTCCACGCGACGTCTTGATGATATGCTTCAAGGTCTTGAGATACCGGATCTTGGTCCGGATCACGTTCAAGGCGAATTCACGATTGGCCTCATGCAGCTCGTGGGCCACCGACCTGACCTGCCCCCGCATATCGTCCAGGTCATCGTGTGAACAGCTACAGTCGCAGCCATGGTCATCATTCCACCCGTCTTCGTGATCGTCATGATGCCGGTGCCGTTGATACGGCTTATGCCGCTGACGATCCTGCATATCCGGGTCAATTGATCGTTCTGATCCACCGCTCACGTCACTCATCGTCACTTTCCTCTTTGGTCACCCCGACCCCGGGGGATTTTTGCGCCGATCACCGGATCTTGGACCAAAGCCATCGCCAAGGCACCGGCCGCTCCTGACAGGACTGCAACCAAACCTCAAACCTGATAACGACAGTATCTTCAGTTGTAACGTGATGAACATCGCCGCACGCGATCGATGCTAACGCGTTTCCAACACCAGAATGCCCAAAAACACCAAAACGATTGGGTGATCTGGCATCTAACACGCGTGCCATCCGTTTTCAACATAATAGTTGGATGATAAGCACCATCCGTCGCTTGATTCCACGATTAAATGCGATCATTCCACATCGAAGTCCGCTGTTGCATTCATATGTAATCTGTCAAAACAGTCGTTCTATTTTTGTTTTTGCGCGCCATTCCTTTCATTTCGGCATCCTGGAGAATGCGATGGCATGTGTTATCTGGTCTTTGAACAAAAGCCGACATGCCGGGGCATGCGTCATCTTGAGGCGAAGGGCGATCGCCACCAGCCCTGTTCATAATCATGGGCTCGATCCTCGGAACCCGCCGTCCCCCCGGGCCCGACTCGGAGGTTTTGCGTTCACTGACGCGTTCGTCGTGCGCCGCACGGCCAACCTACCGAGGGGGTCGGAACACCAGCGGCGCTTTCTTGCCTTGGGTCCGCCCCCAAGCGCCGCGGTCCCCGGGGTCCCGTTTCATGTTCGATAATGTGCGTATCGGACATGACCCTATTATGGTTGCGACCATTGACCGGTTCGAGCAGCCTGGCGGGCTTAAGTTTGATAAGAAGGCAGCGATTTTGCGCTTGACCGTTGGCGCGGGAACGACCACAAAACGCCACCGTCGCGAGACGAGGGACCAAAGCCCGGGCAGGAGACTGCTTCGGGCTTTTTTCGTGGCCATCAACCAGACACACAAGAGGTCTCCGCTCGCCGGCTTCTCATCAAAAGGAACCGGGCCATGACTATCGATTCTTTGCCCCCGCCGCTTCACCCGCTCATTCAAGAGCATTATCTCGATCGCTACTTTGAGGACAGTCTCCAGTCCAAGCTCGGCTTTCAACATCGCAACTGGTGGATGGGGATCGGCTAAGTCTTCAACTGGTACTGGCCGGCGTCGCCTGGTTGCGCGACGATAACATTCCAGACTTCGAGGGTTATTATCACTGTTATCTCGACCAGTCGACCATGCTGGCGTTGTTCCAAGACCCGGACTTCAAGCTGCTCTATAGCGGCAGCGCGGGGTCCGATACCTTCCGAACCGGACAGGTGATCAAACTGTTGGGTGTGGCCTTCGTGACCACGACCGAGGCTCCCCGGCAGACGTTAGCACTGACCGGCAAACGCATCCGGCGCGCGATCGTCTGCGGTCGGGGCGCGTTGATCGAGGGCGATTTCGAGGGCTTGGGTCAATCCGATTTCGAGTCCGACACCCAGTCTCACCAGTTCATCGACGGCATTTGTTTACTGGTGCGCGAGCCTTTGGATCGGTTCCAGGAAATCATCGCCCAAACCTGGAAATGGCGCGGCGGCTTCTGCGTTCCGACCGATGTAACAGCAAATCCCACCATTCTACCTACCGCAGGCCAAGCCGTTTGGAAGCGTGCGGTGGTGATCGAGTGCCTGTAACGGGCGAGTATCACGCCTTAAAGGCGGTTGAACCGTCGTCGTTTCAATCTACACATTCATCACAACCTTGAAATTGCACTCTTGCGGCCGAGCCGCAGCAGAGGGAGAACAGGCATATCTACCGCTTTTTCAGGAAATGCAACTTCTCACTTCAACCCCAACGAACAAAGGGACGAACGCGGCCGCTGGACCAGCGGCGGCTCCTCCTGGCGCAACACCCCACTGCGCAACCCCAGCGCCGTCGGCCGCGCCCATACCTTGTTGGGCCACGCGCTCGCCGGCGTTTGTCACCAAGGTCTCATCCGCGAATTTAAGCTGCCGACCGACACCGAGGCCCAACGCTTCAGCCTGGCGTTGGCCGCCTGGAACGCCGCATCCAACCTCAACGACGAGCGGTTCCGCGACCGCTTCACCCGTGGCCTGGTTGACGACATCGCCACAGTCCGTCGGCTGCGCCACAGCTGGGGTGGCGACACTGCCGCGACGGTTGTCGCACACGGCGCCAAAGTAGGAGCCCTGATCACCATTGATCCGGTTTCGCATTTTCCTCCGGACCTCGGAGACGTCAAAGCGAATACAAAAAACTGGATCAATATCAATGCCAATCCGAACCAAGCCAAGAAGGAAGGGGAAGGTAATGGTCCAGGCAATTTGATTGCCGGTCTGGGAGGTGCCTGGAACGATGATCCGAAGGATTACGCCACCCACCATTACAATGCCAATATCAACCATGGCGGGGTTCGGGAAATTCTCCCGCCTTAGAATTGCCAAATGGATTGCGTTCCTATTAGCAAAGTGATTGCATCCCGGTAAGAGGTGTGCCTAAAAGGCACACCTCTTACGGAAAGTTTGCTGGAGGTTAACGTGAGACGGCTATACGCCCTGCTACTCTGTCCGTTGTCTGCTTGCATGACTCTCTACGACATCCCGGACGATGTTCAACTCGTGAGCTTGAAACTTGAGGACGGTCCCTACGCAAATCGTACATTAGAAGAAATGAAATATGGCGAGATGATTGACGTTGAAGTCGTCACAAATACAAACTACACGAATTTAATCAAGGGTCGTTATGTAAATGTATGGTTTCGTTTCTGCGACCAAATGGATATGGACGTCCAAGGACTTGGAGGGCTCAGCTTATACCGCTACGAAAAAAAATGGATACAGGTAGATCGGTATGAGGATGGCGATGATAATTCAACAGGACCATATCACTATCATACTGCTTTTAGTTCGTTTGCCCACAATAAACAACCAGATTCCACAGAGCCGACAATTCTTGATTACGATCTCCGAACATCACCTCGCGATATTTGTTTCTACCTTAGGGCCGGTGCTATGTGGGCCATGGTAACCGATAAGAGGTCCAACGTCGTCCGCATTCCTAAAGAGATGTTGATCAAGTTCTTTGCAGAGCATCCGCGCCGAGTACTATCGGAGAATTGAGCACCTTGCCGATGCCAACGATGGTCTCGTGATAAAACTGCGAAATTCAAGACTTTCGCACGAAAGCTAGGCCATTGCTCCTAATGGTGATTTTTGTTGCATAAGTCTGGTGAAAAAAGGGGAGGCCAAGACTGGTGAGGGGGGGCGAAATCATATCAAGTGTGATATAACATGATTTGCCCGCTTTGGAGGACCCCATGTCCGACATCGAATGCCTGACGATTACCCTACCCGCTCAGATGGCCGCCGCCGTGACGGGCGCGGTTGTCGGGGGGAGTATGCTTCGGCAAGCGAAGTCATTCGCGAGGCCCTGCGGGACTGGCGGGCAAAACCATCCCTGTCGATGGTTGGACGCACCGATGATTCGGCATCCGGTGACGGACATGCCCCCGCATCACAGCCGACCAGGCGATACACGCAGGACCGTTCCCCGCCATCCTGTCGCGTCCGGTGCGTCTTGGCCAGGATGCCGATGTCCACCAGCCGTCCGATGGTGGCCACCACCCATGGCCTCGATTTGCCGAGCGGGCGGGCGATCGGCCCCCGGGACGGCCAGCATGTGCCGTCCCGGCCGGCGTGCAGAGCGAGGATCGCCAGCACCGCCGTTTCGTTGACACCGACTTCGGAAGGGGTCAACCCGGATTCCTGGAGTATCGCGATTCGCATGTGTTCTCCTTCTCGTCCCATAGGATGGAAAGAGACACAGAGCACCGACCAGGCAAACCAAACCTTGCCGATCTCGCCCGCAAGCGTAGGCCATCAGCTCATCTTCGGGGAAGATCGCCGTCTCGCACAGCATGTCCCTTTGGAAGAAGTTCAGTCCTTGCGCGCCCCTGTCCTTGATGCCAATTTGGTCGAGTTGGCTGCCGGGCCCTGGCATGATGATGACCATGACTCGGATCATTCAACGTCATGACCAGTTTTTCAAACGCCTGCTCGACCAGCCGGGCACGGCGGGCGCATTGTTGCGCGAGGGGTTGCCGCATGAGGTGGCGGCGCTGCTGGACGACCAGCCGCCGGAGCAGAGTCCCGGCTCGTTCGTGCCGCCCGAAGTGCGCGAAGACCGGACCCGGCTCTATCGCGCCAACACCATCACCGGCCGGCCACTGTTGATTCACGCGGTGATCGAGCACAAGTCGTCGCCCGATCCCCGAACCGGGCTGCAACTGCTCGGCTACAAGACCGAAATCCTGGAGTGGTGGAACAAAAACCACGGTGGCCCGCCCTGGCCTTGGGGTTTGATGATCTGGTGGCTTTGGTTCGCTACGTCTTACGCGAGCCCAACGAGATCGAAGCGGACCTTCTCCGGGACGCGCTCCGGGAGATCATGCCAAACCAGGAGGACCGAAGCGTGTCGCTCTTTCTTGAACAGTTGAAGGCCGAATGGAAGGCCGAAGCGTTCAGTCAGGGATCGCTGCACGGTGAAGCCAAAGGTGAAGCCGAGATGCTTCTTCGTCAACTTCGTCGCCGCTTTCACGCCCTGCCGGCCGAGGTTGAAACCCGGATCCGCACCGCCGATAGTGTTCAACTTGACGCGTGGAGCGAGCGTTTTGTGGACACCCGCTCGCTCACCGATATTTTCGACGATGTGGTTCACTGACGGACGGAGTGACGTGAGGGCTTGGGGCCGGTTCCGTCTTAGCCACCCCCCCCGTTTCCGTTGCCGGTGATCGCGGCGGCGGCGTCGCTGCCCAACAGATGGTGAATCTGATCGCTCAGCAACACGGCGTTCAAGTCCATCCCGGCCATCTGCAAGGCGCGGTAAAAGTGGATGTGACGATCGTTGAAATCATCATAGAGATAATTCAGCTTGGCAATCTCCTCGTAATACGCGGCACCCATGGTATGAAGCTGTTGTGCCTTCTCGAGATGCCGGCTCGCGGCGCGCCGGAATCTCCAATAGAAATGCGTCAGATAGTCTTCGTCCCCCAGCTCCTCGGGGGCCGGCACCGGTGTTCCGGCCTCCGCCAGCGCCGCGGCCGAAATCCTGATCCGGGGATTATCAAGGCCGGCGCGCCGAACCGTCAAACAAAACCAGACCAGGGCGGTGCCGGTAAATAATGGTGGGAATTGCAGGGGTGCGTTGTAGGCGTCGATTAAATCGAGCCACTCCTGAAGGTAGGTTCCGACACGACGGAGGTCGTTGACCGAAAGCGCGCGCTGGTCGAAAAAAACCAATTCAGATTGGATCAGGACATTGAAGACATTCAGTTGATTGAGAACCGGATAACGGTTGCGTTGGAGTGACTGGGTCAGAACGTCCCGAACCCAGGCCTCCTCAGCCTTGGGGTCGCGCGGTAGCTCATGGCCGGTCAGGGTTTCAATCAGCATCCAGAGATCTCGTGATTTTTCCGAGATGTCGGCGGGGATGCCTTCCGGCCATCGGATGTCCCCCGGGGCCCCGAGCGCGGCCCGAAAGGACAGGAACAGTGAACAGGCCGCCGTTAACACCGCAGGCGGCAGGTTGCCACCGCGGAGGTACCCCCGCGCCGGTTGATCCACACCATCCCGTCCCCGCATCGCGGCCTCGAAATCCTGTGCCGCCTCGCCAAGGGCTTCAAACGCCGTCTTTTCCAATTCGAGCAGGTAGTGAATGGTCTTGGCACGACAATTAAAGGCCCTCTGCGGGGTCTCGAACCCCAGGATTTTCAGGATATCATCGTAGTCTTGATCACCCGCTTGGCCGGGCGATAACCCGCGTTCCAGGTCACGCACCAATCGCGAGAGGTTCCTGACCCCGGCAATCCACCAAAAGGTCGTACAGACCGTCTCACATGATTTCATGCGCTTATGGGCGGCTTCATTGTAATAACCGCCATCGCGGAAATAGCCCGCGGAGGTCCGGGATACCGTCAGCGCCATCAACAGACGCTCGTGAAAATTATGTCGCATGCGCATTTGGATCGGACATTTTGGATAATTATTCTTATTGTCCCCTTCCCATTTGCCAATCCAGGCGTATATATCATTCATACTGATATAATAATGATCATTAATCCGTTCATATATATCGACCTCAACGCGCTTTGCATGTTCTTCATCCTTATCATTCGGCGCCATTAATTTATAGACATCGTTATAAAACCAGAAACTGAAGATCCACTGGAATGACCGTTCTTTCATAGCCGCGCCATCGGCCGCTTTCACTTTGCGATCGGCGTGTTTGATCGCCTCCACTTCATCGCTTGTCGCGCCCGGGCGCACGAACACCCATCGTAATAAACCGAACAGCGAAGCCCGCGAGAGAATCGAATCCGCGAACCCCGAAAGCGCCATGCCGATGGCCAGGTTCATCAAGCCGGGCAATTTATCGAAATGAATGGTCGGCAGTTGCGCCTTGGGTCCGGTGTTCCAACGCTTCGAGCCAAGCCGTCGCGACTGGGAATGGCGCTGAAGCTCATGCAGGCCAATGGCGTAATGGTAGTCGGCTCGCAATAAAAAACCCGGGGCATGGGGACGTTCCTCCTGGCTGGGATGCGCCGGCGGCTGGGTGACATCATTGATCACGAGCTGGGTATATTTATTGATTCGGCGAGCGATAATAAACTGCTTACCCTTAAAGAAGTATAAATCTCCGGCTTTACGGTGTAACTCGGCCATCACCAGCGCAAAATTCGAATGAACGCCGCGTTCGCCGTCCTTGAAGTCCCGTAGCTTAGGTTCATTGACAAACGGCAACCCGACCCGCAAACGGTCGATGTAGCCCTCAACGATTGATAGACTGTCATCGATATTTCCCATCAACTTTTCCGCAAGCCACGCAATGGCGAAGGGCGCCTGGTAAATGAGATTTTGATTGATCAGCGCATTTTGCGCATTGAGACGCTGGGCCAGCCGCTCGTTGGCTGTTGGGCCGGTCGGCAAAGCCTTCAGGCCGTCCAGATAGGCATCAAAGAGGCGTTCCGACAACGCATAGGCGTCCCGGTATTCGGTTTCCGCGCGCTCGGTATTGCGCGACAATTCATAGGTCATCCCGATCTGAAGCATCAACCGCAGGCGGGAAAGGCCCCAGGACATGATCGCGGTCGCGATATCCTTCCCCTCCGCGGTCCCGCCCAACATTTCGCCGAAGACCGAGTGAAGTTTCGGCCGGGCCGGACCGGCCACAACCACCGCGCTGATGCCGGGATCGAATCGGTCAAGCTTCTCGTCGAGTTGAACGATCGCTTGCCGGTAATAATGGCGAGCAGTTTCATACTCTTCGTCGAATTCGAACAATTCCCCGAGACCGGACTGGATCTCGGCATTACCCGCATCGCTGCGGGCCGCCCAAAGATAGAGGCGCTTGAGCGACTGGGATTCATCGAGGGTAAAATTGAACGCCGCCAAATCTTCTTCCGAGCGGCGGGACAGATACTCGATCTCACAGGAAATATCGCTGCGAAAACGAAAGGCATACATCCCATTGAGCACCCGGTGCAGAAAACGTCCGGCGCCATGCTCGACCAGTTCCTCAAGCATGCGGCGCAAGTCGGGGGCCCGGTGGATGTGAACCAGTTCCTCGATACGCTCGAGATTGCTCCAGGCAAAGGCCCGGCGATGAAATTTAAATAAGAAATCTGTTATATAAAATAACGACACGGCAATCTTATCGTCCCGCCGGGCTAGTTGCGATCCAAATCGGTCGATAATATGCCGATAAATGATATCGATCATTTGGACGCGGAAGATATCATCGTCAAGGAAATAGAGGACATCAAGGCAGGCCATGCGCGGATTGCTCCAACGCAGCCTGTCTGGAACCACCCGTCCGGTTGGTTCCAAAAAATTATAAAGTAATTCACGAAGCCGTTTGGGGTTGCCGACGCTTCGATAGGTCAGGAATCGGATGAAACTGTTAAGAAAATTTTCAGCCCAGAGCGGACGTTCCGCTTTATCCTGTTCATCGTGCTCGGCAAAGGGGTTGATCACACGCAATTCCTGCCATAGCGTGTCAATCCGCTTGGAATATCCCTGATCCAGGGAGGGCTGGTAGAACGACTCGTGTTGTTCCCATCTCATGTCGTGCCCAAAGGCCGGACGAAATCGCGAGGTTGTCCAAGCCTCCATATTTTTCAAGGAGCGTTCGTGCTGGAGCGCCACATACTCTTTCAAACGGTCATGCAGCGCCCGCGGCCTGACCACCGGCTTCCGAAGAAGATGAGCCAGTTCGTGGTCGGTGAGCAATGACGGCAGATAAATCTCGGCATTGAAGATGCTGGTCGACAGGGGCTGTCGGCTGGTCTGGTCGGCCAGCCACTCATCGTGAAGTTGACGCCCGCCGACGAAGATAAAACGTGCCGGGGCGGCGGACAGCAAACGCTTCAGATCCGACATCAGCCGGTGCAGCGCGATGCTTCGCTGCCGTTCGGCGTTCATCAGAGCGATATCTTCGACGTCATTGGCCCGCGGCCCCTCCTCGGTGTCCGCGACGACCCCCAATTTGTCTAGTTCATCAAAGACGAAGGTGATTTCCGGCGCCGGTATGCTCAGGATATCCACCCGTCCGCTGACCATTGTGAAGGTCCCGCGTTGGATCTCCCGAAGAATATCGAGGACCGCCAGCTCTATCGCGCGGGACTCCATGGGTTCCCGCTCGATCTCGTTGTTCCCCCCGTCGCCCAGGACCATGGACAGCCATTGCGCCGGCTTCCACGTTCCCCGCCGCGTCACGGTACGCGATGACAGGGCGTCCAGGAGGTCGTCGATCCGCCTCAGGTTCTTACGATAGGGGAGCATCGGAAACCAGAACAGGGCCCAGCGCCCGATCAAGAATACGGATACAAAGATAAGAATATGATAGATCCGAAGGTCGAACATCCGTCCTTCGGGTTCAAACGGTAACGGCGCATTGGCGTGAATAAACATGCTCAACGGCCAGGAGCGTTGGACCTCCGCGACCGGCAGTCCGGCGGGGATGACGGTAAAATATAGCGTCGATAGCAGGATATCGCTATTTTCAAAAGAGCATAACAGCCGTAACGCCGGCGAGGGATAATGCTGGTAATACTCCGGACGACTGTTTCCATTCGTCGCATGGTATTCCTTCATTTCCCAACGGCTCATGAATAGGTAATACCGACAGTACCGATCATGAACGTCCTCTGGATGCTTTTTATAGATAATATTTTCAGGATTGCCCATGACGGTATCGACCAGTCCGACCGATGGATTGGAACTCGGGGTCTCATGTCTGAATTCATCAATTTCCCGCCAGGTTTCGAGGGATTTTTCCCGGAATTTTTGGGTCGTTGGGTCGCCCGCGGTGCCGCGCTCTGGATCGCCGGGCAATTCAAACCACGCCTGGCCCAATTGGGCGGTCAGAAAGAGCAACCCGATGACGCCGACCACGCGCACGAAAAAGGCGGCGCAGGACCGCCACGAGAGAAACAGGTGTTGATACGCACCGCGCAAGCCGACCAGCATGGCATGGATGACGCTGCGGTGATCCAGTTTATCGAAGCCGAGATTGACCGTTACCGTGAGGGTCGGCAACCACACCGCGTAGGCCATGGCGGGAAAGGTCATCCGTTCCAACTGACGAAGATGGAAGCGCTCGTGTGGTTTCACGTCGCTGGAACGCTGGTCGTCCCAGGGTGCCCGAGTCCCCGGTTCTAGGCTGCGCTCACCGCGATCATTGATAAACGGACGGACGGTCCAGTCGTACTCGACCAAAAAGAACAGTGCAAGGATGATAAACAGCAACAGACCCCATTGTTTGCCGGTTTCGTCCTGGAAAATATTACCATTATTTGAGTGCGGCTCCTTAACGTTCGACATGCCGGTTGCCGCGCAGAAGAGGGTGGCGATGTTGGGACCGCCATGACACCAACGCTCCTGAGCAAACTGTTGAAGATTAACGTTCTGAAAGAGATCAACCCGCTGAAAGAGTTGCCACTGGGCGGCGCTGAAGGCCGGATAGCCCAGTTGAAGCGCAATCAAAATGGCGCCACCGGCTTTGAGAAATAAAAGCATGCGCGGTGACGGGCGGAAATGCTGGGGGTAAGCGACGATTCCTTTTTGATGGCGAATCCGTCGTGTGTTATGACGACGATAGAAATCTAAAAGAAGGCAACTACTAACTATGACCAGAGGGAGCCCGAGATGCTGCCAGGCGCTGCTCAGATTCTGCGGGTCCACCAGAAACAACGACAAAATAAAACACACGATCGATATAATCGCAAATGCCGTATAGTATAAAATATTGCCTTTCATTGCATATTTGACCAGTGATCGCTGACACCCAATGGAATATATGATGACGCGAGTGGCGTTGCCATGAAATAACAGAAGAAAGCCAATCGCGATGACATGGCCAGGCGCCATGGTTTGCTGATAAGTAAACCATGATTTTCCAAGCCATCGTTGTTGAAAATCTGTGAGATTGATCTCGGACGGCAGAAAATATATTGTCAGCACCAATACCGCGATAAACCAGGCCCAGCGCCGGAAGCGGCGGTGGCTGTCGTTTTTTTCTTCATTTTTTTCCTTATTTTTATCGATCGGATCATCATATTTTTCGTATGACAAGTGCTGGATCGCTGCGTAGAGCGCACACAGAACAAGAAAATACCGCGAGAGAACCAGAACCGGATCGTCGGGGAGGTACAGCCACCCCAAGATCATAAGAGTTATGCAGAGGAGCGAGGCCACGGCCGAGGCATGATGGGCCAGTTTTTGCCAATAGATACCACAGATTGCAATGTAGAAGGATCGCTTGTTCGCGTCCGAGCGTATGCTCTGACAGAGTTCCCAGAAATTCGCGTTATAATCCTGTCTGGAAATGGGCTCCTCGAAACGAAGATAGATATCAAAAATCTGGCGGGCATAGGTTAGCGGGACCGAAATACAGATAAACGTGCAGGACAAGGCGATAACAAGAAGCGGGGTGGCCTTGAGAATTGCCTGGTCGCCCCACGAGTTATAGCTATTAATAATGGTCGTAATAAATATATTAGATATGCCCGACATCAGAAGCGCTGCCACGATCAATACACCGGAAATCATGGCCAGCAAAGTGAAATCCCACACGGATTTTCCGGCATTATTTCTTAAGAACCGCTTGAATAACGCGGCTCCGTATTCGTTCAGGCAATGGCGCACGAAACTGGTCTTGCCGACGCCCCGGCGTCCGGTGATCAAGTAGGCGCCGGTCGGCCCCCGCGAGACCAGCAGATTGATGAAGTAGGCACGCTCGGCCTCGTGGCCGATCATCACCTCATTGACCGGCGGATCGCCGTCATTTCTGGCGAGAACCCGCCCAAAGGGGATAACGAAGGGCGGACGCAGGGGCTTGTGATCGTCAGGACGGGTCATCGGACCGCTCCGGCGCAAAAGTAAAGAGCAACTGCCCTTGGCAGGCTCGGGTTGACAGTATCGCTGTGTTGAGGAAAGATTACAGTGCCATTTCGTCGCAGACGTCTGCCTGTGATTACCAATGTATGCAGGGCGTGCGGCCCGTCCGGGGCCGGAAGTTCTTCGGTCGGACGGGCAGCCGCCGGCAACACTTCGGGCGCTTGGCCTTCATGGGGGCGCGCAAAAAAAGGACCGGACCGGCGTTCGGCTCCTGGCCGGTTCGGCGTGGGGTCTTCGGGGCGGGGGGCGGTTTGGTCGGCGCCAGAGAAGGGGAACGTGAATGCAGGGGTAACCCGTATCAGAACGGCCCAATCCTCATATAACCGTATGAGTAATTCCATCAGACGATCTAAATCTCTTTTTTCGGAACCATCCTCTTGACCGAAAAGATTCGTAAGGGTACGAACATCGAAACCCTGCCGGCGTCCGGCAGGGTGCCGCGAAATCGGCCGGGCCGCCCTGGTTTTAAGGGGGAGCAGGTGATGACCAATCCGTTCAGCACGATTTACGTCATTTGAAAGGATTTGTTGAATTCCTTTGACCACGCAGAGGCCGTCCTCTTTTCGGCGTTACAGGCGGCCTAGACTGATCAGGAGGTGGCGATGCCGATCGATGTTGAGAATGCCAGGAAGATTATTAATACGTTTCCGTGGACGGCTGTTCTTAATCGACCACCTGAGCATTCTCAAATGGTCGCGCTATTTTATATTGAAATTCTGCATAAAGCCTATTGCGACTGCGAAACAAAATGGAAAACGGAAATTGGCAAAACTAACATTAACCGATTTGAACTTGCATTGACTGTGTTTTGCGGCAACTTTTTAGATGAGATTGTCGAAGAGCTTGACACTTTCACGATTAGATATATATTATGCGACGCAACCGGCCCATCAAGATTAATTGAAGATATCGTTAACGCCTATCTTAAAGAAAATGTAAGCACCGGACCAAAGCAATCATATATCGATTTTGTCGAAAGGAGATGTCGATACTTTTTCGATAATCTGTTTAAGGCGATCGATCGTATTAATAAGGATTGGAAAGACATTGTTTCTGTAATGGCAGTCCCTGATATGGTGGTCGCAAAGATCGCCTCATCGGGTAGCGATTCGCACAAACAGGGTGCGCGCGTGCTGTTTATTACATTCGAAGGTCAACACCTCGGTAAAACCATTCTAAAAAAAATTGTCTATAAGCCATCAAGCGTTGAAGTGGATTACCTCATATTTGGAAACAAAACCGCTCTTGACCGCGCCGAGTCCACAAACTATCAGCGCAAAAACGTTACGCCGCTAGCGGAAGATCTGAATCGGTTTATTAAAAAGACGAAAGGAGCGGATGCTAAAACAATTCCAACCTATACGGTACTGCCGCGGAGCGTACAAATTAATGGACAAATTGAGGAATATGGATATGTCGAATTTATCGATTATCCAGAGGAATATAAACAGGTATTAAGCAGTCCGAATATGACAGAATGTCTCGAACAGACTGAAATGCGCTCATTAAATATCGACATGGACAAAAAACTGTTTGCACAAATGAGCGACTGTTACTATGTTTTTGGAATGTTGACGGCGCTGGCTTGTACCATATCGTTAAAAGATACTCATGCAGAAAATATTATTATGTCTCATCTCAATGATAAGCTCGACAAGAAGATCAGGCCATATTTTATTGATTGTGAGGCGACGTTGATTGGTAACTGTGAACGGCTTTCGGATACCTGCTTGCTAATGGATAGTTCTGAACAGGTTGCTGGAATTACCGGATATATGGGAACACCTAAACAGCGGTTTTATGTAAAGACGGATGGTACGATTTTGCCGATCAGGCATAGTGACCCAACGATTAATAGAATTTGGATCAATAGTGACGGAACGGTGGGGCCAGTGCAGGTCGACTGGGGACAAATCATGTCGGGCTTTGAGATTATGTGTATGATCTTGAGAGAGTATTTTAGGACAGAACATGACAATATCGTTAACTGGATAACCGGCATTGAAAAGATCGCGTTGCGTTTTGTACCGATTAGTACAACGACATGGATCACATTTTGCGAACAGGTTATCTTTAGTGCGTTGTCAAATAAACAATACACTACTCAAAATGCAAGAACAATATTTGAAGCAGCTTACGACCAACAGAAAAATGCCTTGAACGGTGATCAAAATTTTCATACCTATAAGAAATGGGCCGTTACAGATATCATGAATGGCGATATTCCGGCATTTTATCATTTTTTTTTAACCGATGCTGCCTACAGTTCGACTGGTGAGTTGATGACGTTAACGCAAAAAATTGATACAACTAAACAATTAGACCTGATAACAAATAATTTTAGGTGGCAGGACGAGCGATTTAATCGTTTTTACAATGAACTCCGAGCATGGGCGCGTTTACCGCTGCCGCCCAAGACCCTTTGCAGTCCGGATAATTGTATCCTTATCTAAGACCTGAAGTGCATGACGCGTGACGGCCGACCGAATAACATAGCCGACCAAATAATATAAGTGACGTCGCGCAGGCCTGTAACTAACGATCGCGACAATAACCATGCGTGGATCGCCGCCATGACCACCATCGACCAGATCCGTAAGACGTTGTCCGCGCTGGTGTCCGAAGGCGGCGTGTTTGTCCTTGGTCCCTCGTGTCTGGGCGATGCGCCGGCACAGACCGCCTTCAAACGCTTTCTGGTTGCGGTCGGCGAGACCGGGACCCTGACCTTTTCGTCCCGTCCGGCGCTGATTGCCCGTTTCGAGGACCGGGACGGCGCGACCGCCCTTCAGGGCCCGGCGATCCTGACGCTGCCGGACGGCCGAACCGAAACCGCCGAGATTACGGTGGCCTTCCTGGACGAGGACGGGGCACTGGGATTTCGGATTCTCCGGGCGTTTTCCCAATTTCGGGGTCGGACGGTCGCGCCGGCGCCCTGGCTGACCGTCGACAGCCTGTCGGTGATGATGGAGCAGGCCGCCGACGCCCCGTTCACCACCGTGGTCTATCGGGGGGTGGTGACCACCGGGCCGACCGCCGGGGTGCGGTTAGCCTTCTTTCTGCGCGCGGTGGACGGCCTATGGGAAGCGGGGCTTGGGGGCGCCCAGGACCAGCCGTTGTCCCTGAGCGCGCTGCTGGCCTTGATCGGCGGCGACAGCGCCGACTCGATCACCCGACCGCTGTTGGCGCCGCTGTCCGGCCTGCCGCCGTCGCTCAAGGAGGCGTTGGACGTGATCGCCCTGACCGGGCTGCGGATTCGCCACGATCCCCGGGCGCCGGCCGGAGCCAGCCGGTTTCCGCTGTTTTCCATGGGCTTGGTCGCGAAAAAACAGTGGGCGATCGTGCCGCAGACCCTGGTCTTGAAGGACCCCGGGGTTTCGCTGGTGCTGTTGAACGGCGGCACCCCGGAGTCGGCCACTTACATCACGGTCAACGCCACCGCGCTGATCCAAAAGGACGGTAAAACCGTCTTCGAGGCGCCGTTTTTCGTGCATCGGGCCGGGGGGCCGGGGGTCACGTGGCGGGCCGGGCTGGTGGCCGGCCGCGTCCTGGACGTGGCCGGGCTGGCCGAATTACTGGGTGTGGTGGACGACGCGACCGCCGCGACGATGAAAGACGCGTTCAAAAGCGTTCGACAGATCGCCATCGACCGGTTGGTGCTGTCGGTGACGGAACAGCCCAGCCTGGCGTTGAGCGGATTTTCCTTTGCGGCGCGCGCCGAGGGCGATTGGCCGGTGGTCGCCGACCGACTCGCCCTCACCGGACTGCGGCTGGTCTTTGATCTGGTCAAGCAGGGGGATCGGTGGGCGTTCTCCGGCGCGGTGTGCGGGACCTTCCGGCTGGCCGAAACCCTTGACCTGTGGGTCCGCGTGTCCGGCGGCGGCGGCGGGCTCGGGAGTTGGGGCATCCAGATGCTCGCCGCCCGGGACGCCGGCATGTCCCTGTCGACCCTGGCGGGGGCGGTCGGCCGGTTGGCCGGCGTGACCCTCACGGCCCAGGCGTGGCCCGAGGTCACGGTGTCCGACCTGGGCATCCGGTGGACCCGGCAGGGCCAGGACAATCAGATCGGCTTCACCGGCGCGGTCGCCTTCACCAGCCAGCGATCCTTCCTGGGGCAAGCGACCTTAACCATTGACGCCGGCTATTCGTCTCCCGGCGGCTTGACCGCGGCCATCAACGGGCACGCGGTGCTCGGCACCGTTACGGTGACGGTGACGGCCACCATCGCGGCGGACAAGCCCTGGTCGCTGGTGGCGGAGGTCGGGGCCGACAGCGACCCCATCGACTTGGTCACGCTGGTCCGGCAGGGCGCCCAGATGCTCGGTCTCGACCCGCCCGCGCCCGCGGCCCTGCCGAGCATCGGGGTGTCCGGTTTGCGGTTGGACTGGACGACCGCCGGCGAGAGTCAGGAGGGGTCGTTTACCGGGGATATTCAGATCGGGGAATCGCGGTTTGCGATCCGGGTCGAGTTGGGCGCGACCCGGAAGCGGCTGAGCGGCACCTGGCGGAACGGGACCCTGTCGTTGGTGGATTTGGCCGCCGCGTTCGGGATTCCCGGCCTGTCGTCGGACCTGGCGCCGACGCTGACCGGTGCCAGCCTAAGCTGTGATTTCAGCGGCGCCACCACGGTTTATGCCATCACCGCGTCGACCGCCAACGGGCGGGTGATGTTCTGTTCGGTGACCACCGACCGGCCCGCCGATACGGCGTATCTGCTGGGGATTGACGCCTATTTGGGCGTCACCCTGGACAAGCTGCCCCTGATCGGCGGCAAGGTGCCCGATGGCGCCACGCTCGGTCTGGAGCGCGCCGACCTGTGGGTGTTGTCCGGCGCCGACGCGGGCCTGGCCACCGCCCTGGACGCGGCCCGGACCCTGGACCTGGGGACCCTGCAACTCCCGGCCGACGGCGCCCGGCACGGGATGCGGCTGAACGGCAGCATCAAGCTGGGCGGACCCGCGCCGGTGCCGCTGAAACTGGCGTTCGGGGGCGACCCGCCCGCTAAAACCGCAGCGAAAAGCACAACGACATCCGAAACGAACACCAAATCCGAAACCGAAACCGAAACCGAAACCGAAACCGAAACGAAAACCGTCACCCCGCCGCCGCCGTCCGGCGAGATCACCTGGATGCCGGTGCAAAAGTCGGTCAGCGTGCTGCGGCTGGATCGGATCGGCGCCGGATACGCCAACAACCAACTGACGATTGCCTTTGACGCCGTCATCACGGTCGGTCCGCTGACCTTTTCGCTGTTCGGGCTGGGTGTCCGCTCGCCGATCAGCCGCTTTACCCCCCGTTTCGAGCTGTCGGGCCTGGGGCTCTCCTACCGGAAACCGCCGATCGAGCTGTCCGGCTCGTTCCTCAAGGTCGATCCGCCGCCGACCGGGACCCGGGTTCAATTCAGCGGGTCAGCGGTGATCGCCACCCCGACCTTCAGCCTGGGCGCCATCGGGTCCTATGCCGAACTGACCAGCGGCGAGGCCTCGTTCTTTATCTTCGGCTCGCTCACGGCGGTCCTGGGCGGACCGCCGGCGTTCTTCGTCACCGGCCTGTCGGCGGGCTTTGGTTACAACCGCAAGCTTGGCCTGCCGGGCCAAGACGAAGTCCAGGACTTTCCGCTGCTGGCCTTGCCCAGCCCGTCCTCGGGCGGGTCGGCGCCATCCTTGGCGCAGGTGCTGACGGCGTTGGAAGGCCGCGGGTCGCTGGCCGCCGGCGTCCCGGTCAAACCCTGGCTGGTGCCGCACGCCGGCGCCTGCTGGGCGGCGGCGGGTGTGCGCTTCACCTCGTTCCGGCTGATCGAGACCCGGGCCTTGCTGGTCGCCACCTTCGGCGCCGAGTTCGAACTGGCCTTGCTGGGCCTGTCGACTCTGCGCCTGCCGGTGGGCGTGTCCGACCGGGGCCGGGCCTTTGCCCAGGTGGAAATCCAGGTGCGCGCCGTGGTCCGGCCGGCCAAGGGCGAGGTGGAGGTGACGGGGCGTCTCGGGCATAACTCGTACATTCTGTCGCCCGACTGTGCGCTCAGCGGCGGCTTCGCCTTTTCGGTGTGGTTCGCGCCGCATGCCCAAGCCGGCGCGTTCGTGTTGACGCTGGGCGGCTACCACCCGGCCTTCCTTCCGCCGCCGCACTATCCCAAGGTGCCGCGCCTGGAGATCAACTGGCCGGTCAGTGCCGCGCTCTCGATCAAGGGCGCCGCCTATTTCGCCCTGACCCCGTCGTGCATCATGACCGGCGGCGCCCTGGAGATTGTGTTCCAGTCCGGCTCGTTGCGGGCCTGGTTCATCGCCCACGCCGATTTCCTGGCGTCGTGGAACCCGTTCTTTTACAGCGCCAATGTGAGCGTCGCGATCGGCATCTCGTATCAAATGAGCCTGGGGTTTTGCGAAAAGACCATCGGCGTTTCGGTCAGCGCGGCGCTTCAGCTCTGGGGCCCGCCCACCGGCGGCGTCGTCGACGTCGACATCGCGGTGACATCGTTCACCATCCGCTTCGGCACCGACCGGGGCCGCCAGGCCGACATCGCCTTGGACTGGCCGGCGTTCAAGGCTCTGTTGCCGGCGCCATCGCAGGTCTGCACCATTTCCGCCACCCGCGGACTGGCGGGAACCCGGGCCAGTTCGGTGCGATCGGGCGCCGAGGTCTGGGTGATCCAGCCGGGCCGGTTTGCCCTGGCGGTCGGCTCGGCGGTGCCGGCCGGAACCATCGTATGCCGCGCCGCCCGGCGCGACGGCGACCGGGTGGTGGATCGGCAGTTCGACGGCCCCAACCGGACCATCGACATTCGGCCGATGGACCGGACCGGGGTCACCGCGACCCTGACCGTCAAGATCACCGCCAACCGCCCCGACGGCGCCGAGGTGGATCTGACCGGCTGGGACCTGACCCCGATCCGCCGGCCCCTGCCGGCGTCGCTGTGGGGCAAACCGGCGACCCCGTTCCGGCACATCCCCGATTCGCCGACCAACGATCTGGTGCCCGACCTGTTTTGCGGGTTGGCGTTGCAAACGCCGGCGCTGACCCCGACCGAGGCGCGCGGCATCGTCCGGCGCGAGACCTTGCAGAGCGTGGCCATCATGCCGCACGGCTGCCTGCCGCTGGCCGTGCCCGGCCCCCCCGGCGAACGCCCCAACCACCGCGGGCAGCCCGACACCGCCGGCATCGGCCTCATCGCGTCGGCAATGACGGCGGCGCCGGCCGCCCGGCGCCAGGCCCTGGCCCAGGCCCTGGCCAGGGGCGGCCTGTTCACCGGCCCGTGTGGCGCTTTGACCGCATTGGCGGCGGGCGCCCGCACCCTCTACGCCGATTCGCCCCTGATCTGCCGTCCGCCGCCGAAAACACCGGCGAACGCCGGCGGCCCCCTGGCGCCTCCCCTGACGACGGAGTCCTCCCATGCCTGAGCCCGTGGCGGGCCATCTGTTCCCGGGCGACGTCCGGTTCTATGACCAGATCGTGCCGGCGCAACAGAGCGGCCATTGGTTCCTTCAGGTTTCGCACACGACGGCGGTGGACGGCGGCGAGACCTTCACCGCCGTGCAGGAATTCGTGGTGCGCGGGCCGCGCTTTGCCATCGAGCCGACCGAGATCGTCGGTCTGTTCCCGCCCGACGGCGGGTGCGGCGGCTACGCCAACGCCCTGCCCTACATCGTCCTGAACCGGGCGACCCTGCCCTGGGAACGCCGGCCGGCCGCCGGCCTGGACTCCCGGCCCTGGCTGGCCCTGCTGGTGCTGGCCGAGGACGAGCTGATCGGCGGCACCACGGCCACCGGCGCCTACCAGACCACGGTCAAGGACTTCCTGGCGGGCGATCCGGTCGGCGCCAAGGTGATTCGGCCGACCTTGGCCCTGGAGGACCCGGAAGAGGCCGGGACCGGCTGCGCGTTCATCCGGATTGCCCCCGCCACCTTCAAGGCCATCGTCCCGACCGACCAGGAACTGCCCTATCTGGTTCATTGCCGGGACTCCAGCCAGTCCGACAAGGCCGGAGCCGAACGAGATGGTGACGGGCTGTTTTCGGTGGTGCTGGCCAACCGCTTTCCGGTGCCGGCGGCGGCGGGCAAGACCGCCCGGACCGTGGTTCATCTGGTGTCGCTGGAAGGGCTGATCCCCTACCTGACCGGCGCGCTCGGCTTTGCCGACGATGATCAGGCCATCGACCTGCTGTCGCTGACCAGTTGGGATTTCCAGTGCCAGGCCAGCGACGGCCAATCGTTTCGCGGGCTGATGGCGGGGATCGTCCAGGCCCAAACCCGGAAGATCGACACCCGGACGTTCGACGCCGGCGGCGATCGCGCCACGGTAGACCCGGAACGGCTGCGCCTGCGTCTGCCGGTTCCCGCCACCCTGACCGGCACCGACGCCGCCACAGCCGAGATCATCGGCCGTTTGAACGCCGGGTTCGTGCCGCTGGGCTACCAGACCCGAACCGGGGAACAAACCTTCGCCTGGTACCGTGGCCCGTTCACCCCCGAACGGCTTCCGCCCGGCGGGTTGCCGCCGTTCTTTTCCGCCGACGCAGCGATCATCTATCAGCCGGACTTCGGGACCTTCGACCTGTCGCTGGCCGCCGCTTGGGAAATCGGCCGCATCGCGGCCCTGAGCGACGCCGGGTTCGGACAGTCTTTGCTGGACTTCCGCCGCCTGCTGACCGGCGCCCTCGACCGCCTGGAGGACCTGATCGATCACGGTTACGTCGACACCGAGATCGAAACGGTGACGACCGCGCATCTCCAAAGCGCCATCACCGGGCAGTTCGAACGCCTGCTGAACGGGACGCTGCTCGACCTGATTTCCGCCGTTCCGGTTGGGCCGGACCCGGCGACCCTGGCCGCGGTCCCGGCGGTCAGGACCCCGAACCCTCACCGGGATTTGACCGACTTTCACCGGCGGCCGGACGTCCGGACCGTGGCGGAAACCCTGGCCGACGCCCAACTCGCCCCGCTGTTGCGGTGGTTGACCCGGCTGGCGCTGTTGCATCCGGTGCCGCTCCACGCCCTGGTGGCGCACCCGGAGGTCCTGCCCGACCCTGGCCTGCGCTTCTTCCATCTCCATCAACACTGGATCGACGCCCTGCTGGACGGGGCGCTCAGCCTGGGGGTGGAGTCCAGCCGACAGACGGCGCTCCACGGGCTGATCTGGTCGCGCATCCGGCGCGCCGTGGCAGTCGCCGTCCGCACCTTCCGGGAGGAGGAGCGCGGCGCGCCTGCAACCGGAACCAGCACGGCGCCGGCCGACACCCCGGACGCCCCGATCAGCGGTTTGCTGTTGCGCGCGTCCCTGGTCCGGGGCCTGCCCAAACTGGCGGTGCGCGCCGCCCGCACCGACGGCACGTTGGTGCCGATGCTGCGCATGGACCGGATCGCGCCGTCGGTGCTGCTGTGCCTGTTCGACGGCATTCCCGATCAGGTGGTGTTCAGCGAACCCCAGGAGGGCTTCCGCTTCGGCATGAACGCCGAGGGCCGCTTGACCTTGCGATGCCTGGCCGGGGCTGGGGGCGAGGCCGGGGGCAGCCTGGGCGCGCCCCTGGCCGACACGCTGACCGTCACCGACGGGATGCGCGACGGCGGCAAGCGGCGGGTCCTGTCGTTGCTGGACCCGAACGGCGGCCTGGTCGGCCGGGTGATCGAAGCCCTGAACCGCCACGACGCCGCCACGACACCGGAGCGGGCGCGGTTGACCAGGATCGGCTCGGCGGATCTGGCCATCCAGTTGCTCCAGACCCCCGAAACCATCGCGTTCCTGACCCCCTGATCACCATCAAACCGGAGAGACCGCGATGGCTTCCGCCCGACTGATCGTCCCGATGGCGTGCGACGCCCTGGTTGTGAATAACGGGGTCCGGAATCGCGACGCCTTCCGGAACTGGCCGTTCAATTATCTGGCCTTCGGGAATTATCGGAGCCCGGAGCCCGAAGCCTTCGACCATAATCTGGGCAAACCGGCGACCGGGATTTATCTCCACTGGACCTTGCCGCGCGCCCTGCGCCATGGGGTTTTCAATGCCAAAACCGGCGCCGTGGACTACCCGGTGGTGCCCAACCGCTATCTGGTGGTCCGGCGCAGCGGCCGGACCCCGCGCGCGGCCGTGGCCTGGGTGATCGAGGCCGACTGCCCCTACGTCAAGCCGTCGTCCCTGCCGTCCGACCGGACCCCGCGCAGCGACACGGCGGGGGTCGAGGACACCACGCTCTATCCCGTGAGCGAGGCCATCGTGCAAGCCTGGAAGGCTACCCCCCATCCCTACCGCCGCGCGGTTAAACCCAACACCGACGATGTGAAGGCGCCGCTGGTCAATCTGGGCATGCGGTTTCCGTTGGGCCAGGGTTGGCGGGAACTGGCGCCGACGCCGATGTTCCTGACGGCGGTCGCCCCGGCCAATCCGCTGTTCAGCCTGTTTTCGCCCCACAATCGGGGAATTTTCACCTTCTACGATGATGTGGCCGGGATTGGGCGCGACGACGACCTCAGCTATCTGGTGGTCGGGTGGTATTCGGACCCCGAGCGGGATCCGGTCACGGCGTGCCGCACGCCCGGCCAGCCGGCCGCCCGGTACCGGGAGGTTCGGCAGGCCTTGGCGTGGATCGTCGCCGAGGCCGAGGCCCAGGCCGTGACCGACGACACGCCGCTGGCCGGCAGCTTGTACCATGGCACGGTCTGTCGGGTGACGTGGGACCCCGACGGCCCCCCGCCGGACGGGGATCCGTTGCACCAGGAGCGGCGGGTCAATGTGGCCCTGGGCAACACCACCATTGACGCCTTCTCGGGCCTGATCGCGGTGCAATTGGGCAACGAGCGGGCGGCAAAGCTCCTGCGGGCCTTTCAATACGACCTGTTGCCGGTGCTCGATCAGGTCAACGGCGAGGCGCTGTTGGAGGCCAGTGTCCGCCAGGCGTGGTTCGGCTCGGCCGACGGCGGCTATTCCTGGGCCATCGTCAAGGAGGAGAACGAAAGCGATCAGGCCCTCACCCTCACCGAGGCCGAGGCGGCTTGGCTCGCCCGGCTCAACCGCCACCAAGCCCGGTTGGACGCCGCCCTGGCCAAGCGGCACGCCCTGCAATGGGAGCTGAACGGACTGTGGTTGAAGCGGGGCACCCTGAACTGGCTGGTGCAGCGCCTCTTAAAGACGCCGACGGCCGTCACCCGCTTTCCCGGCGGGGAGCAAGGCTTCCTCGCTGCTCTCAACGCGCAGTTGAACCCCGACCGGCTGACGCCGCCGGACAAACCCCAGGCGCCGGAAAGCCTGGCGGCGCGGCTGGTGGTGCTGACGCGATTCATCACCCTGTTGCTCGCCCGGCTGCCGCGGCCGGCGGCCGACGCCGCCAGCCCCGAAGAGGCGATGCGGCAGGGCATCGATGCCTTCGCCAAGGCCAACACCCTGAGCCCCGGCAAACGGTTAAAGGCGGTGGCGGGACCGCGCGCCTGGCTTGCCAACAATCCGGTGATGGTGATTTCGGGGCTGGACGCGCCGGTTCCGGCCGCGCCCGACCGGACGCTGGCGGTGCGGCTCAGCACCCGGATCGTCGGGGCCGACGGCGACCTGGCCCTGCCCGATCTGGCCCCGCTGGCGCCCCGGGGCGACCTGACCGGCTTGCCGGCGGGCGTGGCCGCGCTGATCACCGAGTTTATCATCCTGGACCCCGGGGGCGCCGCGGCCCTGGCGGCCCTGGCCGGCGCCGGCGCCGGCGCGGCGGCTCTGGCCGGGGCGGTGGCCGACGCCGGCCGGCGGGTGTTCCAAGGTCTGCCGCCCTCCGCCGGGATGATGGCCTGGCGCCAGCCTTGGACCCCGATGTTCGCCGAATGGCGTTGCGACTATATTCCTTTGCCGTTCTCGGACGCCCCCGGGCAGGGCTGGTGGTTCGACGGCAGCGACTATCGCTGGACCGGAACCATCGCCAAGGCGGCCGAAGGGGCGCGGCCGATCGGCGGCATTTCCATGTTGAGCGCCCATGCCCAGCAGGTGTTCGGCCATCGCCTGACCGAATTCGTCCGCAAACACGGCGCCGGCGGGCGGATGAAGGCGGTGGACCAGAAGATTCGCGACGTCTATGACTGGAAATTCCTGAGCCAGGAGTTGGTGGGGTTCAACACCCGGTTGGCGCTGCGGGATGACCGGGCGTTCCGCCGGCCCCTGCCCCAGGAACGGATCGGCAGCGTCCATCCGGTGTCGCTGGCCGGCCTGCTGGGCTATCCGGACGGCGACGCCTTGCTGCCCGAACGCTACCGCCGCCCCCTGGAGACCGTGCCCGTGGTGCCCAACGGCCCGGATCTGTCGTTCGAGGGGCTGCGTCAGGGACAGGCCTATCTGACCGACCTGACCCTGTACGACCGGTTCGGGCGCCAATGGGTGCTGATCCAAAAAGGCGCGGCGGCTGGGCTTTCCGACTTCTCCAGCTATCCGGTGGTGATCGACGAGGCGCTGCGCCCCACCTCCAAAGTCGTCTCGGTGGCCTCGGTGGCCCAGTTTCCGCCGCGCCTGTTACAGCACGCCAAGCTGGACTTCCGCCTGCGGGACGGCGTGAACACCCGCCATCCCAGCGACCGGTCGGGGACGGTCAATCCCATCGCCGGCTGGGTCCTGTGCAACCATGTGAACCACAGCCTGTTGCTGTTCGCCCCGGATGGGACCGGGTTGGGCGATGTCCGGCTGGTGGTGGACGAAAACGGCCGGCACCGCAGCCTGTGGCAGCCGCCGCCGGACCCGGCCATTGCCACCATGGCAGCGGTCGCGGCCAGGGCGCCCTATCTGGCCAAGGTTCTGACCGACCCGGCTTTCGCCGAACCCGAGAATTTCTCGGCGTTCCTCCGGGTCATCGACACCAGCCTGTGGTCGATCGACCAGGCCGGCGAACGGGTCAACCGAACCCTCGCGGTCCTGGTCGGGCGACCGCTGGCGCTGGTCAGGGCCGAGCTTCAGTTTCAGCTCCTGGGCCCGCCCCTGCGCGATACCGGCTGGGCCGCGACCTTCGACCGGTCCGACCCGGCCTACCTGTCGCGGCCCTTTTCGATCCGGCTGGGCGACCAGGAGACGCGCCAGGACGGGCTGATCGGCTACTTCCTGAACGACGCGTACAGCGTCTTTCACAGCGTCGCACCGCCCGGGGCCTCGCCCTACCTGCGGCAAATCGGCCCGCCGGGCAGCCGGAAAGCGAGCGCCGATGACCAAAACAGAGCCAATTACATTGACCTGACCTTCCGGCCGAACCACCGCGCGACCGTCACCATGCTGGTGGAGCCCCGGGGCAAGGTCCATGCCACCACCGGCATTCTGCCGGTCAAGTCCCTGGACATCCCGCCGGTTCCGGTCAATCGGGCCCTGTCCGCCATGGACCTCGGCTTTCGGCTGGGGCCGGTGCTGACCACGGTCGGGCCCACGCCGGCGGACGACAAGCACCCGCCGCGTCATCCCCTGGCCGTCGCCTTGCCGGTGCCCGCCGTCCGCCAAAACGGTGCCTGGTCCTGGTGGGAGAAAAACGCCGGGACCGCCGCCGTCACCGGCTATGACATCGTCGACCCCATGGTTTCCGAGGTGCCCGACCCACAGGCCCTGATCCTGAGGGAAGGAGTCTTGACCTTCAGAACCAATCTATCAACCCAGGACCGGCCGCAGCCACCCCAACAAGGAGAGCAGACCCATGACGGAACCGGTTAACGTGTCACTGGACTACGCCATCTCCACCATGCCGTTTCCGCTGCAAGTCAGCACCGAGCAAGCCTTGTCCACCGGCGTGATCACCGTCAACGTGCTGGTCCCGCCCAGCGCCCAGGACCGCCTGTTCTGCAAAACCATCATCCTTCAGGTTCCGGTCGGCCGGGGCGCCAACGCCTTGTACGCCGTCACGCCCACCGCGGAAGCCAGTACCGGCAAATGGTTTCCGTCCAACGCCGAGGTGGACCCGGCCTGGATCGGTCCCCGGCGGGTCGGCGATACCGATTACGCCACGTTCATCTTCGACTGTCGGGACGAAGAAGATCGAAAGATCGACTATCCGCTGGCCTTCACCCTGACCGGCCAAATCAATAGCGTCCTGGGCGGCGGCCTGTTGCTGGTCAATGAACTGTCGAAGAGCGATCCGATCGAAGATTACACCCTGAAGAAACACACGTTCCCGCTGGTCAAAGCCGAGCAACCCTTCTTCGTGGCCGGCTTCATGGCCAGAAAGAAAGGGTTCCCCAACCGGCCGGCGACGGAATTTTCCAGGGCCGAAGACATCGAGTTGGTCTGGTCCGGCAACGCCACCTTCTACGAAATCTACCTGAAGGGCAACGCCACCCCGGTTTGGCAGGGCGGCGGCACCACCGCCACGCTGCCGGCCAATACCCTGGTCAACGATAGCACCCTGGTGCTTCAGGGGACGCTGCCCAAGAGTCCGATGGCGCATCTGCGGCGGCCAGGCCAACCCGAAGCCGTGGCCATCGGCCTGAATTTGCAAACCATCCCCCTGACCCTGACCATCAAAGATCCGGCGCTGACGCCGAGTACGCTGACGCTGCCCGATCGCAGCACGCTCAACCTAACCTCGGGCAGCTTGACGCTGACCAATGGCAGTGTGGCCCTGGCCAATGCCAGCGTGGCCGGCACGCCCCGGTTCACCAACGGGCTGGACACCGCGGGCGGTCTGTTCAGCAACGGCGCCCCGGTCTTTGAAAAATTTGCCCGGGGCAGTTTCCGGGCGGGGCCGAAGCCAGGGGTGAGCGGCGCCCAGGCATTCTCCATTCCGCTGAAAGACGCCCTGTTTACCAAGGTCCCGCTGTTCTTCGTGACCGCCCGGCATTGCGACTGGTTAACACCCGACACCTTCGCGGTGTCGGTCAAGTCCATCGACCTGTACACGGCGGTGGTGGTGGTGGTCCGGGTTGATCAGGGCTCGATCAATGGCGGCTGGGAACTTGACTTGTACCTCGACTGGATCGCGTTCCAGTAGTGACCTGGCTAATTTCCGACAGGGTGGCGGCGATTTCGGCCATCGCCGCCACCGCCGTCTCGGTCATCCGTTTCACCGTAAGCGCCGCCGCGTGGGCACATTGAGTCCGGCGGTTTGCGCGGGTGATGCTGCGACCTTCCCTTGGGGAGGTTCCGAGCATGGCTGGCAGCGGGCCTGGTGTTGGGCGTCATTGGACAACGAGGGTGCCAACGATCGGTCGGTTCGAGGGGATCACGGGGCCGCGCTTGCCCCGAAACATACCCCGATGATTGGCATTCCCAGCCCGCTGCGCTGTGGTGCGCCGGAATGCTACAATCGGCCCAAACCCGCATGCAGCGATGATGCGATGACACTATGGTTGCATGGTGCCATGTTACTGGCCTCGAGCGCGTGGGTTGAGTGTCGAACACCCCGCCCTGCCCTACGCTTGAGATTGGCGACGCCCCGATGTCACCCAACCAAGTGCTCTGCGGCGTCGAGGAAGCAATCGCCTTCCTCGACCACATGGCAGAAGCGACAGCCTCTCACCAAAAGCGGTCAAAACCGGGGGCGTCACTATAAACCACTGTTGTCTTTTTTAAAAAGTTCGCTATTTTCCGCTCATCGCTCCGGATAATCCTTGCACCGATTTCTGATATGCCGCCTTCTGTTCCGGTGTCAGGGTATTCCACCAGTCGGTTGCGGCGCCGATTAACGCGGGCACCTGGGCTTGAGCCGAAGCCGAAGCTGCCGCCCGCTGTTCTGGAGTCATTTGATTGTATTGCTTTAAGGCTTCGCTGGCTTGTGTCGCCAGATCGTCGGGATTGGTGGTTTGCAACCGCTGAAGCAACTCGTTGGCGTTTTGTTGCTGGGCGAAAACCGGACCTGTCATCGCCAGACCGGCAACCACGATTACAAGGACGTACCTATTCATGTCATTACCTCACCTTCGGGTATCTATGGTAATCATAACACCAGGCCATCCCCCGGCCAGAACTCCCACACCACCTTAGGGGGCAAGCCCCCCTGAAGTATTCATAAGCCGTACTCTTCGGCGGCAAATCGTTCGGGATGAACCTCCATTGGCATCTCGTTGAAAGCACGTAGAAACTTGGCTGGAGGACTAAGCGGTTCGATCAGCGCCCACTCCGAATTCGTCATATCACTCGGATCCCGAAGCCCTTTCCGATCGTAATGCTTGCGACTCTCAGGCGTCCACACAGCCCGCCT
>CAIYNU010000017.1 GCA_903927615.1 uncultured Rhodospirillales bacterium | reverse complement strand
TTTTGTAGGGGCTTGGCCCCTACGACCCCACCAAAGGCCGACGGCCTTTGGAAACCGTTAACCGAGCAATTGTGCTAACACGACACACTAAAGCGACGGGCCCTGCTCCGTGCGGGTGACAGGCAGGGCCCGGCAAAATCATCGCCAGGGGATATCCCCGTCAACCCACGCTGAGGTTACCAAAGTTGCGTTGGAACCAACTGGGACGGCAGAACATAAGCCCGTAGCCATCAACGGTGGACGACACGCCGTTCCTGTCCTTAGTCTTGACCTGTGTCTTCCAGACCTGATGGATGGCACCGTCCGGCAGGTTACAGGCCGAAGTCAGGGTGGCTTGAACCAAGGCCACGGAGAACCCGGTGCTGCCGGCAAGGCCTTCGACGGTCCGCAGATCGAATCCCGGATCGGCCAGACGCGCCAGGACTTCGCGCTCCTCGCGGGTATAGTTCCGCAGCTGCTTGGCCGACGGCGGTATCGGGGCCACCAGACCGTCCTGAATCTGATCGCGACGAATCAGGTCGGCCAAGATGGTCAGGCGCACCGCCTTGATCACCCTGTCCTTGATCGATCCAAACGGAATGACGTCCCAAAAGATCGTAATAAGACTGCTCACGACCCCGGAACCCAACTGTTGTTTGACCAGAGCCGGAACCAGCTTGTCCGCGCGGGTTTCGATTTGCGCGATCACGGTCTGGTAGGCGGTGATGGTCATCCGCGGCCATGAGGGCTGCGGGATTTGCTGACCCAACGGCCCGGCGCCTTCGCCCAACGCCGAATGCAACGGAATGATCGGCACCTCGGCCCCGTCCTGCCCCGTGACAATCGCGTTATCCGCCGAAAGCTGGAAGTATTTCTTCAGAAATTGCTGGCAGTTGCGCTGACCGAGTTGAAAGTCATGTTCCCTGAAGCTTTGGTCGAGAAACCCGCCAAAACCGCCCAACAGGCCGCACGCGATGTCCAAGGAGCTGGGAACCGTACTGCCATCCCGACGCGGCGCAATCACAAACCGGCTGCAAACCTCAGGGTGGGCCGCGGCCACCAACTCGTCTAACTTGAAGCGGGCCTGCTGAATCAGGGTTGGAAACAGCGCGGTAATGATCGCCACCACCCCATCATCAAGCGAATCGACTTGGGGGAAACTGTATCCTTCCGGAAATGGTGCGACCATGATCACGGCACGGTCGGCGTCGGATGCCGCGCGCGGATTGTTTGGTGTGCTCAGGTCCCGAATGGCGTAGCGGGCCAATTCGAACGGCTCGTTATTGATGACCCCGCCATCCACACCGACAAAACCGAAGTTTCCTCCGGTTGGCGTCCACCCCGATGGCCATGACGGATTGATTTTGGTGCCGCTCGGGGTGTCCGTTGGCCACTTGCGACCGTCATAATCAGCCTGGGTTACCGCCATTTTCCTGGCCGCCAGGCCAACCGGAAAAGCGCCGGTTGCCAGAGCACTGTTCCCCATTTCCTTCCAGCCGTCGCTCGGTCCGTCTGCCCGGTTGAGATCGCTGATCGCGAGCTTGGATGCCGGGTCATCAGCGGACCATTCACTGCATTCGGAGGCGTTACCCAGGCCACTGATCGCATAATGCTTGCGATCTGCATGATTCAGCATGCGATAGCGATAGCTGTCATTATCAAAAGAGATATCGTATTCGGTACCGCGCAGATTGGTCACGGTCGCGTAGACATGGACGGTTTCAGCCACAAAGCTGTAGGGCGGCACCGACGGCGGCGGCGTTGGGACCTGCAATGCCCGGTCTCGAATACTCTCCAGAAGCGTCGCATTCAGCAGCGACACGACCTTACCGTCATTGTCGAGATCTTCGAGGGACAGCAGGGACCGCTCGCCGTCTGCCGCGGTCATCCGCACTTGCTCGACCCAGGCCGAATACAAGTCCGGCAACACGCAGTCGATGGTTCCGCCGGCAACGGTTGTTTTCTTGGTCGGTCTCAGGCCGCGCCCCAGGGCGATGGTCCCCAGTACCGCGGTCATGCCGCCGGCCGAGGCGCCGGTCATCGCCACGATGGTCGCCCGGTGACCGGGCGACGCCCCTTGCTGCTCGGCCTTCTTCCTGGCCTCTTCCCGCGCTGCCAGCGCATGGATCAAAAAGTCAAACACACCAGCCGTGTAGGCCCCGGCCGAGATCGCGCCGGCCATGGTCAAGCCAATGCGAAACACCCGTTCTTCGCTCATCCTTGCTCTCCCCTCCTGCGAATCATGGCGACGAACGCACCCGAAGGTCCAGAGGGCCTCAGACCCATCGTGTGGGTCGATGAAAGCTGTCCCTGTCGCCAGATCCGCCCCAGTCGCGCCTCGCCCTGGATGAATAAGGCAATATGTCGATCTTGATGACTCATCATGCCGTGAGTGACCATACGATATTTCTCTTACACATACACGCGACGTCCGCATAACCTGCCGTTTTTTCCGTGGCTGGTCATTCGATGCGGTCGATCGGCGATATTTCCGGCAGAAGGACAACATATTATTGTATGTTCGGGCCGTCGGCATCGCCAATGGCCATGGGGCCTTTAAACCCATCCCCGCTACGCATCACGGACGCGAGCCCGGTCGGGCGTCCAGCCAGGCCAGCACGCCCCGCGCCGCCGCAACCGCGGTGCTGAAGGTGGCCTGCAACAGATAACCGCCGGTGGGAGCTTCCCAGTCGAGCATCTCCCCTGCCGCGAAGATACCAGGCTTCGCGCGTACCATGAAGTGTTCGTCCACCGCGTCCAGCGCGACACCCCCTGCGGTGGAGATCGCCCGTTCGATGGGACCGGTCGCGGTCAGGATCACCGGCAGCGCCTTGATCAGCGCCGCCAGGGCGTCGGGAGAGGTCGCCGACCCGGCCTCATTCCCCGCAACCTCCCGAATCAGTCCGATGGCGACCGGCGCCAAGCCCCCCGCCGTGCGCAAGACGGTGGACAGCGAGCGGCTGCCGCGCGGAACCCGGAGCCGACGCCCAAGCTCGCCGCTGCTGAGGCCGGGGCGCAGATCAAGGGTCAGAGTCGCCCGGCCGTCGGCCTCGACGGCGTCTCTCAGGGCCGCGGACAGGGCATAGAGCGCGCCGCCCTCCAGGCCCCGGGCGGTGATCATCAACTCGCCCTGACGGACGACACCGCGGAACGACAGGGTCACGGGTTTCAAGGGCTGGCCCTCGAAACGCCGTCGGAACAGGTCCGACCACGGGACCTCAAAACCGCAATTGGCCGGGCGGAGCGGTGCCACCGCCACCTGCCGGGCCGCCAGAATGGAAACCCACCGGCCGTCCGAGCCTAAACGCGGCCACGAAGCGCCGCCCAGCGCCAGCACGGTAGCCGCCGCCGCGATGGCTTCCACCCCTCCGTCCGGCCCCGAAAACAGCAGACGTTCGTCGTCATCCCAGCCCAGCCACCGGTGGCGCGGCGCAAAGCCGACCCCCAACCGGTCCAGCCGCTGCAACCAAGCCCGCAACAACGGCGACGCTTTGAAGCCGACGGGAAAAACCCGACCGCTGGTGCCGATGAAGGTCGGTTGCCCCAGCGACTCGCACCATGTCCGCAACGCCACCGGCGGAAACGCCGCGATGGCCGAAGCCAGTCGATTCGCCGCCACGCCATAACGGTCGATCAAACACTCGAGCGGTTCGCTATGGGTCAGATTCAGTCCGCCCCGCCCCGCCATCAGCAGCTTGCGGCCCATGGACGGCATGCGATCGTAAACCATCACCGGTCGCCCGGCAGCGGCAATCACTTCGGCCGCCATCAGCCCGGCCGGACCGCCGCCGATGATGACAATCCGCGGCGTTGGGGGCATGGGAGTTGGGCTCATGGGAGTTGGGCTCATGGTCACCAGGCAGCCCCCGGCAGCCGGAGGAGACGCCGCTGAATCGTCCCCTTCCTGAGGCCGACGGCCCCACTCCGGTTAACCTACCAGAGCCCTGACTGTAAACGACAGCCCCGGGCGCAGACCCAACTCAACCGGGCGCCCGCAGCATTTTGCTGACTTCGCCGATATGAAGTTCTTCTTTAGCGATCATTTGTCTGGAATATTCTTCCAGCATAATCGACGCCCCCTCCACCAGACTAAAAAGTCCTTTATAGAGCGCCAAGGCCGCCTGCTCATGGTCCAGCGATTCCTTTAAAATGTCGCTGATATCATGCTTGTGGGTCTCCAGCAGGGTACCGATGGCCAACGACGGATGTCCTTCCAATTGGGTCACCAGTTCTCCCGCCTGATGCGCATGATCCAGCGATTCACTGGCCTGACCACGCAACCAGGAAACAATGGGAATGCGACCATAGCCAAATACCATCAGCGAATAGTGTGTATAGCGGACGACTCCGGCCAGTTCCACTTCCATTATCCGATTTAGTTGTGAAATGACGGCCACCTTGTCGTAGATCCGATCGACCATGGTTAATCCCCTTGTTTGTCCAGGTTGAGAAACACTTGAACCATGCTCCGGATTTATTGCCGTTGACCAGAGCCGTGACAGCCCTTGGGAGCCAGCCTCCGGTCCTGAAGTAGGACGTCCGGCCATCAAGGCAACACCGGTGCCACAAGAGCATTGAAGCCGGATCAAGGCCGGGTGTAAGAGGGCCGGGATCCGGAACCGCCACTCGCCCAACCGGACTCTGCGCGTTAATCTGTCATCTTGCAGGCCATGGCGTCGCCCTCTAAGACTGCCCCATTCCGATCAACGATCGGCAACGACTGCGCCCGGACTCCGGGCAAATGCCGCGCCCGGAGTCCGGGCACATGCCGAGCGTCGCCAAAGCCCGCAGGCTGCCGTCGCGCCCAAAGAAATCAGGTCGATTAAGGACCCTCAGGAGGACCCCACCAGATGCCCCATGCTCGTTCCGACGCTCTGGTCAGTACGGACTGGCTCGCCAGTCATCTGAATGCGCCCGATGTCAGAGTGGTCGACGGAACCTACTTCCCGGCGGCAACCGGTCGCAATGCCCGAGCCGAATATCAGGCCTGTCATATCCCAGGCGCCGTATTCTTCGATATCGACGAGATCGCCGATACCGGGGCAGAACTGCCGCACATGCTGCCGCCACCGGAAAAGTTCTCGAGCCGGATGCGCAACATGGGGTTGGGTGACGGCAACCGGATCATCATCTATGATGCCCATGGCCTGATGTCCGCGGCGCGCGTGTGGTGGATGTTGCGGGTGTTCGGTCACCACGACGCGGCGGTGTTGGACGGCGGCCTGCCCAAATGGCTGGCCGAGAAGCGACCGGTGGAGGATCTGCCGCCGGTGCCGCGCCAACGTCACTTTAATGCAACCTATGATCACACCCTGGTTCGTGACGTGGACCAGATCCAACAGAATCTCGACAGCCATCGCGAGCAACTGGTGGACGCCCGCGCCGCAGAGCGATTCGCCGGAACGGTCGCCGACCCTTGGCCGGGCCGCCGCAGTGGCCATATCCCCGGTGCGGTCAACCTGCCGTACACCGACCTGCTCGACCCCGAGACCAAGACGCTTCTGCCCACCGAACGGCTGCGTCAGCGATTCGCCATCGCCGGCATCGACATCCACAAGCCGATCGCCACCACCTGCGGCAGTGGTATTACCGCCTGCGTGCTGGCCCTGGGTCTCCATCTGATCGGCGCCGATGATGTCGCCGTTTATGATGGTTCCTGGGCCGAGTGGGGCCTGCGTCCCGACCTGCCGGTCGCCGTGGGACCCTGATCGGGAACGACTCCGGCCCCGACCACGATGGCCCTCGAACCGGCCCCGGGACTATTGCGGGTCATCGTCACCTACCTCGAGATGGGAACGGCCCCGGTCTATTCACCGGGACCACCACCCAACCCCGGAGCTTGCGTTCGCCAGATCGACCCACCCAGCGTCGCCGGCTACCGCTTCCTTTACAACGGAGTCGGCGAGCCCTGGTTGTGGCATGAGCGTCGCACCCTCGACGATGAGGAACTGGACGCCCTCCTCAAGGATGCGCGGATCGAGTTCCTGGTGCTCCGTCAGGATCATCGCATCGCCGGCTTTGCCGAACTCGACCGACGCCAACCGCCGAACGTCCGGTTGGCCTATTTCGGCCTGCTTCCCGCTTATATCGGCCGCGGCCTTGGCCCCTGGTTGCTGGCCCACGCCATCGGCCAGGCTTGGAGTCGCAAGACGACGTATCGCCTGCTGGTCAACACCTGCACCTTCGACCATCCGGCCGCGCTGGGCCTCTACCAGCGCATGGGCTTCGTCATCACCCGGTCGGTGGTCCGGCATACGCCCGATCCCCGGGTCTCCGGCCTGCTGCCGCCGGACGCGGCGCCCCATATTCCCCTGGCTCAGTGACTGAGCACCTGGCTCAGAAACAGCCTGGTCCGCTCGGACTGAGGGTCGGTGAAGAACCGGGCGGGCGGCGCCTGCTCGACAATCTCCCCTTGATCCATGAACAACACCCGATCGGCAACGCTCCGGGCAAAACCCATCTCATGGGTGACCACCACCATGGTCATGCCGTCCCGCGCCAAGCCGATCATCACCTCCAGCACCTCGTTGACCATCTCGGGGTCCAGGGCCGAGGTCGGTTCATCGAACAGCATCACCTTCGGCTTCATGGCCAGGGCTCTGGCGATGGCCACCCGCTGCTGTTGCCCTCCCGACAATTGGCCCGGATAGCGATCGGCATATTCGGCAATCCGTACCCGTTCCAGCAAAGCCCGCGCGACGGCTTCGGCTTCGGCCGCCGGTTGCCGGCGCACCCGAACCGGCGCCAGCACACAGTTTTCCAGCACGGTCAGATGGGGAAACAGATTGAAGTGCTGGAAGACCATCCCAATCTCGCGCCGCACCGCCTCAATGTGGCGCAAATTGCCGGTCAATTCGATGCCGTCCACCACAATCCGCCCCTGCTGATGCTCCTCCAACCGGTTGAGGCAGCGAATCAGCGTCGACTTGCCCGACCCCGACGGCCCACAAATCACGATCCGCTCACCCCTGGTCACGTCAAGGTCGATCCCGCGCAGCACATGACATTCGCCATACCATTTGTGCAAACCTAATATGCTAATTATAGGAGATTCAACATCAGCCATCAGTGCCTCCGGTTGCGATTGAGGTCGACCTCTAACCATCGACTGTACCGAGAGAAGAAGAAGCAGAAGGCAAAATAGATGAGGGCAATGAACAGATAGGCTTCGCGGTAGAAACCATGCCAGGATGGATCGCTCAGAGACGACTTCGCCGTGCGCAGCAGGTCAAACAGACCGATCACCAGCACCAGCGAGGTATCCTTGAAGAAGCCAATGAAAGTGTTGACCAACGGCGGAATCACCAGCGCCAGGGCTTGGGGCAGGATCACGCAGCCCATTTTCTGCCAATAACCGAGGCCCAGCGCATCGGCCGCTTCCTCCTGCCCCTTCGGAATCGCTTGCAACCCGCCTCGCACCACCTCCGCCAGATAAGCCGAGGCGAACAGGATGAACGCCACCTGCGCCCGAAGCAGCTTATCCACGGTCACGCCCGCCGGCAGAAACAGCGGCAGCATCACCGAAGCCATGAACAGCAGGCTGATCAGCGGCACCCCGCGAATCAGCTCGATCCACGCCACCGACAGGCCGCGCACCAGGGGCAGCGCCGACCGCCGTCCCAGCGCCAACAGGATCGACAACGGAAACGCCACCACCAGCCCGACCGTCGCGAGCCCGAGGGTCAACGGCAACCCGCCCCACAACCGGTCCTCGACGACGGATAATCCAAGGACTCCGCCCCACATCAACACCGCCATCGCGCCAAGCCCGGCCAGCCACAGCGGCGCCAGCCAGTGCCGCCACAACCGACGGTCACAACTCACCGTGAACAGACCGATAAACAACAAGACCACCAACCCCGGCCGCCAAAGCTGGTCGTGGGGATAGGTGCCGAACAGAATGAACAACAGTTTCTCGTGAATAAACGCCCAACACGCGCCATCGGCGGCCCGGCAGGCCGCGGCGTCGCCGGTGACGACGCTGTCCAACACGCACCAGCGCACCAGCGGCGGCACCACCGAGGCCAAACCCCACAGGATCACCACCGTCAGCAGAGCATTGGCCCAGCTATTGAACAAGTTCGCGCGAAGCCAGCCCAGCGGCCCCAACCGCGGCACCGGTGGCCGGCCAGGCGGCGGGTCGATCGGAACCCCTGTCATCGACGGCCTTTTCAACATTCGGAGTCAACCTTCGGATTGAACACCCGGATTGAACATCCGGATTGAACATTCGGACCCTCGCCAACGTCACACGGTTACGGTACCATAGATAACGGAGGTTCGACCATGACTGCCGTTGCCTTTGACAGTTACCGGATCGTGAAACGCCTGCGCGGAGCCGGCTTCACCGAGGATCAAGCCGAAGCCGTAACGACGGCCATCCAGGATTCGGCGGCCCTTGATCTGTCTAACCTGGCCACCAAGGAACAGGTGGCCAGCGTCAAGGAACAGGTGGGCGCCCTCGAGGCCAAGGTCGCCACCAGGGAGCAGTTGGCCGCCCTCGAGGCCAAGGTCGCCACCACGGCCACCAGGGAGCAGTTGGCCGCCCTCGAGGCCAAGGTCGCCACCAAGGAGCAGTTGGCCGCCCTCGAAGCCAAGGTCGCCACCATGGCCACCAAGGAGCAGTTGGCCGCCCTCGAAGCCAAGGTCGCCACCATGGCCACCAGGGAGCAGTTGGTCGCCCTCGAAGCCAAGGTCGCCACCATGGCCACCAAGGAACAGGTGACCACCCTCGAGGTCAAGGTCGCCACCCTCGAGACCAAGGTCGATCTCAACACCGCCCGGTTGGAAGAGCGTATCGAACGCCGCGGTGCGGAGTCCGACGCCCGCATGATCCGCTGGGTGGTCTGGACCGGTGTCACCGCCGTCCTGTCCGTTGGCGGCATGCTGGCCGGCGCGACCACCGTGATCCTGCGGACCCTGACGGCCGCCCACTGACGGTCACTGCGCCGCTGTGCTCAGGCCTGTCTTATCTCAGGCGAATGCGGGCGTTATACCAGTTCATCAGCGCCGACAGACTAAGACTGATCACCAGAAAAACCCCCATGATCAGGGTCACGCCTTCGATGGCCTGGCCGGTCTGGTTAATCGCCGTATCAAGCACCGAAACCACGTCCGGATACCCGATGGCCACCGCCAGGGAGCTGTTCTTAAGCAGGTTGAGGTACTGACTGGTCAGCGGCGGCACGATCAGCCGCAACGCCTGGGGCAACACCACCAGCCGCAGGATCAAGCCCGACGACAGGCCCAACGCCCGCGCCGCCTCGGTCTGGCCCCGATCCACCGCCAGAATGCCGCTCCGCACGATCTCGGCGATAAACGCCCCGGTATAGATCACCAACCCCAACAATAGGGCCAGCAATTCGGGGCTGAGCGTCACGCCGCCGCGGAAATTAAAGCCCGCCAGATGAGGGATATCGAGGGCCGCCGGCGCCCCCAACACCAGCCAGGCCAACGCCGGCGCGCCGACCACCAACCCGGTGGCGGCAAACCATGGCAGCGGGAACGGCCGAGCCTTCCAACACCGCATCGCCGCCACGGCCACAACGGCCGCCACCAGCGCCCCCCCGGCGGCGAGCCAGGCGGGATCCGAAACCGGAACCGGCAGCATCATCCCACGATTACTTAGAAACACGCCCGGCAACGGCGCCAGTGCCTGCCGCGGCCCGGGCAGGGCCTCGGTGATCACCGCGTACCACAGGAACAATTGCAGCAGCAACGGCACATTGCGCACGGCCTCGACATAGACCATAGCCAGACGTGACACAAGCCAGTTACTCGACAAACGGGCGATACCGATCAGCGTTCCCAGCACCGTGGCCAGCACCAGCCCGGCCGCCCCGACCTTCAGGGTGTTAAGCAGTCCGACCAGGAACGCCCGAGCGTAACTGTCGGCGGCGGAACACGGGATCAGACATTCCCCGATCTCGAAATTCGCCGGCCGGGAGAGAAAGCCAAAACCGGTGGCAATCGAGCCCCGGGCCAAATTGTCCGCCGCATTGGCCGCCAGCCACCCGACCAGCCCCACCACCGCCGCGGCCAACAACACTTGGATCAGCACCCCCCGCAGCCGCGGGTCGCCCCACCAGGACGCCCGCGCAACGGAAACCCTGACCCGATCCCGGGCGCTCACCGGCACACTCACCGGAACGGTGGTGAATACATCAGACCCCCTTGGGTCCACAGCGCATTGAAGCCGCGTTCCAGCTTCAGCGGGCTATCCTTACCGACGTTGCGCTGGAAGATTTCGCCATAATTACCGACCTGCTTGACGATGTTATAAACCCATTTATCGCCAACCCCAACCGCCTGCCCCATACCCGGTTGCACCCCCAGCAGCCGTTGCACCGCGGGGTCAGAACTTGTCAGTGCCGCATCGACCGTCTTCGACGTAATCCCCTTTTCCTCGGCCTCCAGCGTCGCGAAGACCACCCAGCGCACCAGATCGAACCATTGGTCATCGCCGTGACGCACCGCCGGCGCCAGAGGCTCTTTGGAGATCAACTCCGGCAGAATGACGTAATCCTCGGGATTCGGAGCATCGGCGGCGCGAATCGAGGCCAATTGAGACGTATCGGAGGTCAGCACATCACAGCGACCGGAAAAGAAGGCATGATTGACTTCGGACAGCGCCTCGATCACCACTGGCTGGAACGTCATCTTATGGCTACGGAAATAATCCGCGAGATTAAGTTCGGTGGTGGTTCCGGTCTGAACGCAGATGGTGGCGCCGTCCAGTTCCCGGGCACTCTTGAGCCCAAGTTTCTTGGCCACCATGAACCCCTGGCCGTCATAGAACGTCGCCGGCGCGAAATGCAGGCCGTTGGCGGTATCCCGAGTCAGCGTCCAGGTGGTGTTGCGGGACAGCAGGTCCACCTCGCCCGATTGAAGCGCGGTAAAACGCTGCTGGGTGCTGAGCGGCGTATATTTGACCTTCTCGGCGTCGCCGAACATCGCCGCCGCCACCGCCCGGCAGATATCGACATCCAAGCCGGTCCAACGGCCGCTGCTGTCGGGACTGGAGAAGCCGGCCAACCCGACATTGGTGCCGCACTGGATGAATCCCCGCGCCTTGACCGCATCAAAGGTCGTCCCGGCCCGAGCAGGCCCCACCGTCACGGCCAGAGTCAGAACGGCCACCGCCGCCACCATCAATCCCCGCTTCATGGACTTCCTTCCTTCCCATGCCACCAGCGCGCCGTGCCCTGGTCTGACCGCAGTTTGCTCCGCACCGCCCCCGGTGTCCACCGCAGCACGATCACCGTGCTGATCCGGCCGACCGCACATCATGGCGGTCACCACGGCAACTCGCGACCGTCATAATTAAAAAAGCGGCCGTTCTGTTTCGTGGTCAACCGGTCGATCACCTGACGCATGGCAGTGACACTGGTGCGAGCGTCCAGGGGAGCGTTGCTTCCGCCCATATCCGTCCGCACCCATCCCGGGTGAATCACCGTAACGCAAAAGGACTCATGGCTCAGATCGATGGACAGTGTTTTCATGGCGGCGTTCAAAGCGGCCTTGGATGACCGGTAGTAAAGGCTGCCGCCGCCCGTATTGTCGCCGATGCTTCCCATCAGACTGGTCACCGACACGATCTGACGCCGGCTCCCGGCCCGCAGACAGTCCAACAGGGCCTCGGCAACCCGGACCGGCCCCAACGTATTGACCGCCAGCACCCGTTCCCAGGCCTGATAATCGATGGCGCCCAGCGACTCATGGCCTGGCCCGTAGACCCCGGCATTGTTGATCAACAGGTCGATGGGGCGCCCGCCGAGGCGCGCCGCCAAGGCCGCCACCCCTTCCGAGTCGGCCACGTCGAGCGCATGCACCTCCACATTCCCCGCCACCGCCCGCAACGCCCCGGCCTGTGCCGGATCACGAACCGTCCCCAGCACCGCCCAACCCCCGGCCGCGTACTGTCGAACCAGTTCCAGGCCGAGGCCACGACCAGCCCCCGTCACCAACACCACGGAAGACATCGCTCCAACTCCTCTTCGGTCGCCCCCGACGGGGACCCTTGGACAGCCCCCCACCGCATTGTCGTCCTTCGGGACCGTCCTGTAAATGGCACCTGACCGCCATCCCGGGCCGGGTTGGGCGGTCAAATTTTACCCGGCACTTTTATATTTCAGCAACACCGCCCGCCCCGACCGCATCGGTCTTGACTGGCGTTGGTGTCGCAATTAATTTATGATTAATTCTGCTTGGATACCGGTGATCCGGGCGGAGGAAGAGTTTGACGGAGGGCACAGTGTTATTGCCAGACGGCTGCTTGGTATTTCCGTGGCAATTCAGGCTTACGCCGGCCTCCGAGGGACTGATGTTCACAGAATGGCTTAATCTTTGGATATCCTTGGTCTTCCCGATCCGGACGCCGCCGGCGAAGGAGCGTCTGGCCGGCAGCCTGATCGGGCTGTGTCTGGGCGATGCGCTGGGCTTCGTGGTCGAAGGCTACTCACGGGAAATCTGTCAGGAATATGTGGACGAAATCCTGCTGACCGACAAAGCCGGCACCATCGGGCGGTCACCCCACGCGTTCGGCCAGTACACCGACGATTCCCAACTGACGCGAACCCTGATCGAGAGTTATGTCGGCTGTCGCGGCTTCGACCCCGGCGACTACGCCCGACGAATCGCTGAACTCTTCAGCGAGCAGCGCGTGGTCGGCCGCGGCCGGGCCTCCACCGCCGCGGCGGTTCGCCTGGCCAAAGGCGTGCCCTGGCAGCAGGCCGGCGTCCCGGCCCCTTACGCGGGGAACGGCGCCGCCATGCGCGCTGCTCCCATCGGCTGGATGTTTGCCCATCGACAGGACGCTCTGATTCAGGCGGCCCAGGATCAGGCCCGCATCACCCATACGGATCCCCGGGCCATCGCCGGCTCGGTGGCCATTGCCGGCGCTGTCGCCCTCGTCTTGCGCACCACCAAGGGCCGACTGAAACGTGACGCCATGATCGACACCCTGGCCCGTTGGGTGCGCCCGATCGAGCCGTCATTCGCCGCCGACCTGGAACAATTACATGTCCTGTTGACCCGAGACCCCGCCGACGCCCACTGGCTGATCAGCCGCGCCGGCCGCAAGTCCGGCGACGATGAAACCGGCACCGACCGGTGGCCGACCACCGACGACATCATCTCGGCCTATGTGGTGCCCAGCGTGCTTTGGAGCCTTTACAGTTTCCTGCACGCCCCCGAGGACTACTGGCACGCCATCTGCGTCGCCATCTCCGGTGGTGGCGACACCGACACCACCGCGGCCATGACCGGCGCGATCAGCGGCGCCTATCTCGGGCTGGCGGCGATTCCCCGCCCGCTGGCGGAGCGCCTCAACGATTGCGGCACCTGGGACTACGGGGCCTTATCCGCGCTGGTCGACACCTTCTCGGCCCTGCAAAACCGGGCATGATCCGACCTATTCCGGCTGGGTCGGGTCAGAGCGCGGGGCAATCCGGCCCAAAATATAATCTTCGGTCTTCTCCACCTTCTGTTCCAGCCGGGCGACCTGATCTTCCAGCCGCTCGACGATCGACAGCAGAGCCACCGAGCACCCCAAGTCCGCGGCCCGAGCCTCCCGCTGCCGTTGCTCCGCACGCTGGCGCTCCGCCTGATGGACCTCCCGAAAAGCCATCAATTCGGCGCGGTGCGCCTCGAACCCTTCGGTATCCTCAAGGTCCCAGCAATCATCTTGGAGCCAGTCGGCCTTCAGTGTCTCGATTTCTTCTCTGGTCCTCATGCGCATGACGATTTTCCTTCTGTAGGATATCCGGTTCAGGACACCCCTTCACCGACTGATGCGCTTCCAACCACCCCCACCACCATATCACCCCGCCCGAACACCGCCCGATTGCGCCCGGCAATTTTGGCCTCGTACATTCGGCGATCGGCAGTCTCGATCAACTCGTTCACATCGCCGGCGCCGTCGGTGATCCGTTCGGCAACCCCGATGCACACCGTCACCACCTGGCCGTCGGGCCGGGCCCCGAACCCCAGTTTGCCCAACCGACTCACCACCATTCCCGCTCCGTCCCGATCGGTCCCGGCCAACACCACCAGAAACTCTTCCCCCCCCCCAACGAATCAGCGCGTCCCCCTGGCGCAAGCCATTCTGGAGCTGCAACGCCACATGACGCAACATCTGGTCGCCGACGTCGTGCCCGAAGCTGTCGTTAATCTGCTTGAAGCGATCAATATCAACAAAGGCCAGAGTCAGAGGCAAGTCCTTCTGCAAGCTCTGGCGGAATTGGCTGTCAAGCATTTCCGCCCCGGCCCGGCGGGTCAGCGCCCCGGTCAGCGGATCGAACGTGACCCGCCGGACCAGTGCAATCATGTATTGCAACTGGCTCATACCCGAGACCACGGCGGTGCCACCGATCAGCAATAAAAGCCACATCGGACCGGCCAGGGTCGTCCAGCTTTCCATGTGCTGGTACAACTGGCCAATAATCATCGCGACAAACACCACCAGCCAACAAATGAGCACTTCCAGCGCGGTCAGAGGAAAGATGCTCAGACCGGCCACCACCGTATACGGAAGAAACTCATAGAGGTTCCGAACGAATCCGGAGATTCCGACCGGGCTGGCATGGGCGATGATCGGCACCGAAATCAGATAAAACACCGGGGGCATGACCAACAAGCATATCAGCATAATCACCGCCGCCGGTCGGGGGTCAACGATCTGGCGTGGCCAGACCAGCGTCAGACAAATGCCGGCAGCCGCCAGTCGTAACGGGGCAATCGACGTCCAGACCCAACGGTCAAACGCCATGGCATCGACAATAATCCACAAGGGAATCAGTACCGCGAAAATTCCCGCAACCACCTGAATACGGGAAATGATCAAGGCCGCCCGGTGGCGGTGAACATAGGGACTATGCCGCCAGGGGATGACCAAATCGGCCGTCTCTCGCCATGTCACCTGTATCGGAGCGAATATATACTTTGGAAAAGCCATGATTACAGGCGCCGCCGGAAGTGACACCATGACGTTGCCGACTATTTCCGCCGGGCCGTCATCTCCCCCGACAGTGCGATGCCCCACCGCCATCGTCAAGGAAATAAGCTCCGGCCATGGCCCATGGTTGGGATGGAAAAGGCTCGTTGTCCACAATCGTGTCCCGGTCACAACACCGATGATCTCCCTCGGCACAACACGCCGGGCCAATATGCCTTCCGCTCGGCGAAAGCGGCCGGGCTCGGCCCGAATCCAAACACCGCCGGATCGGGTCGATCCCCTCGGACTCACCCGGCCCAAGCCGGCCGGCGTCGGGTTTCAAAGGCCGTCACCGACACCGGCACACCGACATCATCGCCCCCCGCAAGGCGATATCCTCGGGTAAACTCGTCTGAATCGCCGTGTCGTTGATGGCATTCCAGGACTAGCTTGTTATACTGCGCCATCGGGGCATCACCAGTGAACCTTTATCATTTCGCGATCGAATGAATGCCGGGAGGAACCGATGGCAAAAATTCTAGGCGTTTCACGGGTCTTTTTTGCGGTATTTTTTTTGATGATGTGGAGTGGCTTGGGAATGGCCGCCGAAAGTTACGGTACGCGCGAAGAGGCGCAGGCCATGGTCGAGCGGGCCGCAGCGTTTCTGAAAGCCAACGGACGAGAGGTCGCACTAGCCGAATTCGGCAATCCCAAGGGGCAGTTCATCGACCGCGACCTTTACCTTGTCACGTATGACGCCGCAACCGGGGTCCGGCTGTCGCACCCGATCAATCCGAAATTGGTGGGCAAATCCACAGCGGATATGAAGGATTTGGACGGCAAACCCTACGGCCAGGAAATCTTGACCACCGCCAACACGATGGGCAGCGGTTGGGTGGACTTCAAGTTCTCCGATCCGATTACAAAAAAATTAGGGGACAAGAGTTTTTTTGTGATGAAGGTCGACAATATTATTATCGGTTGCGGCGCTTACAAGCACTGATTGGCGGCAGACGGGGTGGAGTTGGCAATGTTACGAGACGTAAGCCTACGCACGAAATTATTTATTGCACCGGCAATGATCATCATTGCAACGGTGATGCTTGGCCTCATCTCGTATCAGACTATCCAGCACCAGAAGGATGGCCTAACCTTCCTCTATACCTCGTCTCTGGCTAAAAAGGAAAAGGTTGGGCAGCTTCTGTTAACCCTGGAAGCTGCCAATGCTGGCCCTTATCGCGTTCTCGACTGGCAGAATATTGGTGTCAAACCAGACCGGATTTCCGCCGAAATCGCCGCCACCCTCGACCGGGTCAGGGCCGTCGAAGAGATTTTGCAACATCTCAAAGCCGACTATCAATACCAGGGCGACGAACGCCAGCTCTTGGACGAGGTTGAAAAGGCCGCGACGGGTTGGTTCAAACCGATGCGCGACACGCTCGACATGCTCGACACCGACACAGTCATGGCGCTGACCATGCTCGCCGATGCCGAGCGTCACTATGTGGCCATCGCGGCCGCAGCCTCCCACTGGGCGGACTTCCAAAGCCGCGACAATGACGCCTGGTACCAGCGCACGGATCACGATGCCCATCGGGCGATTGTATCTTTCCTGATTGTTTTCGGTGCCTGCATCGTCGGTTCCATTGCCATTACCGCCCTAATCGGCCGATCGATTGTCCGCAATCTCAATCACATGGCGAACGCCATGCAACGACTGGCGAATGGCGACCTTTCGGCCGAGATTCCTTCCTCCAACAGCCGGGACGAAATCGGGACGATGGTCGCAGCGGTTCGGGTGTTCAAGGACAACGCCCACCATATGGAGGTCTTGCGGGCCGAACGGGAAGAACATCGCGCCAAGGCTGACAGCCAACGAATCGCGGCACTCGAAAACATGGCCGCGACCGTGGAACTGGAAAGCGAGAACGCCGTCGCCGCCGTGGCGAAGCAAAGCCGTGCCATGAGCGACAAGGCCAACAGCATGGTCGATATGGCCACCCGGGTCCGGACCCATGCCGAGGAGGTCGCCGCCGCCGCCGAGCAGTCCCTTGCCGGTGCCCGGGCGGTCGAAGCGGCCTGCGTCCGCCTGACCCAGGCGTTTCGGGACACCGGCCGCAACGTCGCGCTGGCGAGCATCGTGACCCAGGGTTCGGTGGACAGCAGCAAGATTGCGCACGCCACCATCAATTCGCTCTCTGATGCCGTGTTATTTATCAGTGACTTCGCCAAGATGATCGCCTCCATCGCCGCGCAAACCAATCTCCTGGCGCTCAACGCGACCATTGAGGCGGCGCGGGCCGGCGCGGCCGGCAAAGGGTTCGCGGTGGTCGCCAACGAGGTCAAGGCCCTGGCCACCCAGACCGCGCACGCCACCAACCAGATCACCGGCAAAATTGGCGAGGTGCAATCCATTATGGCCCGAGCGGTGTCGGCCGTGGCTGAAGTCGGCGTGCAAATCACCAAGGTCGATGAAATTTCCCGAACGGTCGCCGTCTCGGTGGAACAACAGGCAAACGAAACCGCGGCTATTTCCAGCCACGTTTCTCAAAGCGCGATTATTGCGCAAATGGTGTCGACCCGGATCGGGGAGGTGTCCACCGATTCCCAGACAACCATGGGCGCGGCCCAGGAAGTTTTTGCAGCCGCCGACAATGTTTCGGAAAGCGTACGCCAGTTGCGTACGATTCTGGTTAAAGCCGTCAGAACCTCCACCGAGGAAGCAAACCGCCGGAGGTCACGTCGCCATGACGTGGATATCTTGGGACAGGTTTCCAGCCAGGGCCAACGCTACACAGTGCGCGTGCATAATCTCTCGGAAGGTGGCGCGCTTCTGGAGCAAACGCCGGCGCTCCCCAGAAATATCGTCGGCCGCCTGGTGCTCCCCGACCTTTCCGTCGAACTGCCCTTTACGGTGGTTAACTCCACAGACCATACCTTAAGTTTACGCTTTGATCTTGCACACCAAGACCGTGACGCTTATAGCGCGTTCATGAATCGCCATATCAATGGAACGTCCGCCCGCACCGTTTGAGATGCCTTGGCTTCGCCACGATCCCCATCCCTTGACTCGCGGAACAGCCCTCCCGAACCGGTAACCGGTTCCCGCTTGATGCCCGCGCGCTTCTATGAAATGGTTCCGGGACTCAACCGACAACTTTGGTAGCTTGTAAGACACTCGATGATCTACCCGATATGGTTGCCACGCCCCCCACGGCTCACCCTGATTGCCGGGTTTTTGCTGGCATGCTGGGGCTTGATCGTTTGGGTCGGCGGCGACCGTTTGGCCGCTGGTCGCATCGCTGTTGTCATCAACGCACAAGACACCTTGATTGAGGAGCACGCCGACGCGCTGAGCTATAATCTTCATCGCAGCCTCGCCTTCCTTCACGCCCTGCCCAAGCACTTTGCCGCCGATACCGACATCATCAACGCCATCCGCGCCAACGCGGTAGAACCGATTCCGGCAACACTGACGGTGAAGGCCAAGGCCGCAGCGTTCCTGACCCAACCAAAATTGCTGGACCTCGCGAGCAAACTCGCTGCCGCCGGGAGCCGATTTAATATCGACGTGGCCTGGGTCGTCAACCAGACCGGGGACTGCATTTCCGCAAGCAATTACGACCAACCAGAAAGTTTTGTCGGCACCAACTATCATGATCGCGATTATTTTACCATGCCGATGCGCGGTCAGCCCGGTCAGCAACTGGCGGTCGGGCGCGTGACCGGTATTCCCGGCATGTATTTCTCTGCGCCGATTATTGTTGATGAACGGATTTTAGGGGCCGTCGTGATTAAAATTAATCTCGACAAACTTTCTCCGCTCCTGGGCAGCACCGATTCCTTCGTCACTGACGAATATGGCGTCGTGATTATGGCAAAAGAGCCTGAGCTGTACATGCGCACGCTTCCGAACAATCGACTGGCCGCGCTTTCATCAGAAGCCCAAGATTTCCGTTATCGCCGCCACGATTTCCAACCGTTGGCCATCACGCCCTGGACCGCGCAGCCTTTGGCCAGACTGTTCCGCTTTGAAAATTCGAGAGATCCCTATCTGATGACCGTCCGGGCCGAAACGATGGAAGGCATGACCGTCCATGTGATCAGTCGGCTTGATGAAATCAAAGAGATTGTGCATAGCGTTCGCCTGCTTAAGCTCGCGGTTTTCATTGCCGGAACCACCCTGCTACTGCTGGCGGTCGGAATCATTTTATATTTCCGCAACTCAGAAAAACATATGCGGGAACTTAGAGAAAAACAAATCGATTTGGAGGCCGCCAAGCGGCGCGCTGAGGCCGCCACCCAGGCCAAGGCACAATTTCTAGCCAATATGAGTCATGAAATTCGCACGCCGATGAATGGGGTTTTGGGCCTGACCTATCTTTTACGAGGCACCGAGCTGAAGCCGATGCAATGTGACTATCTTAATAAGATTGAAGGATCAGCTACTGCGTTACTCGGCATTATTAATGACATTCTTGACATCTCAAAAATCGATGGTGGAAAATTGGCAATCGAATCGGTTGAATTTTCCCTCGACATCATTCTTGATTATGTTTGCAATATTCTGGCTTCGCGAGTGGTCGAAAAGGAAATCGAGCTTCTGTTTCAAATCGACCCCGATGTGCCGAGAAGATTAATCGGAGATCCTCTACGACTGCGACAAATCTTACTCAATTTGACCGGGAATGCGATTAAGTTTACCGAACGCGGGGAAGTGGTCCTGTCCATTAGCGTCCACCATCGCACCGATGACCGCATCACCCTGGCTGTTTCGGTTCGTGATACCGGGATCGGCATGACCGAGGCACAACAGGAAAAGCTGTTTCAGGATTTCTCCCAAGCGGACGACTCGATCACCCGCCGCTTTGGCGGTACCGGCTTGGGCCTTTCAATCAGCAAGCAACTGGTCGAGTTAATGGGCGGGACCATCGGCGCCACCAGCCAGCCCGGTAAAGGCAGCACCTTTTTTTTCACGATTCCCATGATCTGCCCGATGACGCCCGGTGACGGCACCGAACTGCTGCGTAAACTGAAAGATCTGCGGACGCTCGTGGTGGACGATAATCCGACCGCCTGTATGATCGGAACCGCCATGTTGATGTCTTGCGCCATGCGGGTGGAACCGGCCTCGTCCGGAAGCATCGCCTTGGAGAAGATCGATCTTGCCGACGCCAATGGCGCCCCCTATGACTTGGTGGTCATGGATTGGCGGATGCCGGGACTCGATGGTCTGGAGGCGGCTCAAAGAATCAAAGACAACCATCGGCTGTCGCGGCACCCCACGGTCATCATGGTGACCGCCTACGGCGACCAGGATTTGGGGGCACGAGCAACAGCCGCCGGAATTTCCGCGGTGCTGACCAAGCCCTATTCCCCATCCCAGCTTTTTGACTGCATGGCGTCGCTGTTCGGAACGGCCGGCCAGCAAATCACGCCGCTATCGACCGAAAACGCTAGAACTGTTTCGTCGGTCCATCGTCGCCTGAACGGCGCCCAAGTTCTGGTGGTCGAAGATAACGCGATCAATCGCCAAATTGCCGTGGAATTGCTCGAACGAGTCGGCGTGGCCGTGGATGTGGCCGAACACGGGCGCCAGGCTGCCGATCTGGTCCTTTATGGGAAGAAGACGTATGACGCGGTGCTCATGGATGTTCAGATGCCGGTGATGGACGGCCTGACCGCGACCGCCATGATCCGCCGGCAATACGACCGGGGACCACTGCCGATCATTGCCATGACCGCCCATGCCATGGACCATGAACGCATGCGCTGTCTTGATGCCGGCATGGATGATCATATCGTCAAGCCGGTTGATCCCAAGATATTTTATGACACTTTGGAGCGTTGGGTCACCTTGGGCGCACCGCCGGCCGTCGTCGTGGCGTCACCCATTGGGAGTAATCAGGACGTGAACCCGCCGGCCGTCGAGGGAGACCTCGGGTTCCCCAATCCCAACGCCGCCCGGGCGCCGGCCGGCCCGGTGCTGCCCGAACACCTGCCCCCGTTCGATCTGGCCAAGGCCCTGGACCGGGTGGATGGCGACCCGGAGTTCCTCAAAATTTTGATCCTCGGCTTCGGCGAAGCCTTTGCCGGGTCCGCCGCCGAGATGACACACCTGATCGACGGACAGGAGTTCGAGGAAGCCTACCGCCTGGCCCATACGATCAAAGGGGCAGCCGGCTCCCTCGAAGCGAACGCGCTGTTCGTGGCGGCCCGCAACCTCGAACATGCGCTTCGACCCATGGACCTTGGAAGTTTGCAGATGACATTCGAGGCGGCGCTCTCGGAAGCGCTTGCGGCTGTGGCAACGCTCAAGGAAAACACCAGCCATGCGGATTGACCGTCTGCCACACCGTCTTTGGCCATCCGGTAACCGGCGTCAACGCCGTGTAACAAATTGCGCGGGGTGGATTCCGACCGCCAGTTGGAGGAAAGAGAAATGACTATCCGGACCCTGGTCGTCGACGACTCCGACTATATGCGTCAGATGTTGGTCATGATGCTCAAAAAAATTACCATACAGGAAATTTTTCAGGCCAGCAGCGGCGCCGAAGCACTCCAAATTCTCCACACCCAGCCCATCGAGTTGGTTTTGCTTGACTGCGTGATGCCGAAGGAAGACGGCTTTCATGTGCTGAAAGCGATTCGGGCCAACCCTAATACAGCGAAACTTCCGGTTATTCTGGTCACCGGGCATGCCGACGGCGAGATCATTGCCAAGGCCAAACACCCCGATACCCGCGCCGACGGCATTATTGCCAAGCCGCTGTCGCTGGCGACTCTGGAGGCCAAAATCCGTTCAGTCATGACCGCCCACAGTCGGAGTCGTTGACCGGCGCCCGAACCGGACCCATTATCGGAACAACGGCTTCTGGTCCGCGGTGAATTGCGCCAGCGTGCGGGCTGACCGACCGATCACCTCGGGCACGGTGGACGTCACGGTCGCCATATGTCCGGAACGCATGGCAACGTAGAGTTCGGCAACGGCATTCACCACCGGAACCGGAACGCCGAAGCCGAACAGGGCATCACGGGCGGCATCGACGCTGACCTCAACGCACCGTATCTCACGTCCGGCGGCCCGCCCAAACGCCGCCGCCACCTGATGGCTGGACACGGCTTCCGGCCCGGTCAGGGCGTAGATGCGCTTTTCATGGCCGGGTTCAGTCAGGACCATGGCCGCCGTTGCGGCGATATCTTCCACATCAATGTAACTGACCCGGCCCGCACCCACCGGATCATGAAACAACCCCAGGCTCTTCATCGACCCCAGATGATCATTAATAAAGTTTTGCATAAAGGAGTTGGGGCGAAGGTGGGTCCAGACCAGTCCGGAGTTTTCGATCACCTGTTCGGCATCCCGATGCCAGCGGCCCAGCCCCAATTCTTCCGGCCGATCGGCCCCCATCACCGACAGCTTGACGATATGGCGGACGCCCGATTTGACCGCCGCAGCCGCCACCTGTTCGGTCACGGCCACCAGATCGACGGCCAACGGTATCGCCAGATAGACCCGATCCACCCCTCGTAGCGCGCGGGCCAAAGACTGCGGGTCACCGTAGTCCACTTCGACGACCTCGGTCGCCCCCAGTCCCAACAGGTGCGACCGCTCCCTCGCCGCCGCCCGAACCGCCACGCCCTTCTTCGCCAGCACCCTGACCAAGACACGACCGGTATTACCCGTCGCCCCCGCCACCAGAATCCTCCCGCCCATCGCCAGCCTCCCAGATGGCCAGGGATGCAACCTTCGTGGCCACAACCCAGGCCCGATTCCCTCCAGTTTCAGACTTGTTATTCATCGCCTGTTCTTCACCGATCGAGGCTTTCCCGATTCCCGTCTCTCGATGTGCTGGTTGCCCGCCGGTCCGCGGCCCTTCTTCACGGGCTCAATGGCCTTCCTGGCACTCGGCCATCCGTTTTTCGGTCAACTGACAGATACTGCCGTTACTCACCCGATAGCGATAAGGCGAATCGCGATGCACCGCGACGCCGTTGGAAAACTCCAACCAGCCGGTGCTGTCGCGATGTGCGGTGATGCCGTTCGAGAAAACGCCCGTCGCGTGGTTGATGGTCACACCGTTGCTGAACCGGATTTGCCCGCCCTCAGCCTCGGTCGCCGTCAGCCCATTGGTACAATTGACCGTCCCCAAGTCGCTTTCGACACACTTGAGAGTCTGCGGTTGACCGCCAATCACCATGGCGTAGATCACAACCTCAAGAACGTTCATCGGCCACCCCCTTTACGCAATTTTAACCTTAGCAAGAGGGGCCGGCGCAGAGCAACCCCCAACGCTGGGCGGGCGTCCCAGCCGCGCTGCGTGTAACGACCGACGGATATCGTTGACAGCGGCTGAGGCGTCAACCGGCACCGCCGCACGAGAGGGCGCCACCGGTCAAATCCGGTCAGCATGTCGGTCACGCAAACCTGCACTGCATATCTCGGCAAAACCGGCACCGCTACCCCATTGCGCGTTTTCATGGCCCGGACATCGGCCGGTGATCGCCGCCCCCTTGCTGCCTGCCTGCGTCGGCATCCACCGCCCGCCCCGCTGGAGATGGACAAAGTCCGGCGCGCACGCCATGGTATCCGGGATAAGCACCCCACCTGTCGTGTCATGTCCAGCGCCCAGTTCGACACCTTCACCTTCATGCTGTCCGCCCTGATGGCGACCCTGATGCTTGGCCTTGGGGTCAGCTTGTTGTTCCGCGTCGTCGTACCGCCGATGATCGTCCGGTTGTTCAAGGTCGCCGATGCGGAAAAGGGGTACCTTGAGGCTGCCCGGGAAGGTCTGGTGGTCCGCAATCGCCTGCGGGCGCTCCAAGCGGAATCCCAACAACTGGAGTCTCAGCGGTCTCGCCTGAATAGCGAAGTGCAAGCGCTCAAACGACAGGTGGCGGCCGCGGCTTCCCGCCCACCGGACTTCATCCACGAGATCGGCGAAGCCCGGATCGGCCAGGCCAAGCATGTGGCAAGGGTGGCCGCGACCAGCGGCTCCCCCCTTCTGAAGCCCTCTTCGGAACTTTACAATCCCATCTGGCGCCACCTTAATCTGGCGGAAATTTGGGCCTTTACACCGGATGAAGCCGCAAACCAGCTTGACCTCTTCTTTCCCGACAAGCTGGGCTACCAAAAACACCTTCTCGAAGGCCAGCCAACTCGAGTTTTGGATCGCAGCCGGTGAATACACTGCTCGGTATGGTCATTGCCTTGATTCTCACCGCCTGGTTTGGGGGGCTGGCATTTCAGTTCCTGCGCGAAATCGCCAAGGCGCGGTGGCGTTGCCGGACCGCGTCGGAACGGGAACAAAAACTCCTGATGATGATCGAAAATATGCTGGAGGAAGAAAAGGCCATCACCAAGCAGAACGAGGAGCAGACCGACGCCAACACAAAAATACAGAACGACCTCAATGGTCTGCGGGCCGAGCTGCTCAGGCACCAGACGTCTAGCAATAAACGACTGTGGTTGATTAACAATCGTCGCCAGCTCGGCGAAAAGGATTGGATCGTCACACTGGTCAACCCCACCCCGCCCCGTCCGGATAGCCATCCCGTGGTCTCTCAGGAATGGGCGCGTGGACGTGACTATCTGGTGTGGGCACGAACCGAGGGCGAAGCGCGCGAGCGCGCCCTGCGCCGCTTCCACACCCGACCGGGCACCGTGGTCAAGGCCACCGCCGCGGCACCGCCTGACCTGCTGACCGGTGATGCCGCCCAACCGGTCTCACCCTCTCCATTGACCCCGTCCTCAAGGTAGTCCCGATGAACGGCCACACTGTCCTGCTGTTGCTCCTGATCCTCTTCGCACCGCAAGCCGTCCTGGCTGACGACGCCTCGGGCGTCGTCACCTTCGGCCGGTCGGACGTGACCATCGCCACGTCGACCGGGGCCCGACATCACTTCGTGGTTGAAGTCGCCGAGGCCCCCGAACAACTCGAACGGGGATTGATGTTTCGCGACTCCATGCCCGAAGATGCCGGCATGCTGTTCTTGCTGGGTTCGGAAGAGATCGCCACATTTTGGATGCGCAACACGTTTCTCCCTCTCGACCTGATCTTTATCGCCCGGGATGGCCGCATCACCAACATTCATCGCAACGCCGCCCCCGGTTCGACCGCGATCATCGCGTCGACGGCACCGGTCACCGCCGTGCTCGAGGTCAATGCCGGCGTCGCCGGACGGCTCGGGATTCACGCCGGCGACCGCGTACTTCATCACGCATTCCAATAACCCGTAACAGTCACCGCCAGAGAGTCGCCGGGCCAAAGAAATTTTCGAATATCCTCACCGGTTATTTCTGACGACCGGCGCCCTCCTTGGCCGATTGGTGCTTCATGGGTTTACTGGTGTCGACAGTCATGGTCATGACCAGCGTCAGTTGACCATCGATAACTTCAATCTTCTTGGTATACGTCCGGGCTATGGGAACCTTTCGCTCCAGACAATAGTTAACCACGGCGGCCGCGGCCTCGGTCGCGTCGATCAGCATTTCCGAAGTCTCGTTATAGTCGTTTGTCAATTTTATTTTGCTGATGATCGTATCGCCGGTCACGACAAAGTCGACGCCGCTTACCGTTCCAATCGGTAAAGATAACCGACTTTTTCTCTTAAATTCGATGATTGCACTAACAAACTCTTGATTTGAAAGAATAATGCAACGAAGTTCTCTCATAAATCGGTCCTCGTCGAGCCATGAACCATACCTGCCGGCATCACGCTCAGCGGCGGCTAAAATAGTGCCCGGACCTCGGCTTGATCAGCCGACCTGGCCCGGTCCCGCCTGATCGGTCACGGAAAGATCGGTGACGTTCGGCTGTCTACCAGATACCGACGGACGCGGCCATCCTCTTGGACGGTTGCCCCGGACGGCCCCCTCCCGATGCCGGGTAGCCTCCCGCCGCCGGTCGGGAACCCGGCGGCAAAAATGGCGTGTCTTTCGCAAGACGGCCTGTTACACTGAAGCATGACTGACGATAAACAGACTGCCATCCATGAAGCTGAAGTGGAGTTGCGGGTCGTCCTCGGAACCGCGGTTCTGCGGGTCAGCGACGTGCTGAAGCTCGGTCGCGGTGCCGTGGTGGAACTGAACCGCAATATCAGTGCCCCCTCGGACATTTTGGCTGCCGGCATTCTGGTGGCGCGCGGGCAGGTGGCCATTGTCGAAGATCGCTTGGCGATCCAAATCACCGACTTCGTCAAAAGCACCGGCCAACGGCACTAGCGCACCGGCGTTGCCCCGGTCATGCCGTGATCCGGGCCCACGGGGTCCGGATCCAGGTAGGCTTGGCCGATGGCCTAATGGGCAGACCCGGCAGTCGTCACGAACGTCGGGGGGCGTTGGCTGTCGACACTGTCGGAAGGCGGTTGGGGCAGCGGAATGGGCGGCAGCAGACCCAAGAGCGACTGAAACCCCACCGCCGTGGCGGCACCCAAGCCACAGCCGTAAATAGCTTCGTTCAACGGTGCGAACGGCACCAGATGGACCGCCGCCGTCATCGGCTTAAACAGGCCAAGCGCCGTTGCCGTGACAAAGACCATCCCGCTCATGGCGCAGTTGAGGACAAGCTGCTGGGACGTGAGCGGTGGGAATTGAAGCGTCGCGGGGGAAGACTGTTGCTCGGCCCGCGCGGTGCCGACATTCACCACCAGCATTGCTGAAAAGACCGCTGCTGCCCATCCACGCATTCCTGTCGCCCTTCCGAAACATAACACCACCCGCCACCCGGCCCTCTCGCTCTGCGCAGGGCCTTATCGGCGATGATACCAGAGGACTGCGGGTTGGGGAATGCGATCTTCTTTTGGTGTCGGCCGAGGCCCGAAAAAAGGGCCGCCCCGCAGGACGGCCCCTTCCCGATTCTGGAACCGACGCCGATCAGACCGAGTAGTACATCTTGTACTCGATGGGATGCGGCGAGGTCTCGAAGGCCAGCAACTCTTCCATCTTCAAATCGATATACGAGTCGATGAAGTCGGAACAGAACACGTCGCCCTGCTCCAGGAAGGCGCGATCGGCCCGAAGCGCGCCCAGCGCCTCGCGCAACGAACCGCACACCGTCGGCACCTGGGCCAGCTCATCCGGCGGCAGGTCATAGAGGTTCTTATCCATGGCATCGCCGGGATGAATCTTGTTCCGGATGCCATCCAGACCGGCCATCAGCATCGCCGCGAAGGCCAGGTAGGGATTGGCGCCCGGATCCGGGAAGCGAACCTCAACGCGCTTGCCCTTCGGGCTCGCCGAGTACGGAATACGACACGACGCCGAGCGATTGCGGGCCGAATAGGCCAGCAACACCGGGGCCTCGTAGCCCGGAACCAGCCGCTTGTAGCTGTTGGTCAGCGGGTTGGTGAAGGCATTCAGCGCCTTGGCATGCTTGATGATGCCGCCGATATAGTACAGCGCGGTATCCGACAGGTCGGCATAGCCGGAACCGGCGAACAGCGGCTTGCCGTCCTTCCAGATCGACTGATGGGTGTGCATGCCCGAACCGTTGTCACCAAACACCGGCTTCGGCATGAAGGTCGCCGACTTGCCGTAGGCATGGGCGACGTTATGCACAACGTACTTGTAAATCTGGATGTTGTCGGCCGACTTGACCAGCGTGGAAAACTTGATGCCCAGTTCGTGTTGCGAGGGCGCCACTTCGTGGTGGTGTTTCTCGACTTCGACGCCCATCTCGGCCATGACGCTGACCATCTCGGCGCGCAGATCCGAGGCGCTGTCCACCGGCGGCACCGGGAAATAGCCGCCCTTCACCCCCGGACGATGACCCAGATTGCCGTCATCGAACTTCTTGCCGGTGACGTACGGTCCTTCCTCGCTATCCACCTCGTAGAAGACGCGGTTCATGCTGACTTCGAACCGGACGTCATCGAACACGAAGAACTCGGCTTCGGGTCCGAAATACGCGGTGTCGCCGATGCCGGCCGACGCCATGTACTTTTCCGCCGCCTTGGCAATCGAGCGCGGATCACGGCGATAGGGCTGGCCGGTCGAAGGCTCGACGATATCGCAGAACAGATTCAGCGTCGGCTGCGCCGCGAACGGATCCATCACCGCCGTTGCCGCATCCGGCATCAGGATCATGTCCGATTCGTTGATCGCCTTCCACCCGGCGATCGAAGAGCCGTCGAACATGATGCCATCGGTGAACACCTCTTCATTGATGGTGTCCACATGCTGGGCGGTGTGCTGCAATTTTCCCCGGGGATCGGTGAAGCGCAGGTCGACGTACTTTACATCGTTCTCTTTGATCAGGTCGAAGACCTTGCTGATATCGGACATGAGGCCAAATCCACAGACAAAGGTTGAAAAAACGCACCGGCCCAAACCAGCCGTCAAGCCGGAGACCGACGCCAAAAGCGGCTGCTTATCTCATGCCTGCCCGGCATAGACAACGCCGATACGGTGAGAGCCCGGCCCGGAACCGACCATGATCAAGCGGTTCCCGGGCCAGACCTCAGCGTCTTCCAACGGTTAGAACAATCCGAACCATGACTGACAGGGTCAGATGGCGTCGGTCCCGCGTTCGCCGGTTCGGATGCGAACCACCTCCTCGACCGGGCTGACGAAGATTTTTCCGTCGCCGATTCGGCCGGTCTGGGCAGCGTGCTGAATGGCTTCGATCGCCCGCTCGACCAGGCTGTCTTCCATCACCACCTCAACTTTGACTTTGGGCAGGAAGTCAACGACGTACTCGGCACCCCGATACAGTTCGGTATGGCCTTTCTGACGGCCGAAACCCTTCGCCTCGGTCACCGTGATCCCCTTGATCCCGACTTCATGAAGAGCGTCCTTCACTTCGTCGAGCTTGAACGGCTTTATGATCGCTTCAACTTTTTTCATCGGCTCACCCAAATGACAAGTTCAACCCCGGGCGCTCGTCGCCGTTCCCGGCCGGCCCGGGCGCTCGTCGCCGTCCCTGGCTGGTCCAGGCGCTCGTCGCCGTCTGCGGCTAGACGTGCATGGCGCGTGCCAACGATGGCCATAACCCAGATCCCGCTCAGATTGCCACCGCCAGCACGCGACTGCTACCACTTTGTGCAGATAATAGCCTAAATATTAGGCACCATGAGGGGAATAACAGCAGCAGGGTGTGGCGAACCGAGGCAGAGCGGCTTTGTCCGCCGCGGCCCCCCCCTCAAGACAGGCTTGACGGACACGTCGGTTGGGCGTAAGAGCTTGCACCGGCGGCGACGGTAGCTCAGCTGGTAGAGCCCTCGGTTGTGGTCCGAGTGGTCGTGGGTTCGAGTCCCATCCGTCGCCCCAGTTTCCCTGTTTCAGCCGGCCTTTCAGGAGGGCGCCCCCCGGGCGGCGCACTAGCTGGCGTTGAGACGCGCTGCCAGATCGCGCAAATACCGGCGATCCATGTCGGCGAACTCGTTAGTCACGATATCGGAACGCAAGTCCAGCAACTCGCGCCGGGTCTCGATGGCCAGGGCCGGCCTAGCCAGCAGGGCCTCGATTACCTTGAGTTCGTCGGCAAAGAGTTGGGCCTGACGCGGGGGCACCGGTTCCAGGTCCGCCAGCGAATGGTCGTGATGACGGTCGCGAATCTCAAACGCCCCGACATCGGTTTCGGCATCGGGATCGTCGTACTCTTCCAACCGCGCCATCGCTGCCGCACCGGGCGGGCGCGCCAGCAACACGTCCCAATTGGCCCCTGCGGCCTCGACTCTGCGATGAATCTCCCGGGCGGCGGCAAGGACGTCGGCATCGGTCTCGGTGCCCAAACGCTTCAGCAGGTCAATGAAACTGGCCCGATCCAGGTATGGCATGCTCGGTGGTCCTTCTGTGATGATCGCGTTGACTGGCTGACGGATTGAGGGGGGTGGCGGGACCTGATTCGCTCCGGTCCCGCCGGGTCACGGCACAAGGACATCGCCGCCGCGCGACTATACTAGGACGCAGCGGGCGGGCGACCATGCTAAAGTGGACGCCGTCGTCCCGGCCGGGGGCCGGACGCTTGCGGAGTGAGATCATGCCGTCGTTCGATGTCGTTTCCAAGACCGATGTTCACGAAGTTGACAACGCCCTGGACGGCGTCCGTCGCGAAATGGCCCAGCGTTTTGACTTTAAAGGCGCCAAGTGTTCGCTTGAGCGGGCCGAGAACATCATCACGGTGCTCGCCGACGACGACCTCAAGCTGAAACAAGTCCACGAATTGCTGAAAATGCACCTGACTCGCCGCAAGCTCGATCCCGGCGCCCTGACCTTCGGCAAGGTCGAAAAGGCCGCCGGCAACAGTGTGCGGCAGGACGTGACGATCGTGCAAGGCGTCGGCAAGGAGCTGGCCAAAGAGATCGTCAAGGCCGTCAAGGACGGGAAGCTCAAGGTTCAGGTCGCCATCCAGGGCGACGAGTTGCGGGTCACCGGCAAAAAAATCGATGATCTTCAGGCCAGCATCGCCCTGATCAAGGGCTTGAAAGCCGAACAGCCGCTGCAATACCTCAATTTTCGCGATTAGGGCCGCAGCCTTCGGGCTGCCTGGCTCCTGCGGGGTAAAACCGGCGCACTCCTTGCCCCTGATCCGGTCAGGGCGCCGTGTCGAGAAAGCGCCTGCTGGTGCCTTCCAGCACCACCGCGGTCAGCCGCCCGGTGGCATAAGCGCCGGTATCAATGCCGATACGGTTGGGCAACGAATCGGCCTGCATGGCGATGGTGTGGCCATGGACCACCACTACGCCGTGGTCGAGGGTTGATCTCAGGAATTCATCTCGGATCCACACCATGTCGTCGTCGCGCTGGCACTCCAGGGCGACACCCGGACGGATGCCCGCATGAACGAACAGATAGGTCCCGATCAAGGCGTAGGCCGGCATCGCGCACAGGAACGCCCGATGCGCCGGCGGCAGGGCCACGCGCAACTGGCGCTGGACCGCCGTCAGCCGCAATCCCGGGGGCACCGTCACCGGCGGGCGCAGGCCGTAGCTCAGCAACGTGTTGACGCCCCCATAGGTCAGCCAGCCCGGCCCGGTCGAGATGTCGTCCAGAAACTGAAGCATGGTCGATTCGTGGTTGCCGCGCAGAAACACGGTCTCGAAATCCGGCAACGGATCGGCCATCAGGTAATCGATCACGCCCTTGGAGTGGGGACCACGATCGATGTAGTCGCCCAGAAAAACCACCCGGCAGACGTCATCCTCGGACCGGGTCTCGGCGTCGGCGCGGATGCGCTCGACAATGACCTGAAGCAGGTCCAGTCGGCCGTGGATATCGCCCACGGCATAAACGCGCAACCCGGATGGCAGCCAGCCTCGAGTCGGCTCGGTTTCGGAATCGGACGGAGCCGAGAGCCGCCGCGGCGGCGCCTGGAGCCGGCTTCGGTCGAGGGTCGGCAACCGTTGGTCCTTTCCTTGTCCCGTCCCCACCAGTCCGCCATGGCCGCGGGCGATTCCGACTATAGCAAAAACCTGGGCAGGGAAAGCAGTTTTGCCAGTGTCGGCGGCAACCTCCCGACGGCTGAAGTCAGACTTCAGCGCATTCAGGTCGCGGTGCCACCCACGGTCAGGGCATCAATACGCAAAGTCGGCTGACCCACGCCCACCGGAACCCCCTGCCCGTCTTTGCCGCATACCCCAACCCCCGGATCCAGTTTGCCGTCATTGCCGATCATCGCCACCCGGGACAAAACGTCGGGTCCATTGCCGATCAGGGTCGCACCCTTGACCGCCGGACCGACCTTGCCGTCCTCGATCAGATAGGCCTCGGACGCCGTGAACACAAACTTACCCGAAGTGATGTCCACCTGTCCTCCCCCGAAATTGACCGCATACAGTCCTCGTTTGACCGAAGCGATGATTTCTTCGGGGCTGGTGTTTCCGTCACGCATCACCGTGTTGGTCATGCGCGGGATCGGGTGATGGGCGTAACTCTGGCGCCGACCATTGCCGGTCGGCCGCATGCCCATCAAACGGGCATTCAGCCGGTCCTGCATATACCCCACCAGAACGCCGTCTTCAATCAGCGTGGTGCAGTGGCTGGGCGTGCCTTCGTCGTCGACGCTCAGCGAGCCCCGCCGGTCATCCAACGTCCCATCATCGACCACCGTCACCCCGGGCGCCGCGATGCGTTGCCCCATCAGGCCGCTGAACGCCGATGTCCCCTTGCGGTTGAAATCGCCTTCCAGGCCATGACCAATGGCCTCGTGCAACAGGATCCCCGGCCAGCCCGGCCCCAACACCACTGCCATCTCGCCTGCCGGGGCCGGAACCGAGCCGAGATTGACCAGCGCCTGACGCAGCGCCTCGTCGGCCTGGGCCTGCCATTGCCCGCTGCCCAGAATCTGCTCGTAACCATAGCGCCCGCCGACGCCATAGCTGCCATGTTCCATCCGGTCACCGTCGGCCGCGACCACCGATACGCTCAACCGCACCAACGGCCGCAGGTCCGCCACCCGGCAGCCGTCGGCCCGGATGATCTGGACCGCCTGCCACTCGCCGAACAGGCCGACACTGACCTGACGGACCCGGGAATCCCGGGAGCGGGCGTAGGCGTCGATGTCGGCCAACAGCCGCACCTTGACCTCGAACGGAACCGGCGACAGCGGGTTCTCGGGCGAATAGAGCTGCCGGTTGGTCCCCTGGGGCGGGGCAAAACCGGTGCTGCCGCCATAGCCGGCATGCACGGCCCGCACCGAAGCGCCAGCCCGCCGCAACGCGCCCTCATCCAGTGTCGACGCATGGGCGTAACCGGTGGCCTCGCCGGCCACGGCCCGCAGGCCGAAGCCATGACCGGTGTCGAAACTGGCACTCTTGAGCTTGCCGTCGTCCCAGGACAGGCTTTCCGATTGCGCGTATTCCAGGTATAACTCGCCATCGTCGGCGTTGACCAGCGACTCGGAGACGATGGCCTCGGTGCGCGCCAGGTCCATGCCGGCACGGTTGAAGAACAGGTCGTCGGTAACGGCAAGACTGCTCACGGGGAGGCTCCAGAACGGGGCTTGAGGAACGGATGGCTCGCGACCGGCGCAAAGTTCACACGTTTTCACGACATTGTCATCTGCCACGATGACGGTGGCGGTTGATCGCCGCCCGCCCGATTAACAGTGGCCCCGGCTTGCCGCCGGGACAAGCCCGGTGGTCATCAGGCCCGAGGGTCGTCGGAGATCTTGGTTCAATCACCGTCCAGCCGGTCGCCCCCCAACCGATCAGGCGAACGCCATATCAAGCACCAGAATGTTCGGTTGCGGCGGTGTGTTGACCCCCGGGCGGATATCTTAGCCATCTGAGGTGCGGACGGCCGGTCAGGCCGTCTGGGGTTGTTATGGTGCCCGGGCTTATCTCCTCGATCAGGGGGCTTCTCGGGCTGATTGACGTTTTGCGATTGGGAGAGGGTGATGCCAACCCCCTGGTTCGACCGTTGCCGACCGCCATGCGGTTTCTGGCGGACTCCCGTTCAGGCTCTGATCCGGGGCTGGGGGGCTGTGCCGGGCACGCGGGCCATGCTCGCCACTGTGGTCGGTGCACTCGTGATGATCGCGCTCGGCGTCTGGCAACTCGATCGGTTCACCTGGACGAACGCCTTGATCGCGCGCATCCATGCCCGAATTGCAACACCGACGGTCCCGCTTCCGGCCCGTCTCGGCGATCCCCAGGCCTTGGAATACCGGCACGTCACGGTGACGGGCACGTTTCTCCACGATCACGAGCTTTATCTGGTGGCACGGTCGCGCTTCGGCAACGACGGGTTGGAAGTCGTGACGCCATTGGTGCGCGCCGATGGCGGCGGCGTGGTTCTGGTCAATCGGGGCTGGATTCCCAAGGAACGCCGGGCACCCGGCAGCCGGCGCGCGGGTTTGCCGGAAGGCACCGTCACCATCGAGGGTGTCGCCGAGCTGCCGCCCCGCCATCCCTGGTTTCGGGCAGGCAATTTGTTTCTGGCAGAAAATCGCCCTGACCTCAATCAATGGCTCTATATCGACCCCCCCGCCATGGCCGCCGCAGCCGCCATCGCCCCCGGCACGCCGCTTGCCGCAGTGATCATTGATGCGGGTCCGGACTACAATCCTGGTGGGCTTCCCGTGGGCGGACAGACGGTGATTGATCCACCCAATGATCATCTTCTGTATGCCGTGATCTGGTTCGGGCTGGCGGTAATAATAATATTCGTTTATGTTGTAGCCTACCGTCAGCTCGGGCCGCGAAACAGATGACCGCAAAATATACGGCATACCAGGAGCTTGAGAGCCGGTTCACCCGGCTCTCCATGATCAATGACGCGCTTGGCATCCTCGACTGGGACAGCCAGACCATGATGCCGGCGGGCGCCGCCGACGGCCGCGCCGCTCAGATCGCGACCCTGCGGGTGCTGGCCCACGAGCTTCTCACTGATTCCCGTCTGGCCGACACCCTCGCCGAGGCCGAAAGCCTGCCGGCGTTAAGCCCGTGGCAACGTGCCAATCTGCGGGAGATGCATCATACCTGGGTCCACGCCAATGCCGTGCCGGCAGAGCTGGTGGAGGCCTCTTCGCGGGCCGCGTCGGCCTGCGAGATGATCTGGCGGACGGCGCGACCGGCCAGTGACTACCGTTCATTGTTGCCGGCGCTCACCGAAGTTCTGGAACTTCAGCGGGAGATTGGCGCCGCCAAGGCCGCGACCCTCGACTGTTCCCCCTACGAGGCATTGCTTGACGCCTATGAGCCGGGCGCCCGCACCGCCCGCCTCGATTCATTATTCGACGACCTCGCCGTGTTCCTGCCCGACTTCCTGCCCCGGGTCCTCGAACGTCAGGCGACGCTGCCGGTGCCCCGATCCATCGACGGGCGATTCCCGGTGAGCGTCCAGCGGACCTTGGGCGAACGCCTGATGCGGGTGGCCGGCTTCGACTCTAACCGGGGCCGTCTCGATGTCAGCCTGCACCCGTTCTGCGGCGGCGCCACCAATGACGTGCGACTGACCACACGGTATGACGACGCCGATTTTACCGTATCCCTGATGGCGGTCCTGCACGAGACCGGCCATGCCCTTTATGAACAGGGCCGGCCGGCGGCCTGGCTGTCCCAACCCGTGGGCGCGGCACGCGGGATGGCCATCCACGAATCCCAGTCCCTGATCATCGAAATGCAGGCGGCCCGATCCCGACCGTTCCTGGAATTCCTGGCGCCGCTGGTGCGTCAGACCTTTGGCCGCGACGGCCCGGCCTGGCAGGCCGACAATCTGTGGCGCCACTACACCCGGGTGCAACCCGGCTACATCCGGGTCGATGCCGACGAAGTCACCTACCCCGCCCATATCATCCTGCGTTACCGGTTGGAACGCGCCATGGTCGGCGGTGATCTGGCCCCCGCCGATCTGCCCGCCGCCTGGAACGACGGTTTCCGCGACCTGTTGGGCCTCACGCCGCCCGATGACCGGCGCGGCTGCCTTCAAGACATTCACTGGCCGTCCGGGGGCTGGGGCTATTTCCCGACCTACACCTTGGGCGCCGTCATCGCCGCCCAATTGTTCGATGCCGCTTGCCGGGCCGACCCCGGCATTTTACAGGGTCTCGGCCGTGGCGATTTCGTGCCGTTGATCGGCTGGTTGCGTACCCACATCCACACCCAAGGCAGCCTGCTCGCCACCGACGACCTGTTGACCGCCGCCACCGGCCGCCCCCTGGATGCTGCGATCTACCGGCGGCATCTGGAACGGCGCTATCTGGACGGCGAATGACGCCTGGCGTGGACTCTGCCGGGAGCCCCTCAATTCAGCAGTCGCGGCGTGATCGTCCGACGCACGCCGCCTTCACTCTCGCCAATCCGTTCGTAAAGCGCCGTTACTTCTTCGCCCAACCGCCGATTGGCTTCGATCAGACTCTGGATTTTGACCTGGGCGTTCTGCTGTTGCTGATTCAACAGCGTCACGGTCTCCACCAGTCTTTTGATCTGGTGCGCCTGGCGCAGCGTCCCATCGTCCAGGCTCCGCCGCAACGTGCGAACCGCCAACAGCACCACCACGGTGATGGTGATCCCGGTAACGATCGCAACGAGCGCAAGAGCCGTAAGCCACTCCATGACCGGCGCAACCCGTATTCGTATTGAAGGCGAACTTCTTGAGGGCGAACTTCTTGAAGGCGAGCGTCGTATCGAAGACGGGCGGGCACCGGACAGCGCCGCCCTCTCGGGCTCGATCCCCCACCCCTGTCTGTACTTGAAATAGGGTTCTACCGTCACCGAAAAAAGGGCACGTCTCAGGGGGAAGACGGTTTGCGCCCGAGGTCGATCCGAGGTTCCTCGCCACGCCACAACCGGCGGATATTGGCTTCGTGGCGAACCGCCACCAAAAGCGCGATGAACGCCGCGGCCACCGCTACCGGACCGCCCGCCACGGCCCAGGCCACCAGCGGGCTGGTTCCGATGGCCACCAGCGCCGCCAGCGACGAGATGCGGAAGAGAGCGGCGGTCGCCAGCCAGACCAGACACGCCGCCACCCCCACCGGCCAGGCTGCCGCCAACAGAATCCCCAGCGCCGTCGCCACGCCCTTACCGCCCCGAAAGCCGAGCCAGACCGGAAAGCTGTGACCCAGCATGGCCCCGGCGGCGGCGGCCAGCGCCGCATCAAAGCCCACCAGACCCGCCAGCAGCACAGCCGCCGCCCCCTTGCCGCCATCCAGCAGCAGGGTGGCCGCGGCCAGCGCCTTGTTACCGGTGCGCAAGACGTTGGTCGCGCCGATATTGCCGGAACCCATGGTGCGAATGTCGCCCAACCCGGCGGCCCGGGTTAACACCAGGCCGAACGGCACCGAACCAAGCAGGTACCCCCCCACCGCCGCCAGCGCCAGAGACCACAGGACCGTGCCGTCCATCGCCTCACCCCTCATGATTGACTACGGCTGATTGACCAAGACTAATGGCCTGAAGCCGAATTGAAGACGGTCCGGCCATCCACGACGGTGCGGACCGCCCGCCCAGACACCGGCAACCCGTCAAACGGTGAATTCTTGGATTTGGAGCGAAAGGCGTCGACGTCGATTCGCCACGGCAGGTCCGGATCGAACACCACCAGATCGGCCGCCCCGCCCCGCCGCAACCGCCCCAGCGGGCGCTTGAGCAACTCCGCCGGACGAACGGTCAGCGCCCGCAGAGCCGCCATCAACGATAATTGCCCCTTATGGACCAAGGCCAGCGTCAACGGCAGCAGGGTCTCGACGCCGACGATCCCGAACACCGCCTGGGCGAACGGCACGCGCTTGCTGTCCTGGTCGTGGGGACTATGATCACTCGCGATCGCGTCGATGGTTCCATCGGCCAACCCTTCGACCACCGCCCGCCGATCCCCGTCGCTGCGCAAGGGCGGCGACACTTTGGCGAAGGTGCGGTAACTGCCGACATCGACCTCGGTCAGGGTGAAATAGTGCGGCGCGGTGTCGCAGGTCACGTTCAGCCCCCGCCGCTTGGCCTGACGAATCGCGTCGATGGCGGCCCGGGTCGAGACATGGGCCACGTGGTAACGGGCGCCGGTCTGTTCCACCAATCGCAGATCGCGCTCGACCATGATCACTTCCGCCACCGGTGAAATCCCGGCCAACCCCAGCCGGGTCGCAACCTCGCCCCGGTTCATCATGCCGCCCCCGGCCAGCGACGGTTCCTCCGGGTGCTGAACCACCAGCAGGTCAAACGCCGTCGAGTAACTCAACGCCCGCAGCATCACTTGGGCGCTGGCCACCGCCCGGATGCCGTCGGTGAACGCCACCGCTCCCGCTTCGGCCAGCAGCCCCATTTCGGTCAGTTCCTTGCCCTCGATGCCGCGCGTCAGCGCCGCCTGGGCAAACACCTTGACCAGCTTCACCTCCCGGGCGCGCCGGGCGATGAATTCGATGCCCGAGACGCAGTCCAGCGGCGGGTCGGTATTGGGCAGGCAGGCAAGTGCCGTGATGCCCCCCGCCGCCGCCGCCTGGCTCACCGTGAGAATGGTTTCCTTGTGCTCGCTGCCCGGTTCGCCCACCGCGACCCGCAGATCCACCAGACCGGGCGCCAGGCACAAGCCACCGAGGTCAATCTGCTCGATGCCTTCGGGCACGCCGTCGGCAAACAGCCCCGGCCCCAGGTCGGCAATCAACGCGCCCTCGGTCAGTAACGCCCCCGGCCCATCAAGCCCCGTCGCCGGGTCCAGCAAACGAGCATTCAGATACGCGACTCGACGAGACATGGGGCGACCCTTGCCAGGATGAACGTACCCGGCGTTATAGGCCCCGGGGCGTCGCCGGGCAAGCCGGCCCGTTGCCGGGCCGCCGATACCGGCCGGAGCGATGGCCCCTCTGGGCCGTCGCTCCGGATAACGGGTTCGCGGTACCGAATCGGCCAGAATAACGGATCAGCGCCGAACCACGCTACGACGCGGTCGGTTGCGCTACGGGCCCGGGACCATACTGGTTATCGTCAACACCGCCCTTTTGGCACAGCCAGTACAGCAGAACAAACGCCCCGATAACGGTAATCCAGATTAAGTACCACCATCCCGAACGACCGATATCATGGAGTCGCCTTATTAGAATGGAAAGCAACGGAATGAACGCCACAACAATCAGCAAGGTCGACAGCACCGGCGCTCCGATCGCGGCATCAAGAATCCTGGTAATGATACTGAGAATCATATAGAATAGCAGAAAGTACCAGTATTCCGAGCGTGACGCCCGGCCATTAAAGGTTACGTATTTTTTTAAGCCAAGCGTGATCGCCTGACCAAATCCTACGGCCAAAGTCGGTGCACATCCTATAGTCATACAGCATCCTCCTGCGTTTGCCTTATCGCTGGGATAGCCATCAGGCATCGATGATCACATGGGGGGACCCTTGTCAGACTGATCCCAACAGTTCGAACAACCCGCTCGCTTCCCGTCGATGCCCCTCCGGTCGATCCGAAGCCACGTCCGCTTCAACAGAGCGGCGCCGCAGCCTCGGCATATGAACAGCGGGTCACTCTTGGTCAGGATGATGTCACCGATATGACACAAGCAATGGGAAGCGATTCGAGAGTATCACTCAAGCGTCTATCACAACTTATTCCAGGCATCAAGACCTGACGGCGGATTGATTACTATAATTTGCCAAGTCGCTTGGGAACGGATGATCGATTCCCCAACCGTCACTTGGAACCATAATCACCGGTTGTCACGGCCATCAAAACCCCGCCGGACGGCGGCAAAACGGCCGGTGGCAAAAAGTGGCAAAAAGGGACTTGATCCGCCGCCGGGGATTTGCTATCCACCGCCACCCAAGGGCACGCCAAGTGGCTATGCGGTCGTGGCGGAACTGGTAGACGCGCAGCGTTGAGGTCGCTGTGGGAGAGATCCCGTGGAAGTTCGAGTCTTCTCGACCGCACCATTTTTTTCGAAGGCCCTGGCCCTCGACGGCCCCGGCTTCCGGTGGCGGCCCGCTTGGGGCCTAAGCCAACCGTCCCGCCCGGCGCCGCGTGACCCGGTATCAAGGCGCCGAGTGTAGGGCGCCGACATCAAGGTGAAAAGGCAGACGGCTGTGGACGGGATGAAACATCCTGTCTGGGGGCCGCCATGACCAAGAGCCTGTCGCAAAGCGCACTCGACTATCATCGCTATCCAACGCCCGGCAAGATCGAGGTCATCCCGACCAAGCCGCTGGCCAACCAACGCGACCTGGCCTTGGCCTATTCGCCGGGGGTTGCCGCCGCCTGCGAGGCGATCGTGGCCGACCCTCGGGAGGCCAGCACCCTGACCGCCCGAGCGAATCTGGTGGCGGTGCTGACCAACGGCACCGCGGTACTGGGGCTGGGCGCCATCGGCCCGCTGGCGGCCAAACCGGTCATGGAAGGCAAGGGCGTTCTTTTCAAAAAATTCGCCGGCATTGATGTCTTTGATATCGAGGTCAATGAAACCGACGTCGATAAGCTGGTGGACATTGTCGCCTCGTTGGAGCCGACCTTCGGCGGCATCAACCTGGAAGACATCAAGGCGCCCGAATGCTTCGAAGTCGAGGCCAAGCTGCGCGCCCGGATGAAGATTCCGGTGTTTCACGACGACCAGCACGGCACCGCGATCATCGTCGCCGCCGCCGTGCTCAACGGCCTGCGGGTGGTGGGGAAAGACCTCAAGGACGTGAAGCTGGTGTCGTCGGGGGCGGGCGCGGCGGCGCTGGCCTGTCTGGACCTGCTGGTGGATCTGGTCGGCATCCCCCTGGAAAACATCACGGTCACGGACATCGTCGGCGTGGTCTATCAGGGCCGGACCGCGTTGATGGACCAGCGCAAGGCCCGCTACGCCCGGGACACCCCCCACCGCACGCTGGCCGAGGCCATCGTCGGCGCGGATATCTTCCTGGGCCTGTCGGCGGCCGGGGTGCTGAAGCCCGAAATGGTCGCCACCATGGGACCCCAGCCCCTGATTCTGGCACTGGCGAACCCGACTCCGGAAATTCTCCCCGACGTGGTCCGGCAGGTTCGCGACGACGCCGTGATCGCCACCGGCCGGTCGGACTTTCCCAATCAGGTCAATAACGTCCTGTGCTTTCCGTTCATCTTTCGCGGCGCCCTTGACGTGGGGGCCACCACCATCAACGAAGCGATGAAGCACGCCGCGGTGCAGGCCATCGCCGATCTGGCCCACGCCGAGTCCAGCGACGTGGTGGCGGCGGCTTATGGCGACGCCCCGCTGAAATTCGGCCCGAACTACATTATTCCCAAGCCCTTCGACCCGCGACTGATTGTGGCCATCGCGCCGGCGGTGGCCAAGGCGGCCATGGACAGCGGCGTCGCCACCCGCCCCATTGACGATTTCGACGCTTACCGGGAACGGCTCAGCCAGTTCGTCTATCGATCGGGCCAGGCCATGCGCCCGCTGTTCGCCCGGGCCAAACTGAATATCAAGCGAGTCGCCTATGCCGAAGGCGAAGACCCGCGGGTGCTCCAGGCCGTTCAAGTGGTGGTGGACGAGGGACTGGCCCGACCGATCCTGATCGGACGACGCGACGTGGTACTCCGGCGGATCGCCCGCCACGGCCTGCGGTTGGCCCTCGACACCGACTTCGACCTGTGCGACCCCGAGAGCGATCCGCGCTATTCCGAATACTGGGCACTCTACCATTTACTGATGGAGCGGCGCGGCATCACCCCGTCCGCCGCCCAAACGGTGGTCCGCACCAACACCACCGTGATCAGCGCCCTGATGGTCCATCGGGGCGAAGCCGATGCGCTGCTTGCCGGTGCCGTCGGCAATGCCGCCGGCCATCTTAAAAACGCCATCGACATCCTGGGCCTGCAACCGGGCGTTAGCCATGCGTCGGCGCTGAACGCCCTGATCTTACGCCGGGGCACCATTTTCCTGTGCGACACCCACGTCAACCACGACCCGACCGCCGAACAGATCGCCGAAATGACCATTCTGGCGGCGGCGGCGGTGCGGCGATTCCTGATGCAGCCCAAGGTCGCCCTGGTGTCCCATTCCAATTTCGGCAGCCAGACCACGCCGTCGGCGCTCAAAATGCGCCACGCGCTGGAGTTGATCCTCCGGCGGGCCCCTGATCTGGAAGTCGAAGGCGAGATGCAGGCCCATGCCGCGCTCTCGGAAGACATCCGCCACCGGTTGTTCCCCAATTCCCGGCTTAAGGGAGAGGCCAACCTGCTGGTGATGCCTTCGCTGGATGCCGCCCACATCGCCCTCAACCTGGCGCGCTCGGTGTCCGACTGCCTGTCGGTGGGGCCGATCCTGTTGGGCACCGCCAAACCGGCCCATATTCTCAGCCAGTCATCCACCGTGCGCGGGATCGTCAACATGTCGGCGGTCGCCGCGGTGGATGCCCAGGTCGCAGCCGAGGCCGCAGCCCATCAACCGCCGCCGTTTCCCTGAACCGGAAACAGGGGTACCGGAGATAAGACCCGAAGGCCGGGGGAGAGATCCGGGGGATGACGAGTGTCCCCCGGCCGCCATGGGGTCATCCCGTCCCGCCGCTCGGACACGCCCGCCGACAGTGGGCTGGTTGTTGATTTACGGTTAATTAAAGTCTTATTGTCATGGTCGCCGCTTGGAGCGGCCGGGCGGCACCCGGACGTACACCATTCGAGGGCGCAGATAACACGGTGGCATACCTTGCGGAAAACAAGTAGGACGCCTATCATCACACATCTGTATTATTCAGGCCGGGCATCGGACTGCGGTGGGCGGCGGCAGGACTGGTTCAAGCCATAGGAGATGACGGTGCATCAGCCGTATTATGAAAGCATCCTCTTGATCGAACGATTGCATCGGCACTTTCTGGAAGTGCTGAAAAATGAACTCGATCGGCTGGGCATCCAAGACATCAACAACGTGCAGAGCCTGATCCTGTATAATATAGGTGAAGACGAAATGACTGTGGGCGAACTGACCGCCCGCGGCTATTACCTCGGTTCAAATGTGTCCTACAACGTCAAGAAAATGGTCGAGAATGGCTATCTCGGCCAAGAACGGTCGCCCCATGACCGGCGATCGGTGCGGGTGCGGCTGTCGGAAAAGGGATTGGACCTGCGCGGCCGGATCAAGGCCATGTTCGAACGACAGATCGCCGCTCTTGATGCCGCCGGTTTCAGTGGCGTGGAATTTGAACGCTGCAACGAAATCATGCACCGGTTGGAACGCTTCTGGTCCGCCGCCCTTGAATACGGCACCTTCCCGTCCGTCGGCCTCGCGCCCGCGGCGCCCGACTCCACCCGCTCTTCCCCGTGACCTGACCCTGCGGCCGGCGCGACGACGGCGGCGGCCGTCGGGCGCAGCCGCGGTTCAACTGAAGGCGGGGATCCCGGTTATGGCCCGGCCCAAGATCAAAGCGTGGATATCGTGCGTCCCTTCATAGGTATTGACCGTCTCCAGATTCATCACATGGCGGATGATGTGATAGTCGTCGGATATGCCGTTGCCGCCCAGCATATCGCGAGCCGTACGGGCGATGTCCAACGCCTTGCCGCAATTGTTACGCTTCATCAGAGAAATCGCCTCTGGCGAGGCGGTGCCGGCGTCGATCAACCGCCCCAGACGTAAGGCCCCCAACAAGCCCAGGGTGATCTCGGTCTGCATGTCGGCAAGTTTCTTCTGAACCAGTTGGTTCGCCGCCAGCGGCCGGCCAAACGCCCGGCGCTCGCAGGTGTAGTCCCGGGCACTGTGCCAGCAGAATTCAGCCGCCCCCATGGTGCCCCAGGCAATGCCATAGCGGGCCTTGTTGAGACAGCCGAACGGCCCCTTCAGCCCGCTGACACCCGGGAGCATCTGATCCGCGGAGACCGCCACCTGATCCAGCACAATCTGACCGGTAGGTGACGTGCGCAAACTGAATTTACCCTCGATGGCCGGGGCCGACAGGCCGGGCATGCCCTTTTCCAGAATGAACCCGCGAATATCGCCATCGTCGGTCCAGGCCCAAACGATAAACAAATCGGCAATCGGGGCGTTGGTGATCCAGGTCTTGGTACCGGACAGGACGTAGCCGTCACCGCGGCTGCGCGCCCGCGTGGTCATCGCCGCGGCGTCCGAGCCGGCATCGGGCTCGGTCAGGCCAAAACAGCCGATCCACTCGCCGCTGGCCAGCAGGGGCAAATACTTCCGCCGCTGCGCCTCGCTGCCATAGGCGTGAATCGGGAACATCACCAGACTCGACTGAACCGACAGCGCCGAGCGGTAGCCGCTGTCAACCCGTTCGACCTCGCGGGCGATCAGACCATATGCCACATGATTGACCCCGGCACAGCCATAGCCGGCCAACGGCGCGCCCAGCAAGCCCAGCGCCCCCATCTCGGTCATGATCGCGCGATCGAACCGCTCATGCCGATGGCCGTCCCGGACCCGCGGCGACAGCCGATCCCGGCAATAGGTGTAGGCGGTATCGCGAATCAACCGCTCTTCCTCGCTCAGCAGTTCGTCCAGCAGCAAAGGATCCTGCCAGCGATTTGCCACCCGCGCCGTTCCGGCTTCGTTACCGGCCCCGCCTTCTGTCGCCATCGGTCCCCCCTTCTGCCCATGTTTCGGTCGCGACAGTAACATCCATGGTCGTCCGGACGAAGGTCCGATCCCCGCTTGGCCCGCGTGAACCCCACCAAACGTCACCGGCAACGGTGCGCGGGCAACGGTGCGCGGGCCCGGTCTCGGGGCATTCCGGGGCGGCGCTAGCCATCGGCGCCGGTTCCGGTCAGCCGGCGGGCCCACACGATGCGCTTGTGGATGCCCAGGCGGGCGGCGATGGCGGCATCGTCGGCGCCGACGGCAAGCAGGCGCTGCAATTCCTCCTCTCCCGCGGCGGTCAGGCGCTTGCGGCTGCCAACCCCCCGGGTAAACAGCCCATGCGGCGGTTCGGGGGTCTCGAAGGGCGCCGCCGGCAACGGTTGGGAACCCCGCGCTTCCAAGGTATCGAGTCGTTGCCCCAGGGTCGAAATAACCATGGCCAACCGGCGGTCCAATCCCTCGGCGTACTGCTCCAGACCCTCAACCCGAAACTGGGTGCCTTCGGCGCGCTGGCCCTGGCCCTCGACCACCCGTTCCAAAGCCGCAAGCCGCATCTCCAGGGCGGCCAACCGCTCGTGAACCGCCTCGTCCATCACGATGGCCGGTGGCGCCGGCGGGGTGGAGGATGGCCGCTCGGCCTCGCCGCCGCCCAGCGCGTTACTCAGCGCCGTCGCGGTCCATTCCCCCAATGTCTGTCGACCGGCCTTGGCCGCGGCGGAGACAGCCGTCTGCAATTCGGCCGGAATCCCGCGCACTGTCCAGATTTTCGAACCGCTTGCCACCCCTCTGTCCCTCGCCCTCACCGGCCGCGGCCACAAAGTGCCGGCATTCCGACACCCCTGTCAGTCTTAGCGTATGACAGGGCACGGGTCAAAGCACCGACAGCAATCAGCGTTCCCGCCCGCGTCGAATGCACGCGATGGTCGGGAAACGCCGGCACAACGGTTGCTGCCTGTTGACAGTGCCGGCCACGCCCCCTATGGTCGCCGCCTTTCCGGCAGCCACCTTTTCGTTCGGGACATCCGCCATGAAGATCGTGAATTCTCTCAAGTCCATGAAGAACCGGCACAAAGATTGCCGCATCATCCGCCGCAAGGGCCGGGTCTATGTGATCAACAAGACCAATCCGCGCTTCAAGGCGCGCCAGGGCTGAGCCCCGGTCCGGTTGCCATCGGTGCCGCCCGAGACCCCGCAAGACCCCGGCCAGGTTCCGGTGTCGGGCGGGTGTGAAGGCGTGCCCGCCCCGCAGCCGCCCCCTGCCGAGTCGTGGGATCAGCCGGTCAGGCCCTGCCAGCCGTGGCCGGACGAATTGGCGTTGCCCCAGAGTCGCCGGAACCCGACCGGTCTTTAACTCAGTTTACCGAAGCCAGCGCCAGCATCAGCACGCCGATCAGGCCGACCAACACCAGGCAGGTGACGGCATGAAGTGCCAGTGCCCGGCCAATGTCGGCGGCGGTCGCACGGGCTCGGCCCTGGCCGATCCACACTTCACGGACCGTCATCGCACCGTCCTGGTACGGGCCGCCCAAGGCTAAACCCAGGGCGCCGGCCATGGCCGCCTCGGGCCAACCGGCATTCAGCGAGCGGTGATACCGGGCGTCCCGAATCATGGTCCGCAGCGCCGCGAGCGGGGCGGCACTGCCCAGGAATGCCGCTGACAGGGCAATCAGGGCACCGGCCAGCCGGGCCGGAAGAAAATTGAGGGCATCGTCGAGTCGGGCTGCGGTCAACCCGAAATGCTCGTAGCGCGGCGTGCGCAAACCGATGGTCTCGTCCAAGGCATCGACCGCAGTCCACAACATAACGCCGGGCAACCCCAGCAGAATGTACCAGAACGCGGGCGCCACCACGCCCTGACTCAGATGCTTGGCCGCGGCTTCCACCGCCACCCGAACGACACCGTGATCGTCCAGGACGCTGACCGAACGCCGGGTCAACGGCTGAACCTCGATCCGCGCCGCTTCCAGGCCCCGATGCACCAGCGCACGACGGACCCCCCGGATGCGCTGCCACGGTTCCCCCACCCGCAGGCAGCCCAGCAGCACCACCAACTCGAGCCCCCACCCATAGGGTAATCCCTGGCTCACCAGATGAACGACTTCGCCCGACAGGGCGGCCAGCAGGGCAATCACCAGCACCACCAGCACACCGCGGACCAACCGAGTGGTGTCGCCGCGTTCAACGCGGTTCAAGCGCCGATCCAGGTCGGCAGCCAACCGGGCGACCAGCGTCGCCGGCCCCGGCGGCAGCCTCAAGACCAGCCCCCCGATGAGGCCAATGCCACCACTGGCAATCAACGCCGCCAGCAACAGCAGCAGCGGTCCGGGACCACCAACGGCGGGGGGCATGGGCGACAACCGTCGGTCAGTGGGCGCCAAACCGGCGCAACAGCGCCGCCGCCGCCGGCGTGCGACTCTCGGCCGCCCAGGCCAGGGCGTCCCGACCGGTGTAGTCGCTTTTATCGATCGCGGCCCCTGCGTTCAACAGCACCTCCATCACCTCGGTCCTGCCGTTGCGGGCCGCCGCCATTAACGCGGTCAGACCCTGCCGGTTCTCCTGGTTGACTTTGGCGCGGGCCGCCAGCAACTGCTTGACGATCGCCGCATCCCCAACGTCGGCGGCCCAGATCAACGGCGTGTTGTCTTCCTTGTCGGTCATGCCGACATGGGCGCCGCCGGCCAGCAGGGCCGCGACCATGTCGGCATTGCCGGCCTTGATGGCAAAGATCAGCGCCGTGGTGCCATGGATATCGGTACTGTCGGGCTTGCCGCCATGGATCAGCAGGCTCTTGACCTTGTCGACATCACCGGCACCGACCGCGACGATCAGATCCGAGGGCGCCAGCAACGAGACCTGCGCCCGGACCGGCACCGCCGAAACCGCCTCCAGCAGACTCAGCAGAATCGCCGCCATCGCCACCGCGAACAAACGGGCTGGTATCGTCACGCTTCCTCCCTTTCGGCGCCCGAGCGGGCACCCCTCACCGACTGAGGACGCATTCTAGCGAAGTGTGGGCCATGGTTGCCAGACGACTTGTGGCCCGGACGCCGCCGGTTCGCGAATAACCGCGGTATACGCGCAGACACTCAGGCTTTGGGCGCCGTTTCACTGTGGCTTCGGGTCCATGCCACCAGATAGGGCTTGTACTGAAAATCGGAAACACGAATGTGAGAGGCCAGCCAGGTCTTGAACAGCACCAGCAATTCCAGACTCAGGAACTCCAGGGAACTGCCGGCCAGTCGCCGTTGTAATTCGCTCACCTTGACTGCCAATTGCTCATGTTCGTCGCAATGAGCGGCGATATCGGGATATCCGCACGCTTTCATCAAGGCTTCTTCGCGCTGGAAATGATCCTGGGTGTACTGCGCCAGCCGATCCAACAGTGAGGTCAGGACGGCCAGCTCAATTCCAGACTGAACGGCATCGTACAACTCGTTCAGCATGGAAAACAGGTTGCGATGATCCTGATCCAAGATTTCAACGCCGACACTCAACTCCGCTTGCCATTGCACCAGCGCCATCGCGCCCCTCCCGCCACGTTCCCTCACTGCGACACTGCGGTCGACGACCCGGACAATCCGATCCAAGAGCTGACGTACCGATCATCCCTTATGACGACAGGCGCCGTCAACGGGCGATCAACCGACAGGCAACGGCGCGCCATCATGCCGCTGCCTCAACCGGCCGGGATTGAGACACCGCTACTCTTCGAACGGCTCGCCGCGCAGCTTCTTGACCACCGACCGCTGGCCCTTGGCCTCCAACCGGCGCTGGCGGCTGCCCAGGGTCGGCCGGGTCGGCCGACGCGGCACCGGCGCCACCGCGGCCCGCTGCACCAGTTCGACCAGCCGGGCCACCGCGTCCTCGCGGTTGCGCTCCTGGGTCCGGAACCGCTGGGCGGTGATGATCAACACGCCGTCGCGGGTCAACCGACTGCCGGCCAGCCGCTCCAGCCGCTCGCGCACCGGTTCGGGCAGAGACGGCGAGTGCCGGACGTCGAACCGAAGCTGCACCGCGCTGGACACCTTGTTGACGTTTTGACCGCCCGGACCCGAGGCCCGGATGAACGTCTCCTCGAGTTCCCGCTCGTCGAGGGCAATAGTGCGCGTCACCGGAATCATCACCGATCCCCGCCGCTGGTCACGCTATGATCGGGTGGCTGGTCCACGAACGGCTCCCCTGGCAGGCACGCCCCGTGCAACAATGACCGGTCCGCGACAAAAGGCAAGGGAGCCCATGAACTTCGACACCCCGCTGCTCCCGGCCCATCTGGTCCGGCGCTACAAGCGGTTCCTGGCCGATGTGGTGCTGGCCGACGGCGCAGCGACGACCGTCCATGTTCCGAATTCCGGCGCCATGATCGGGCTGGATCGGCCCGGCTCGGCGGTCTGGCTGTCGCGTTCGCTCAATGCCAAGCGCAAGTACCCGCTGACCCTGGAGGTGATCCAGGCCGACGGCGCGCTGGTCGGCGTCAACACGCTGCATCCCAACCGCATCGTCGCCGAAGCCATCGCCGCCGGGCGGATTCCGGAGCTGACCGGCTATCCGCACCTGCGCCGCGAAGTCCGCTATGGTCAGGCGTCCCGGGTCGACCTGCTGCTGGAATCCCCGGACCGCCCGCCCTGTTACGTCGAGGTCAAAAACGTCCACCTGCGCCGCCCCGGCCAGGGCTGCGGCCGGGTCGCCGAGTTCCCCGACTGTCCGACCGCCCGGGGCGCCCGCCATCTGGAAGAGTTGAGCGCCGTGGTGGCCTCTGGCGGCCGGGCGGTGATGCTCTATCTTGTTCAACGCGCCGACTGTGACACCTTCCGTGTTGCCGACGATCTGGATCCGGTCTATGCCGTGGGTCTCGATCGCGCGAAAGCGGCCGGAGTGGAGGCCATTTGTTACGCCTGTACCGTCACCCTCCATGGTGTGGACATCGACCGGCCCCTGCCCTTCGCCGGGCGGTGACGGGAATTCGAGGCAACCCGACGTAAAGCGTAACCCGACCGCAGTGTTCCCTCGACGACAGCCTTAGCCACGACACCAGTGAACCCATGAATCAGGCGCAGACGGCGAACCAGGAAGATGGCGGCCAACCGGTCCGCATTTACCGCCCCGAAGACTTCGCGGGGATGCGGGCGGCCGGTCGGCTGGCCGCGGCCACCCTCGACTTCATCACGCCCTATGTCCAGCCGGGCGTGTCCACCGGGGAACTTGATCGCATGTGCGAACAGTTTATCCGGGACCATGGCGCCATTCCCGCGCCGCTGGGCTATCGGGGGTTTCCCAAGGCCACCTGCGTTTCGATCAATCATGTGGTCTGCCACGGCATCCCAGGCGAAAAGCGGCTCCACGACGGCGATATCCTGAACATCGACGTGACGCCGATCCTGGATGGCTGGTACGGCGACAGCAGTCGGATGTATCTGGCCGGAACCAACGTGACCCTGAAGGCCCGTCGTCTGATCGACGTGACCTACGAGGCCCTGATGCTGGGGATCGCGGCGGTCCGGCCGGGAGCGACGCTGGGGGATGTCGGCCACGCCATCCAGCAGTACACCGAAGCGAACCGGTTCTCGGTGGTGCGGGACTTCTGCGGCCACGGTCTGGGGCGGGTGTTCCACGAGCCGCCCTCGGTGTTGCATTACGGCCAGCCCGGCACCGGGCTGGTGTTGCGTGAAGGCATGTTCTTCACCATCGAACCGATGATCAATGCCGGCCGCTTCGAGGTCAAGGTTTTGGGGGACGGCTGGACCGCCGTCACCAAGGACAAATCGCTGTCGGCCCAGTTCGAACACTCGCTGGGCGTCACGCCGGACGGCTGCGAAATCTTCACCCTGTCGCCCGCCGGGTTCACCAAACCACCCTACTGAGGCGCCGCCCTGTGACCGCGCCGGCCAACCCTTCCCAGCACGCCGCCGACCCCGCCGAACCGGCGGACCCGGCCAAGCCGCCGCCCCACTACATCGGCCATCGGGACCGTTTGCGTCAGCGGTTCCTGGGGGCCGGCGCGGACGGTCTCCAGGAATACGAGCTGGTGGAGCTGCTGCTGTTCCCGGCCCTGCCCCGGCGTGACGTGAAACCGCTGGCCAAGGCGCTGATCCAGGAATTCGGCAGCCTGTGGGCGTTGGTCACCGCGTCGCCCGACCGCCTGCGCCAGGCCTTCAACTTCAGCGACGCCACCATCACCGCGCTGACCGTGGTCGGTGCCGCGGCCTTGCGCGCCACCCGTGGGCAGGTGATGAACCGGCCGGTTCTGGCCGGCTGGGACACCCTGGTCAATTACTGCCAGGCGGCCATGGGCCACGAGACCACCGAACAGTTGCGCCTGCTGTTTCTCGACCGCAAAAACGCGCTGATCTCCGACGAGGTGCAACAGCGCGGAACCATTGACCATACCCCCGCTTACCCGCGCGAGATTGTCCGGCGCGCCCTCGAGCTGGGCGCCCAGGCGGTGATCCTGGTCCACAACCACCCCGCCGGCGACCCGACCCCGTCCCGTGACGACATTTTTCTGACCAAGGAAGTGGTCCGCGCCGCCGCGGCCTTGGGCATCACCGTCCACGACCACCTGATCATTGCCCGCGGCAAAACCACCAGTTTCAAGACGCTGGGGCTCTTGTAACCAAAGCCCCGTCGCCCACGCCCCGCCGAAGCCCCGCCCGAGCCACCGGAGACCCGTCATGACCGCCGACGCAGAAGCCCTCGACCTGCTGCACACTCTGATCGGGAAGGCCCTCGCGGCTGGGGCCGACGCCGCCGATGCGGTGCTCTATAACGCCGCCAGCCTGTCGGTATCCCTGCGCCTGGGCAACCCCGAAACCGTTGAGCGCGCCGAGTCGGGGGACCTGGGCCTGCGGGTCTTCATCGGCCGGCGACAGGCCATCGTATCGGCCAGCGATCGCCGCCCCGAAATGCTGGCCGAGTTGGTGGAGCGGGCGGTGGCCATGGCCCGGGTGGTCCCCGAGGACCCGTTCTGCGGCCTGGCGGATCCCGCGCTGCTGGCCCTGGACGGCCCGGAACTGGACATCTGCGACACCACCGAACCCACCGCCGAAACGCTGATCCAGACCGCCCGGGACGCCGAGGATGCGGCGCTGGCGGTGCCCGGGGTGACCAACTCCGAAGGCGCCGACGCCGGTTGGAGCCGTTCGCAGGTGGCACTGGCGGCCTCCAACGGCTTTTCGGGCGGCTACGGCATCAGCCGGTTCAGCCTGTCGGCCGCGGTCCTGGCCGGCACCGGCACCGGCATGGAGCGCGACTACGACTTCAGCTCCAAAGTCTATGCCGCCGACTTGCCGGGCGCGGCCCAAATCGGTCGGAACGCCGGCGAACGGGCGGTGCGACGCATCAATCCCCGCAAGGTCCAAAGCCAGAAGGTGCCGGTGGTCTACGACCCCCGAGTGTCGCGTGGGCTGCTCTCCCACCTGTCCAGCGCCATCAGCGGTCCGTCCATTGCGCGCGGCACCAGTTTTCTGAAGGACCGGTTGGGCCAGGCGATCTTCGCCCCCGGAGTCGCGGTGATCGACGACCCGTTCGTGCGCCGGGGATTGCGCTCGCGCCCGTTTGACGGCGAGGGCGTCACCGTCCGCCGCCGCACCATCATTGAGGATGGCCGGTTGACCACCTGGCTGTTGGACCTGCGTTCGGCGCGCCAGCTTGGCCTGGAGACCACCGGCCATGCGTCCCGCGGAACCTCGGCCCCGCCCACCCCTTCGCCCGCCAACTTCTATATGGCGGCCGGCACCAAGTCGGCCCGGGACCTGATCGCCGAGATTCCCTCCGGCTTCTACATCACCGAGATGATGGGGATGGGTGTCAGCGGCATTACCGGCGACTACAGTCGCGGCGCCACCGGTTTCTGGATCGAGAACGGCGAACTCAGCTACCCGGTCAGCGAAATCACGGTGGCCGGCAATCTGAAGGAGATGTTCCTGAACCTGGAGCCCGCCAGCGACCTGGAATTCCGTTACGGCGTGGATGCCCCAACCGTTCGGGTTGACGGCATGACCATCGCCGGCCTGTAAACCGTCCCCTGTTGCGGTGCATCCTTGCAAAGCCATGACAAACCTGTTACACACATGCGATGGACGTATGATGGTTTTGAGAATTTTGACCAACCCCGCCTTGGGATGGCTTGGGTTCGATTGGCAAAGGGGCATTTTAGCGGTATAGGCCTACCGGTTTTGCGGATCGCCAATGGAGTCAGTTAATGGAGCCTGTGTCGAGTCAGTTAATGGAGCCCGTAGCCGGCAAGCGAACCTATCGCTCGATCTGGATTTCGGACGTCCACCTGGGCACGCGGGGCAGCAAGGCTGAGTATCTGCTCGACTTCCTGAAATACAGTGATTCAGAGTATCTGTATCTGGTTGGCGATATCGTCGACGGCTGGCGATTGAAGCGGAATTGGTACTGGCCCCAATCGCACAACGACGTGGTTCAGAAAATCCTGCGCCGGGCGCGCAAAGGCACCCATGTCTTCTACATTCCAGGCAATCACGATGAAACGGCCCGGGAATATATCGGCATACAGTTCGGTGGCGTGACGGTGGTGAACGAGATCATCCATCAGACCGCCGACGGACGCCGTTTCCTGGTCATTCATGGCGACCAATTCGACGCGGTGGTCAGATATGCCAAGTGGCTGGCACTGATCGGCGACCAAGCCTATATCATGCTGCTTCACCTCAATACCGGGCTCAATTTCGTCCGCCGCAGGTTGGGCTTTACCTATTGGTCGATCGCCGCTTACTTGAAGCAACGGGCCAAATCGGCCGTCGAGTATATCGGCAACTACGAGACGGCCCTGGCCGAAGAAGCGCGGCGACGCGAGGTTGACGGTGTCATCTGTGGCCATATCCATACGGCCGAGATGCGCAACATGGAAGGTATCCTGTATTGCAACGACGGCGATTGGGTAGAATCCTGCACCGCCTTGGTCGAACACACGACCGGGGAGCTGGAGATCATCAACTGGACGGAGGTGCTTCGGCAACAACCGGTCAGGGCGGCGGCGTGAACATTCTGGTGGTGACCGACGCCTGGTATCCACAGGTGAACGGGGTCGTCCGAACGATTGCCACCGTACGCGACGAGCTGCAAAAAATGGGCCACACCGTCGAGGTCATCGGACCGGAGCGGTTTCGGACGGTGCCCTTGCCAACCTATCCGGAAATCCGGCTGGCCATTGCCGCCGGACGCAAGTTGTGCCGGCTGATTGATGCCATGGATCCCGACGCCATCCATGTTGCAACCGAGGGGCCGCTCGGCCACGCGGCAAGACGGTACTGCATCAAACGGGGCATCCCGTTCACCACCGCGTATCACACCCGGTTTCCGGAATACATCCGCGACCGGGCCCCCATTCCGCTGTTCCTCAGTTACGCCGTGGTCCGCCGTTTCCACCGTCCCGCGGCGGCGATGATGGTCGCCACCGCCTCGATCGAACAGGCCTTGCGCGCCCGCGGCTTCACCAATATCCGCCACTGGACCCGCGGCGTCGACACCGAATTGTTCCGTCCTCGCGACAAGTCGTTCCTGACCGACCCACGGCCGATTTCCATGTATGTCGGCAGAGTTGCCATCGAAAAGAACATCGAGGCTTTTCTGGCCCTCGACCTGGAGGGCACCAAGTACGTGGTCGGCTGCGGCCCGCAACTGGCCGAGTTGAAGAACCGCTATCCCCAGGTCCGTTTCGTCGGCGCCCAACATGGCGAGGAGCTGGCCAAGTACTATGCCGCCGCCGACGTCTTCGTGTTCCCGTCGCGCACCGATACCTTCGGTTTGGTGCTGCTGGAGGCTTTGGCCTCCGGGGTTCCGGTTGCCGCCTATCCGGTAGCGGGACCGCTGGACGTGATTGATGGGGCCAATGATGTGGGCTGCCTGGACACCGACCTGGGTCGGGCGGTCCGCACGGCCCTGACCTTCTCTCCCGAACGGTGTCGTGAATTCGCGTTGAAATACTCGTGGCGGGCCTCGGCCGAGCAGTTTCTCAGCAACCTTCAACCCTTCACGACTTTTCGCTCGACGCGCCCCATCCCGTGCCCGTCCGAACCGACGGATCCGGATACCGCCGCCCCTTGACAAGGCGTTGCCCGAAAGACCGGGCGCGGCGTACAAGGGTATGCTACAGAGCCGGCGGACGGCAGGTCTATGATCACTGGTATGCTTCAAACACTCTATCGCGGCCTGACCCAAGTGGGAGGGCCAGTGATCCGGTACTACCTCCATCGTCGCCGTATCGCCGGCAAGGAAGACCCGGCGCGTCAGGATGAGCGCCTGGGCGTGTCGTCGTGTCCCCGGCCGCCGGGACCGCTGGTCTGGTTCCACGCCGCCAGCGTTGGCGAATCCCTGTCGATTCTGATGCTGATCCATCGCCTGATCGCGGCGGACCCCCGGCTTCATATCCTGGTCACGACCGGCACCGTCACCTCGGCGCAATTGATGTCCCGGCGTCTGCCGGTGCGGGCCATCCACCAGTTCGTGCCGGTGGATCGGCCGGGCTACGTCTCACGGTTCCTCGATCACTGGCAACCCGACCTCATCTTGTGGATCGAGTCGGAAATCTGGCCCAATATGCTGTGGGAGATCGGGCGGCGGCGGTTGCGGGCGGCGCTGGTCAACGCCCGCATGTCCGAGCGTTCGTTCCGGCGCTGGCACCGCGTCCCCGGGTTCATCGGACCGCTGCTGGGGGCCTTCCGGCTGTGTCTGGCTCAGACCGCCGCCGATGCCGAACGCCTGCGCGGCTTGGGGGCCACCGAGGTCAAAACCACCGGCAACCTGAAATATTCCTCCGAGCCCCCCCCCGCCGCCGCCGACTCCCTGTCGGCCCTGTCCCAGTCCCTGACCGGGCGGCCGGTATGGCTCCTGGCCAGCAGCCATCCCGGCGAGGACGCCATCGCGGCCCAGGTCCACAAGGCCCTGGCCGCCCGCCTGCCCGGCCTGTTGACCGTCATCGCGCCCCGGCATCCCCACCGGGGGCGCGAGATCCAGGCCCTGCTGACAACCCACGGCCTGACCGCCGGCTGCCGGTCCAACGGCGCGTTGCCGGGGGCGGGCGACGACGCTTATGTCGCCGACACCCTTGGCGAAATGGGCGTGTTGTACCGGCTGGCGCCGGTGGTGTGTGTCGGTGGCTCCCTGGTACCGCACGGCGGCCAGAACCCGATCGAACCGGCGCAGTTGGGCTGCGCCCTGGTGTTCGGTCCGCATATGGGAAATTTCGCGGAAATCGCCAAACAGTTGATTGAGGCCGGGGCCGCCTGGCCGGTTCCCGACGGCACCCGACTGGCCGAAGCCGTCGGCCAGTTGCTCGCCGATGCCGAGACCCGCCGCCGGCTGGCCGACGCCGCCGGCCGGCTCACCACGGCCCATCGCCAGGTGGTTTCCGTCGCCCTGACGGCTTTGCACCCCCTGCTGGTCGACGCCGGGATTTCGCCGCCGGAGACCGCTGGCCCATGACCTGGCCGCCGCCGCCATGAAGGCCCCCGGCTTCTGGTACCGGGCGCCGGGACGTGAAGCGGCTGTGCTGACACCGCTGGGTTGGCTCTATGACCTGGGCGGCCGGCTCCGCCGACTGAGAACGCTCCCCCTCGACCCCGGCCCGCCGGTAATTTGCGTCGGCAATCTGGTCGCCGGCGGCGCCGGTAAAACACCGGTGGCGCTGGCGCTGGCAACCCTGCTGCTGGACCGGGGGATCACACCCCATTTGCTGACCCGGGGTTATGGGGGACGGCTCAAAGGTCCGGTGCGGGTGGCGCCCGGCCGCCACGACGCCGACGACGTCGGCGACGAACCCCTGCTGCTGGCCGAAGCGGCGCCGACCTGGGTTGCCCGGGACCGGGCCGCCGGGGCCTTGGCCGCCGCCGCCGCCGGGGCCCAGGCCATCGTGCTGGATGACGGTTTTCAGAATCCCGCCCTGGGTTACCGGCTGGCGCTGGTGGTGGTGGACGGCTCGGTCGGCTTCGGCAATGGCCGGATGATTCCCGCAGGCCCCTTGCGCGAGCCGGTCGCCCGTGGCCTCGGTCGGGCCTCGGCACTGGTGATGGTGGGCTGCGACCGGACCGAACTCGAGGCCGAACTCGTCCGGCGGACGGCCGTGACCGGTCACGCCCTGCCGCTGTTCCAGGCCCGACTGACGCCGGACCCGGGGGTGGCGGCGTCGCTTCGGGGCCAGCGGTTGCTCGCCTTCGCGGGGATCGGCCGACCGGAGAAATTCTTTGAAACCTGTCGCGCGCTCGACGCCGAACTGGTCGGCACCGCCCCCTTCCCCGATCACCACCGCTACCGGCCCGCAGACGTGGCCACGCTGCTCGCCCGTGCCCGCGCCTTGAACGCGGTACCGGTCACCACCGCCAAGGATGGGGTCCGGTTGCCGGACGCGATCCGCCGCGAGGTTCGGGTGTTGCCCGTCACCTTGACCTGGCGGGACCCGGAAGCGATGGCGAAGCTGCTCCAGACCGCGATACTGTCGCCGGCACCCGGGGCTTTCACCCCGGGCTCTCACCAAAGGCCGGAGGCCCTTGGACCTCATGTCTGATCGTAGCGCCGTCGCCCGACGGCTGCGCCGGTACCTGCTCTACCCCGCCGAGGCAGCCGCCATTCATCTGCTGTATCACGTCATCGCCGTGTTGCCGGTGGACTGGGCCTCGGCCCTGGGCGGCTGGCTTGGGCGCGGGATCGGACCCTGGCTGCCCTTTTCCCGCCGGGCCCTGACCAACCTGCGGCGCGCGCTGCCCGATCTGCCCGATTCGCGTCATCGGGAGATTCTCCAGGGCATGTGGGACAATCTCGGTCGGGTGATGGCCGAACATCCCCACCTGGAGCACCTGTGGAACGATCAGGCCCAGGGCCGAATCGAAGTGGTGGGGGCCGAGCATCTGCCGCGCCCGGCCGAAGGCCGGCACCAACCCTGCCTGATGTTCAGCGGCCATCTGGCCAACTGGGAGTTGCTGCCCATCGGAGCTTCCCGCTACGGCCTGACGCTGACTTCGATCTACCGCCGGCCCAATAACCCGCTCATTCAAGACTTGATGACCGCAGGCCGGCGCGCCGGGCAAGGCCGGCTGGTGCCCAAAGGCCGTGACGGCGCCCGGGCCATCGTCGCGGCCCTGGCCGAGGGCGGCACCGTCGCGATGCTGGTGGACCAGAAGATGAACGACGGCATTCCCGTGGCCTTTTTCGGACGGCCAGCCATGACCGCCCCGGCGGTGGCCCAACTGGCCCTCAAGTTCCGCTGCCCGGTGTTGCCAACCCGTACCGAGCGTCTGGGCGGGGCCCGGTTTCGCCTGACCGTGCTGCCGCCCATACCGTTACCCGACAGCGGCAACCGCGCGGCCGATATCCGCACGCTGATGACCCAGGTCAATGGGCTTCTGGAGTCCTGGATCCGCGAGCGCCCCGATCAATGGCTGTGGTTGCATAAGCGGTGGCCCGACTGATGCCGATGAACCGTTTTCACGTCCCGCGCCCGCTCCGTATACTCTTTTTTCGTCGGCATATGTCGCCCAAGACTGCTATCATACGGCGCGGTTGCCAGAGTCGGCACCCGACTCCCGAAATCTTTTGATCTCACACTAAACGATTGCATCAATGAGTACCCAGAAGATGGCCGGCCTGGTGGCCAATACTTGGGCCGAGCGCGGCATTGCCGTTTTCTTCACCACTCCGGCCCTGTCCCAAGCCCGGATGCGCCGCGACGACGGTTCCCAGCGGTATGAATTCGTGCTGCCGAGCCTGTCGGGTGGCAAGGGCTACTATATTATGCCGTGGAAGTCGATTCTGGAGACGATTACCACCACCCTGCATGACCGCGTCCTGTTTGATCGCATCCAAAAGCATAATGTCGATGACCCCATCAAGATGCGCTATGTCACACTGGATGTGGCGGCCCAGGGCTTGGCCGGGCCCCGGGCTGCCCACAAAGCCAAAGAAATTCTGGACGGTGAAAAACAATATCAGATTATGACAACCTTTTTGTTGATCCTCCAATTACTCAAACTGATCAACGTTTCGCCCTCCAACCTGATCGCCCACGGATTGGATTCCATCGCGGCCCAAAAAGAACTCAAAGCAACCCTGAGACAAGTGGCCAAACGCTTTAATGTGCCTCAAGATGAACTCTATGTCCGGATCGAAGCCCTAAGCACATTGATTGCCCCGATTGGCTTGCCGCAGGCCACCGAACCCGGGCGGTTACGGGCCTTGTCTGATGAATTATTGCAATTCAGTCAGAATCTGCGCAAATGGTCGTCCGAACTGCCCGATGAGATCGCGTATCTTGGAGAGTTTGAGGCCAATATCGCCGACTTGACCAATCAGATGACGGTCAAGGTTGTTGCCAATGTTTTCAGCGAAACGGAGTCGCTGACGGAACTGCTGAACACCTGGGAGAAGCATTTTTCCGCGATCAGAGAGCAAGTCAAACAGTTGGCCTGGTTGCTCGATGGTTGGGACTATTTGATCGGAGAATTCCGTGACGCCGCCACCAAAGGAGGCCGGGAACGCGAAGCCATGATCGCCAATAGTTTTCCCTTATTACCAATTTTGCCGAAAAGTCAGTTGGAAACCATCAACGAATCGCAGGCGACGACCCTGAAGACGGTCCACCGGCGCTGGGTCCGCGCCAATGAAGACTGGCGCACTGGTGTTCTCGACTATGAGCAGGTCCAAAGGAACGAGACCCGCAAGGCGGACTTCAAATGAGTACGCTTGAGGAGTGGCGCCGCATCGCCCTGGCCAGCCTCGGTTTGCCCGACAAGCGCCTCCTGGACGTCCTGAAACTGGTGGAACAGGCGCCCGATCGCGGGCGGGTGCGCGTGGTCCTCGACCAGATCCGGCCACGCCTGGTCCGGTTGCGACCGCCGCGCCCGATGACCGCCCAGCGCCTGCTGTTCCGGCCGGTGGAAGACTTGTTTGATCCCGCCGACCGGTATCGGGCCAAAATCGGCCGGCTGTCGCGCACCATCGTCCAACCGTGCTGGATCATTGTGCACAACCGTATAGAACAGACTCTCCTTCAAAGCATCGATGATAGATTGCGCGCCACAGACCCATTCAATCATCGGGATATTTTCGCGACCGGCCTCCCTCTTTGGCAAGATGCCGCGCAGCACTTAACAAGTTTCCTTGCCGCCGACACCAGCATCGGCCGACACCGGATCGGCGCCGAGAACGTCACCATTACCGAAGATGTCCGGCAACAACTCCTGGACATTGCCGACATTCTGGCCATCGCGCCCGAAATCGAAACCGTCAAGCTCCACCTGTCTGAACGGCCGATCCTGGGTTTTTCGCCCATTGAGCTCGAACTGGTGTCGACCACCATCGCCCGACTGGCCGCAGACTCAATCCGCAAGGTTAAAACCTTTGTCCTGGTGCTGCTGGCGCGAATGGCACGCCCCGGCGACTTGCTCCAGGTGCTGACTGACCTGCCCCTGCCCTGCTCCAGCGCCGACCATGCCGACCTGTGTAAAGCCGTGGGCGCCAACGCGCTGACGGCGCTGACCCACCAGGCCCAGGAGTTGCGCCAGCACCAAAGCATTGCGACCGATCCGGTTGCGGCATCCCAAACCGCCGAGCAACTGGTCGCCCGCCTGACCTCCCTCGAACGCTCCATGGGCGGACAGCGTGACCACGCCGGTGCCCAACAGGCACAAGTCGTGCGACGCGAAATTGCAACATTTGTACTCGATAATGTTGTGGTAAAAGCCAATCAAGAGTTGTTTCAGAACCTGTCGTCACCGCCCGGATCAGGAGGAGGGAGCGCCGCCGCCGTACCGACCCTCGAGCAGATGGAAAACGCCGAAAAGGCGGCGCTATCGCTCCGGCGCTGTGCGCGCGTTGCCGACGCGGTCGGCATTCGCAAGGACGTGGAGCGCAAGCTGGCCACCATCTGCACGGAACTGGAGCGCCATAGCCCCCCCCCCGACGCCGATGAACCCACCCAGACCGAGAGCTTGATGCGTTTGGTGCGCCTGATCGAACTCATCGCTGGCCCCGACGAAGCCCAGCGGATTCTGACGGCACGTTTGGGCCGGCTATGACCGCGGCCCCCGCGCTGACCGTGGTCATCCCGACGCTCAACGCTGCCGTCATGCTGCCGGCAACCCTGGCCTGCCTGGCGCCGCTTGCCGGGCATCACCCGTCCACCGGAATTGACATGGAGATCTTGGTGGTGGATGGCGGCTCGGGGGACGACACGGTGGCCGTGGCCCGGGCCGGAGGCGCCCGGGTCATCAGCGCACCGCGCGGTCGCGGGTCACAATTGGCGGCGGGAGCCGACGCCGCCACCGGACGGGCCTTGCTGTTCCTTCATGCCGACACCCGCCTGGACACCCAGGCCCTGCTCGCGATTCCGGCCTTCCTGACCGATCCCCGGACCGACGGTCGCGCCGGTTACTTTCGACTCGGTCTTGACGACGACGCCCCGGCCGCCCGACGCCTGGAGCGTTGGGTGGCCCACCGCTGCCGATGGTTCGCCCTGCCCTATGGTGACCAGGGCTTGCTGCTATCCCGATCCTTGTATCGGGGCGTCGGGGGCTTCCGTCGGTGGCCGTTGATGGAGGATGTGGATCTGGTCCGCCGCCTCGGCCGCACCCGCTTGATGGCATTGGACGGCACCGCCATCACCTCGGCGGATCGCTTCCGCCGTGCCGGCTATCTGCGGCGGAGTCTTCGCAACCTCGTGTGCCTCACGCTCTACCGGCTGGGCGTTCCGGCAGAGCGCATCGCCCGGTTCTACGGCTGACGCCAACACAACCCCGCCGGCCCACAGCACTCACCCGACTTCCGTTTCCGAAGGCGTTTCGACGGCATCCGCGGCATGATCGTGCTCGGGGTATCGCTGGATGGCCAGCAAGCCGTGCAACAGCGTCTCCATGGCCATGGCCAGCGCCTCCCGGTGTTCGGGGGGCATGGTTTCGATCGCCCCGGCCACGGCGGCCCGAGGATCGCGTTTCAGCAGAACCTGCCCCGCCGCCGTCACCGCGATCAGGTCGGCGCGTCGACTCGATGGGTTGGCGGCCCGGGCCAGCAGGCCTTTCTCAACCAGGGTCCGCACGGTGCGCGCCACAGGCCCCAGGCTCATCCCCTGAAAACGGGCAAGGCCGGCAGTTGTACGCGATGAGGGGGGCGCCTCGGAAAAGAAACGAAGGGCCGTCCACTGCGCCGGATACAACCCTTCGGCATAGCCAATGGAATGTATCAAACGCGATGCCCGCTCGATCAGAGCGGCAATCCCCACCGTCGAAATTTGCACTTGCATGGTGGTGTCTCGTTTAACCTCTGATCGATCGGCCCGGCTTGGCTCCGACATGCTTCAACGTGACATTGTTGCCCTTTTTTCGGTTGCGCCGTCAATGGCTTCATTCGGGTCGACACTTTCGTCTAGAAGCCCGAGCACCATCCGACCGCACACCCCGCCCCGGCCGAAGGACCCGACCGGGGCGGCCCCGACGGCTTACCGCACGCCTTTTACCTTTTGCCGCAAAACGAACTTCTGAATTTTCCCGGTGGATGTCTTGGGCAGCTCTGTGAAGACGATATGGCGCGGACACTTGAAATGCGCAAGGTTTTGGCGACAAAAAGCCATAAGATCGGCTTCGCTCACCTCTTCCCCCGGCTTGAGGGTCACGAAGGCGCACGGCGTTTCGCCCCATTTCTCGTCCGGCCGCGCGACTACGGCAGCTTCCTGGACAGCCGGATGGCGATAAAGCACCGATTCCACCTCGATGGTGGAAATATTCTCGCCGCCTGAAATAATGATGTCTTTCGAACGATCTTTGATCTCGATATAGCCATTCTCATGCATCACCGCCAGATCGCCGGTATGAAACCATCCCCCTTCGAAGGCCTCCTGCGTTGCGCGGGGATTTTTGAGGTAGCCGCGCATCACGACATTGCCGCGCATGAAGACTTCGCCGATCACCTGGCCGTTGGCCGGGACCGGTTGCAGCGTCACGGCGTCGGCGACCATCAACCCCTCCAGCACCGGGCTGTTGACGCCCTGGCGCGCTTTGAAGACCGCCTGCTGCTCCACCGGCAGTTCATCCCAAACCTCGTGCCAGGCGCACACCGTCACCGGTCCGTAGACTTCGGTCAGGCCATAGACATGAATAATCTGAAAACCGAGCCGCTCCATCTTTTCAATCACCGCGGCCGGCGGCGCGGCACCGGCGGTCATCATCCGGATTCCGGCGGGAATCGGACGGCGCTGTTCGACCGGCGCATTGATCAGCATGCCCATGATGATCGGCGCGCCGCAGAAATGCGTCACGTCATGATCGGCCATGGCTTCGAAGATCGTCCGGGCCGACAGGGTGCGCAAACAGACATGGGTCCCGGCCATGGCCGTCACCGTCCACGGAAAGCACCAGCCATTGCAGTGGAACATCGGCAAAGTCCACAAATACACGGGATGGTGCGGCATCGCCCAGGTCAGAATATTGCCCATGGCGTTCAGGTAGGCGCCCCGATGATGATAGACGACACCCTTGGGATTGCCGGTGGTCCCCGATGTGTAATTCAGCGAAATCGCCCGCCATTCATCGTCGGGGAGCGTCCAGGCGAAGTCGGGATCGCCGGTGTCCAGGAACTGCTCGTAGGTCAGTTCGCCCAGACATTCGCCGCCCCTGGCCGTGGGATCATCGATGTCGACCACCAGAATCGGGCGCTCGAGCCTGGCCAGGGCCGGCCTGATCACGGCGGCAAACTCCCGGTCGGTGATCAGCACCTTGGTCTCGCTGTGCCCCAGAATGAAAGCGATCGCTTCCGAATCGAGGCGAACATTCAGGGCGTTGAGGACCGCACCGACCATCGGCACGCCGAAATGGGCTTCGAACAGTTCCGGCACATTGGGGGCCATCACCGCCACCGTGTCGCCAACCCCGATGCCCCGGCGCGCCAGGGCCGAAGCCAGACGATTGCACCGCCGGTAGGTCTCCTGCCAATTACGCCGAATTGTCCCATGAATCACCGCCGTCCGATGCGGATAAACCGCGGCGGCGCGTCGTATGAATGACAATGGAGAGAGCGGTACATGATTGGCCGCATTGCGGTCAAGATCGATCTCGTAAGGATTGTTGGTCTGACGGGTCATGGCGCGTTTCGATCCTTTCTCACGTTTCTATTTTTCTATTATCCGTGTCTATCATCCATTCCGGGCTTTTGACCATCGCGGTCTTGATCCGGTGATGACGGAGCCATCCCCAACCGCCCGGTCCTCATGGGCATTTTAGCCTCAGACCGCCCCGCGGTCGTCGATTAGCCTGTTGCCGGCCCTCATGAACCCTTAAATATCACCCTACGCCCCCGCCGTCAGGAGGCCCTGTCTGGAGACCCACGATGATCAACCGATGCACACCCAACCCGGCCCGGCCAAGGATCGCCGTTACGGCTGCGGCGCTGATACTGGCCGCCGTTGGCTGGGCCGGTTTTCCCAACAGCGCCAGCGCAGACACCCGGTGCAATGAATATTGTTCCGGCCCCGGCAAGAATTACAAGGAATGCATGGAACGGTGCATCGAGCGCGAAGACCCCCGGAGAGCCGAGCGCAGTGTCCGTGAACTGTGTCGCAGCCACGGCCAGGACGAGCTGGAATGCCTGAGAGAGCACGGCCTTGCCGGCGGCTATCCACCACCACCGGTCTACGTCCCGCCCCCCACCTACATTGTTCCGCCACCACCACCGCCGCCGCCGCTCTACCAGCAGCCGATCCAATGCTACCGCGACCAATACGGCCGGGTCGTCTGCCCGCCCTGACCACGCCACCGGTTCCAGGCGGCCCCCACGCGCTCCCTCCCGAATCGCCTGCTCCTGAATCGCCCGTTTTCCGTTCGAGACACCGCACCATGTCCCTTACCGTCCGCTTTGCGCCCAGCCCGACCGGCCTGCTCCATGTTGGAAACATTCGCCTGGCGCTGGTCAACTGGCTGGTCGCCCGCCGGGCCGGTGGCACCGTTTTGTTGCGACTCGACGACACCGATGATGAGCGGTCGACGCCCGAGTTCGCCGCCGGCATCGAGCGCGATCTTGGCTGGCTTGGGCTGACCTGGGACCGGAAGGCCCGGCAGTCCGATCGGCTGGCGCTTTACACCGAAGCCGCCGACCGGCTGAAGGCCGCCGGACGGCTTTATCCCTGCTACGAGACCGCGGAGGAACTCGGGCTGAAGCGCAAGAGCCTGCTGGCCCGCGGCCTGCCGCCGCTCTACGACCGGGCCGGGCTGGACCTCTCCGCCGCCGGGCGGGCGCGGCTCGAGGCCGCGGGGCGACACCCCCACTGGCGCTTCAAACTCGACCACCAGCCGGTGAGCTGGTCGGATCTGGTGCGCGGTCCGGCCCAGTTCGACGGCGCCGACCTGTCCGACCCGGTGCTGGTCCGCGAAGACGGGCGGCCGCTGTACACCCTGTCATCGGTGGTGGACGATATCGCCTTCGGTATCAGCCACGTCATCCGCGGCGAAGACCATGTGGCCAATACCGCCGTGCAGATTCAGCTCTGGCAAGCCCTGGGCGGCCCGGTGCCGACCTTTGCCCACCTGCCGCTGCTCACCGACGCGGCCGGTCACGGCCTGTCCAAACGCCTGGGCAGCCTCAGCATCGCGTCCCTGCGCGACGACGACGGCATCGAGCCGATGGCGCTGCTCTGTTTGCTGGCCCGCCTGGGCACCGCCGACGCCGTTGAAGCGCATCTGACGCTGGCGGAGCTGGTCGAGAGCTTTGATCTGACTCGGGTCTCGCGCGCCACCCCCCGGTTCGACCCCGAAGACCTGACCCGTCTGAATGCCCGACTGCTGCATCTGACCCCCTTCGCCGGCGTCGCCGACCGACTCGCCGCCCTGGGACTGGACGGTGTCGACCAGCGGTTCTGGCTGGCGGTGCGGCCCAACCTGACGCGATTGGCCGACGCCACGCTGTGGTGGCAAATCAGCCATGCGCCGGTCACGCCGACCCTCACCGACCCGGCCCTGACCCGTCAGGCCGCCAGTCTGCTGCCACCCGAACCCTGGGATGAGACCACCTGGGGCCACTGGATCGAACAGATCAAGGTTGCCACCGGAATCAAGGGCAAGGGATTGTTCCTGCCACTCCGGCTGGCGCTGACCGGCACCGACCATGGACCGGAACTGAAAAGTCTGCTACCCTTGATTGGACGTCCGCGCGCTGTGGCTCGCTTGAACGGGCTGCTGGCTTGAACGGGTATTCTCGCCTGAACCGTTCGGCGGCCTGAGGCGAGGTCCGATGACCTTCCATCGCGACATCACAAAACGCATTTCAGGAGTCGCACGATGCCGTTGGACCTCCATAACTCCCTCACCCGCCGCAAGGATCGCTTTGAGCCGCTGAGGGCGGGCCGGGTCGGCCTTTACGTCTGCGGCCCGACGGTCTGTGACGAGGCGACCATCACCGACGCCCGAAAGGTTGTGGTCTTCGACCTTCTGCACCGACTCTTGCTCCGCCTGTATCCCCAAGTCACCTGTATTCGCGCGGTCCCCGACCTGGCCATGCCCGGGCCAAGCCATCCGGCCCACGAAGCGGGCCATCAGGACCTGGATGCGCTCGGCATCCTGCGTCCCGACCGGGAACCGCACGCCAGCGAGCATACCGATCAGACCATCGCGCTGATCCAGGCCTTGGTCGACGCCGGCCACGGCTACGCCGCCGCGGGGCATGTGCTGTTCTCCGTGGCCTCGATCCCCCGCTACGGCCAGTTGTCGCGCCGGCCTCGCGGGGATGCGGAAGGGCAGGTCCGATCCGAGGCCATCTCCTTCAAGCGCGATCCCGCCGACTTTGTGCTGTGGAAGCCCGGAACCGACGGCCGGCCGGGTTGGCCCAGTCCCTGGGGTTTCGGCCAACCCGGGTGGGACGTCGCCTGTTCGGCGCTGTCCCACCATCACCTGGGGCCAACCTTCGACATCCACGCCGGCACCGTCGATGAACTCTTTCCCCATCACGAGAACCAACTGGCCATCGGCCGGTGCGTCCATGACGGCGCCCTGCCCGCCCGGGTCTGGCTGCACAGCGGCCTGGTCACCCTCCCGGATGACGTGCCCCCCACCGTTGGCCAGCTCTTCCGGAAGGGGTGGGACGCCGAAGTCATTCGCCTGACCCTGCTCTCGGCACACTACCGCCAGCCGCTGATGTTCGGCACCGACGGTCTGACCCAAGCCCGGGCGACACTGGATCGCTGGTATACCGCGCTCCGCCATGCCAACCTCGCCGCCGGGGGAGCGCGGCCGGCCCCGGACCAAGCCCCCGACGCCTTGGTGTTCCCGACGCTGGCAGCCCTGGAGGACGATCTTAATACCCCGCTGGCGCTCAGCCACCTTCACGAACTCGCGGGCCAACTCAACAAAGCCGGAACAGTCGCCGAGCAGACACGCCTGGCCGCGGCGCTGGCCGCCGCGGGCAACCTGCTGGGCCTGCTCCGGCATCAAGCGGACACCTGGTTCAAGACCGGCCTCCAGAACGCCGCCATCGAAACCCGCATCGCCGAACGAACCGCCGCCCGCCGGGCTGGCAACTTCGCTGAAGCCGACCGCATCCGCCAGGACCTGGCGGCGGCCGGTATCGGACTTGAGGATATGGCCGGAACAACCACCTGGAAGAGAACTTGATGACACAAATGTTTCAATTGCATGATGGGTGTCATCACGCTATATCCATGGTGGCGGGATTTCAGGAATCCTCCAACCAACCCGTGACGATATGGCGATGACGATCAATGAGTCGTGAAGGACGCAAGATAAGAGTACTGGTCGCCGACGACAGCCGTAGCATGCGTCTGCTGATCCGTAGCGCCTTTCCCTTCGGTCAGGGCCTGCCCGAGTTTTGTGACGCCTCCGACGGCAAAGAGGCGGTCGCCATCTACAAGGCGCAGCGGTGCGACATCGTTCTGCTCGATATCCGCATGCCGGTGCTCAATGGCCTGGCGGCGCTCGAGGAAATCCGCGCGTATGACGAGGATGCCTTCGTCGTCATGATCAGCGGTGAATGCACCCAGGAGAATTTGGCCGCAGCCCGGGAAGCGGGCGCCAAGAACATGGTTCGCAAGCCGGTCAGCCAACAGGTCGTCAAAGACATCCTGACGGCCTACCACGAGCGGGAGCGCCGCCCGGTATCTATTCTGGCCGCCGACCAATCGGAAGAAATCATCGGCGCGTTGACCGTGGGATTGGGGATTCTGAAAATCCGGCACCGCATGTACCGCGCCGACAGCGCCGCCGAAGCCGAACGGGCCTTTCAGTCCATTCACTTCGATTTGCTGTTCATCGACAGCCATTTGGGGGACAATGAGGGCCTCAAGCTGATCAGCCAGATCAAAAAGGCCCGGCCGACCACCTATCGGGTGGTGTTCACCGACGACTCGGCGATGGAAAGCGTCCTCAACGCCCGCAAGCATGGCGCCGACGATTACTTGCTGAAGTCCGTGGATCTGGTCCAGTTGGTCAAGGTCTGGAACCGCTTCATCGCCGCGTCCAAAGAGGAATTTCTCACCGGACGGCGGCCCATTCCAGCCTTTGAATGAGAGGAAAACCCTCACATCCGGAACCATCCATGGCGGAACCATCCATGGCGGAACCATCCATGGCGGGTCAGTTGGACAGGTCGGAGCCGAAGACGTCGGCCTGGGTCTGGGCATCGACGAACCGCTCACTCCAGTCGTCAAGTTGCTCGTTGTCCGCCGCGCGGATCCGCGCCTCTGTCGAATCGGGCAGCTTCCCGAAGCGGCGCCGAACCTGACGCAGCAGCATCTCAGCCTTTCCTTCGGCCTTTCCTTCAGCCTTTCCTTCGGCCTTTCCTTCGGCCTTTCCTTCGGCAAGACCCTTCAAGAAGAACGTGCTGGCGAAGGGGTGGGTCTCGAGATCGATGGTGATCGGCATGGCAGCTATCTCCTCGTGAACAATGGGCTCGGCCCTGCGTAGGGGCGAGAGCAGGAGCAGACGGACCAGGGCATCCCTCAGCTTGGGCGGGTCGTGGGCCAGACGGGCGGCCAGGCGGCCCGCCACCGCCCGGACCCTGGCCCGCAGGTCGTCGGTGGCGGCGAAGAAGGCCATGATGATGTCACAAGGATGGTCGCTGGCCAGCAGCGCCTCGGCGCACAGGTCGCGGGCATCGACCAAGGTATAGCGATAGGTGAGGCCCGGACCGTCGATCCCGGTCGCCATGGTCGGGGGCTCCCGGCCGACGTAGAGCACCAACTGCCGGACTTTAGCCCCGGGGCTCCGGCGCAGGATCAGCCACAGATAGCCGAGCATGCGAACGGCCATATCGCGGGCATTGGCGGCCTGAAGTTCCACATGGACCGCAGCGTCGCCACCGATCTCGCCGAAGAGGTCAAGCCGACCGCCCCCCACCACCGGCACCTCCAGGGGAGCCAGTTGCACGCCTTCAAGCCCGGCCACCTGCTGAAGCAGAACCGGCGCACCGTCCATCAAAAGGTCCTTGAGGGTAAGGTCATAGGTCTGCATGCGGACCTTCCCGTCCTGTCGGCCGGCCCGGGCCATGATGAACGCCTGGAGCGTAGACCCCGCCCGGGTCCGAATAAGGAGCAACCTTCGTTAAGGTGCTCCAGGCGCACTTCGACCGCATTTTCAGCCGATCCTCTCGCTTTGCACCGCGGCATCAGTTGCCGTCGTGGTCGGACTTCCGCTTGTTGGAGCCTTGCCAGCCATCGACCTTGACCAGGCGGCAAGACCGGTCGGTGTGCTGCTCGCAGGCGGCGATCGCTTCCTGTGACGCGTCTTCGACGGAGGCTCTGCCGGAGCGCCAGCCGAAGGCGCCATCGGAACTCATGGCAAACGCCTTGTAGTCGCGCGCCGACAGGAACGTCCTGAACGCGGCCTGCCCATGAGCCGACAGCCCCTCGGGGGGATCGATGTCGTCCGCCGCGGGGGACGGGCGAACCGGTTGGTCGTCCACCCTGACCGGCCGGCACGGGGTATCGGTGTATCGGTTGCACGTGGCGACCGCTTCGGCCGCGGCGCGATCCACGGAAGCCTGGCCTCCAGTCCAGCCAAAGCTGCCGTCGTCGGCCATGGCGAAGGCCTTGTGAGCACGCGCGCCGAGAAACTTCTCGAATGCTGCCTGGCCGTTGGCCTTCAACCCCGGGGGCGGCGTAACACTGGGGGCTTCGGGCGCAACGGGCGTGTCCACCGCCGGGTTGTCGGCCGGTTTCACCACCGGGCTGACGGTGGTCGGGCTGACGGTCGGGTCGGCGACCAGGGGCGGCAGGTTGGGCACGGAAGCCACATAGGCTTCACTGGTGCGGGCCTTGAAGCTGTTATAGGACACCCAACCGAAACCACCCTGGCCCCAATCCTGACCCCAGGAATTCATGAGCTTGAAGGCGTGCCGGTGGTCGTCGTAGCCGACCACGACCATGGCGTGGCCATCGCCATCCTGTCCGGTATCGTTGTAAACCGCATCGCCTTTCAACTCAGAAAAGTCATCAGGAATCAACATTCCGACCACAACCGGATCGCCACGGACGATCTGACCTTTGATATTGACGACATTGGAGATGTCGACCGTATGCCAGCTTTGGATCCGGAATTGCGCGGCGGCATTCAGGTCGTCGGCGGTCGGACGGCGTGAACAGTTGGAATCCCGGTAGGGAAAGCGCGACAACGTGACGGTTCCGGTCTCCTTCAGCAGGGCCAGAGCATCGGCAATGTCTGATCCGGAATCACACCCTTCGCTGGAATCGGCAATCTGGTTATAGACAAAGGAAGGACTCAGCGCCACCGACTGACTGCCGCCGCGCCTCATGGCGCGATTGGCATAGTAACCGCGCATGGCGTAACTGACCGACCAGGCCACGCAGGAGCCCTGATTTCCCTGGTCCTTGGGGGGCGGAAAATAGGCCGAGAGATCGGCAGCGGGCGGCACCAGCGCCCGATAAGGCGTCTCTCGCTCGAACCCCCCGTAGACCTCGGGCGTTTTGAACTTCAAACCGCGGGCATGGTGGCTCGGGGCTGCCGGTCCGGCGGTCAGGCTCCTGGTCGCGGGCTGTTCGGTGCCATCGTAATAGACCTCGGCAACCTGCTCCCCCGCGACCGGACCGGAGTTGGCAGCGTCGACCGTCCGCCCCGGCAAGCCTAGCCCCCAAAAGAGCGAGGCGATGGCGTACACGGTGGCGGCAGACACTCTCCGGCACATGCTGGTGGACATCGGCACAACGGTGGTTTTGTGAACAGAACAATTCGACCGTCCTGTTATAGCCAGACAAGTCACGGGTTTCAATTCTTCACGGCGGCCACGACCACCCACCGGCAGACGCAGGAGATCCGGCGGCACCGGGCTGGTCGGGCCTTCGACGCTGGCCCGATGCTCGATGAAGCTTCCGACGCCGCCCAGCGAGGTTGCCCGTTTCCACAGCCCGACCCTGGCCGCAACGGCGATGGCGGCCGTCGCGCCGCCCTTCATCCGGATCGACAGCATGGCGCCGAAGCCGCCGGCCATCTGCCGGCGCGCGGTCTCGTGGCCGGGAAAGCCGGGGAGCCCGGGATACAAGACGTCCAGAATCTCGGGATGGACCGTCAGGCGTTCGGCGAGTGTCTGGGCCAAGCGGCAGGCCAACGGGACCCGGGCGAACAGCGTCCGCATGCCGCGCAGCAACAGCCAGGCCTCGAAGGCACCGAGGATGCCGCCCATCTGCGCCCGATTGATCTTGATTTGCTGCCAGAACGCGTCGTCGCTGCCGGTGACCAGCGCCCCCGCGACCAAGTCGGAAGGCCGTTCAGATACTTGGATGCCGAATGCAGGACGATGTCGGCACCCAGCGCCAGCGGCCGGATCAAGACCGGCGTGGCCACGGTTGAATCCACCGCCAGGCGGGCGCCCGCGGCGTGAGCGATGTCGGCCAGCGCCGCGATGTCCGAAACCGTCCACAGCGGATTGGCCGGGGTTTCCACCCAGACCAGCTTGGTCCGCCCGGGGACGACCGCCACGCGCATGGCGTTCAGGTCGGTGGGATCCACAACCTCGACCGCCAGCCCCCAGCGCGTGGCGAAGGTCAGTAGCCAATGACGCAATGCCCAATACATCACCGGCGGGATCACCACATGGTCGCCGGGCGCCAGCGCCAGAAACAGCGCGCCGGCACGCTCGCTGGCCGGCGCACGTTTACCCGACCGTCCGGACCGGAACCGGCGGTCAGCGCCCGCACCACACCGGCGCCCGCTTGTCGATGAAGGCGTCGATGCCTTCCCGGGCGTCGTGGGCTTCCAGGTTCCGCACCATGACCTCACGGGTGTAGGCATAGGCTTGGTCCAGGGACAGTTCGGCCTGCCGGTAGAAGGCCTCCTTGCCCATGGCCAGGGTCAGGGGCGATTTGGCGGCGATCTGGCCCGCCAGGGCGGCGGTGCGCGCCACCAGATCCGCGGCCGGCACCAGTTCGTTGACGAGACCGAAGCGAAGGGCGGTGGGCGCGTCGATCAGATCGCCGGTCAGCAGCATCTGCATGGCCTGTTTGGGGGCGACGGCGCGGGATAGGGCGACCATCGGCGTCGAGCAGAACAGGCCGATATTGACGCCGGGCGTGGCGAAGCGGGCATCGTCGGCCGTCACCGCCAGGTCACAACTGGCCACCAACTGACAACCGGCGGCAGTAGCGATGCCGTGGACCCGGGCGATCACCGGTTTAGGCAGGCGCACGATCGCGGTCATGACCTCGGCGCAGGCGGCGAAGAGGGATTCGGTGTAGCCGCGCTGGTAGCCCGCCGCCCGCAGTTCCTTGAGATCGTGGCCGGCGCAAAAGGCGGGACCGGCGCCGGCCAGCACAACCACGCGCACGCCTTGGTCGGTGGCCAGATCGGCCAGCGCCGTCCCCAACGCCTCCAGCAGACCCTGGGACAGGGCATTGCGCGCCTGGGGCCGGTTCAGGGTCAGGGTCGCGACGCCGTCGGCGTCGTCACGCAACAGCAAGGGCGAATCGGTCATGTCACGGTCTCCTTATTTGCGGCGCAACGCGGCCAGCTCCTCGGGCGTCGGCTCGGGCACGATCCGGGCCCCGGGCGCGACCTTGAGGTCCCAGCCGGTATTCTTACATCACAATATTGGTATATATCTCCGATGTCGCCGTTCAACTGACGGTCTGGGGTTCCCGCCCCTGCCCCATCAGTCGGCCAAGGCGACAAGCGTCGCCTTGGCCGTTGAGCATCACACGTTGCAGCCACCCGCGGCCAGAGCGCCTCCGCGATACCCAGTCCGATGCCACTGGTCGCGCAAGGATCACGACTGCCGTGGCGATGGAGGGCCGACGAAGACCCGGCCATCGAGGCGTTGTTCCAAGGCACCGGACGACACGTGGCCTTGGTGACCCCAGCGACGCGGCATGGCCCTCCCGGTCGGTTATCCAGGGATTTCAAGGGACTCTAACTCCCCCAAGGCCCGCCTGCAAATTTTCCGGCACGATCCCAGAAACAAACCCGCCATGGCGACCGCAACGGCGATGTCGGGCCATACGCTCCCACTGACCGTGACGCCGATTGCCGCGGCGATGACCGCGAGGTTGCCGATGGCATCATTGCGGCTGCATTGCCAGACCGACGCCATGTTCGCATCGCCATCACGGAATCGATAGAGCAGCAGAACGCTGGTGAAATTTGCCGTCAGAGCGAGGACCGCGATCACCCCCATTGTTTCGGGTTCGGGTGGAACTGCCGCGATGGCGCGCCAGGTTGCCGCAGCAAGCACCAGGAACGCCATTGCCCCGAGACTGCCCCCCTTAAACAAAGCAGCGCGCGCTCGAACATCAGGCGCTGAATCCAGAACGCTCAACGTCAACCCATAGGTAAACGTATCAGCCAGAAAATCCAGGGCATCGGCCTGTAGCGCCGTCGATCCTGCGATCAGGCTCCAGATGCTCTCGACCACGAACATGATGGCGTTGATGACCAATACGGCGGTCAGCACCCGACGATAACGGGCCGTCATGCCTTCGGCGGTTTCCGAACACGAACGGCAACACGCTCCCATTGGCTCGTTCCCTGTCTTGACCTGGAGCTTGCGGAAAAATGGGCGTTACGCCGTGGATCGGGCGTGGTGGGACGGGGCTCGGTACGGCCCCCGCTCCAGCGCGGACTTGCGAGAAAAATACACGGCCGCCGTGCCGACATGGGACAGCAAACTAACCTCCATGGTGCCGAATCCAGCCAAGAGGGCGCCGGCCAAGCCCGCCACATTGGCGGTATTGATCGCGCGGTAGTCGGCTTTCAGGCGGGCGGCGTGCTGCCGCGACAGCGTGTCGGCAGTCAGGATCGCCAAGGGATCGCTCCGCAGCAGCACGATATCGGCCTGGTCCTCGCCCAGGTGGCCCAACCCGTCGACGGAGATGCTGACGGCGCTGGCCTGCCGAGCCAGGGCGCCGCTGGGATCCGAGCCCTTGCCGATCCAAATGGCCCGCTGGCTGAGATTGCGCAGCGCGGTAGCCTTGGCGAGAGGGTCGGCGCCGCCGAAGACCGCGTCCAAACCCAAATGGGCGGTTCGCGCCTCGGCCAGGTCCTGGCGCGACGAGGACAGATGGAGGAAGCGCGCCTGCTTGTTGCGCGCCCTCAGTGCTGCGACCGTATCGGACACGATACCCCGGCCACGCCGGTTGAACAGGATCACCCCGACGACAGTCCGGTCATGGGCGACCACCACCGGAGCCAGATCGGCGTCGGCGGTGCCCCCCGCCAGTTGCGAGGGCAGGAAACTCGGCAAGTGAGTAAACCCATGCTGCCGGGCAAAGGCGTGGGTCGCCACCGTGAAGTGACGCCCGGCCTTGTCGCGGATGCGAACGGCGCCGGCGCGGGTGCTACGGCAACCAATGGGGACGTGCGAAACGCCAAGCGACAGCGCCGCCTGATTCAGGGCATCCGCCCGGGCCGTGTCGTGGCCGGCAAACGCCGCGACGGCAAGTGCCAGCGCCTCCCTCGCCTGAAGAGCATCCGGGGCGACGATGCGGGCGACAGTCAGGTGCTTGCGATCAAAATCGACCCCATCGTCAAAAACGAAGATATCGGCGGTGGGCAGGATGTCCAGCGCCGACGGGTTGCGCAGGAGCACGCCCTGCGGCAAGCCATCGGCAATGGCGGTCAGCGCCGACAAATGCGAGCTGAGCCACGGCGCGGTGGCATAATCGGGGCGGATAATGGCCTGCGATAGGGGCGGCGTGCCGGTTACCGCCAGTGCCACGCCGGCCGCCGCCAGGGCGAAACGGGCGTTGCGGTCGCCGATGCGTTGGGCTTCTTCCGTGGAGGGCAGATCGGCGACGAGCCTGTAGGGCAGCGAGGCCGCCAGGGCCGCCGACGCGGTAGCGCCACCCTTCTTGATGGTCCGCACGGCAATGTGGCCATCGCTCACCTGGGTGCCGGCGTAAACGGTGTCGCCCGTGCTCTTGTTCACCAGGGAGCGAACGCCGGTCAGCACATATTCGTCGATGGCGGCAAGTCCATCGACGATGACGCCGTCCACAGGGATGTACTCGCCCGCCTCCGACACGATCATGGCATCCGGCGGTAGCTGATCCACACCCACATTGATTGTGCCGGTATTGGGATCGCGCACTCGGGCCAACACAAAGCGCCGCCGCTGGCCGGCAAACAGGCGCCGCTCGGCGTTCCGGGCCAGGCCTCGCGCCAAATGTGTCCACATCTGGGTGAGGGTGACATTCAGGGACAAGACCAGCGGAAGCTGCGTCACCATCAAAAGGGCCAAGCGGGCGGTAAACATCGCGTACAGACCCACTTTACCTTTGGCCAGCTCTCGCGCAGCGTTGTATACGTTGGGCAGGGAATACAGGATCACGGCCACCGTGGCCCACGGGAGCAGAGCGGGATAGGCGAACGTCGCGGTGGCGCACAAGCCGAGCAAGCCGCCGCCGATGAAAAACTTGTAGGGCACCCGCTGCGGAGACGGGCCGTCGATCAGACTTGGCCACGCCAGATTCAACTGGTGCAGCAGCGTATCCGTGTCGATCACGCCGGGATCGTAGAAGACGGTGGCGCTGCCAAAGAGGCGGTTCGAGCGAATGTCATGCACCCCATGGACCCAACGCAGGTTCTCCCGCAGGCGATACTGCACGTCGCGGCGGCGCAGTAGCGGATTCGAGATGCGCAAGACGCTGGGGGTGATTTCCTTGCCGCGAAATACCGCCAGGCTTTGCCCCACTTTGCCGATGTGAATCTTGGCGCCCGGTTCCGGGGGCGCCAGGCTGATGGTGGCGATGCCCCGGACCAATCGAGAATCGTCGGCGACGAAGTGGTTGCGCAGCATCCCCCCCAGGCGCGGCCAGACCTGAGCCGGATCGGCCAGTGGCGTCAGTTCGATGGCCACATGCCCGCGCTCGCGGCAGATGTCGACCGCCCGCACCTCGGACAGGGAAAAAGCCGCTTCCAGGAAGCGCCGCACGATGGCGTCCGAACCTTCGCCCTTGAAGGCCGGGTGGGTGAAGCTAAGGCGGCCCTGCTGGATGCGCAGGTCCAAGCACTCGGCCCGGCCGACCGGTCGGGCCGGCGCGTCGCCGGGATTGCGCCGGCCAATGACCGTGGGAGAGGGATTGTTCGTGGCCGAAACCGGCTCGGCGTCATCGGTCATCAAGGGCTACTCCGAAGGGGCGCCAGAAGTCTACAATCCCACAAAACTAGTTGACAATATGTTTTTTGTGATTAGCCTGACGGGGCAATGCCGCGCCCCCTCCCCGGGACAGGAGACTTGATTCCATGACCACGGACACTGACCAGGCCCCGCAGCCAGCGCCGGCCGGACCCGTTGATCCCGCCACGGCGGGTTCCCCCGTTTCCCGGTTGAAGGGCGGCTTCCAATCGGCGGTGGGGGCGATTGGGGAGGCCTATACCAAAGTCGCCGGCCTGGTGGTGGGGAAGATCGAGGACGCCACCGACAAGATGGCCGAGAAACGCAGACGCCAGAAGCAGGTTCCGCCATCGGCCGCGCCGCGCACGGGCTTCTGGAAGGCCAAGCGCGCCGAGGTGCGTGCGCGCCTTGGCGGCTGATCAGCCCCGCGATTGGGCGGCACGACGCTTTGAACCATCTTCACAATTGTGCGGCATAAACCTGCGATGTCCTATCTCAACAGCCGAGGGCGGCCCTCCCTCGAAGGCGCTAAGAGCCTGATAACACGCTCGAATCATCCCGTCACGGTCGCGGCTACCCATGTGGATGTTTCTGAACACGGCACGCTGCGCATTTTCGATGCAGGCTTCGCCGGCCGTCCTGCGGGCGCCACGGCTCGGCTGTTCTTTGAACGTGCATTTTCGCTGCCCTTCGTCGAGCGCGTGGTGGTCGATGCGCGCGACCGAAAGGCGGAAATTCGCTTCACGCCCAGCGCGTCAGGGATCAACCGGCAGCTCCGTGAAATTTCGCAGACTCTCAGCGGCGCCATTCCCCCTCAGCGGCCCGTCACCCTGGCGGAAGCCTTCGGCCTGGGGACTCCCACCCGCACCCAGATGCAGCGCTATGGCACACACCTGTCCACCTGGGTCGTGCGTCACGAGATGCCCGGTCGCATCCGCTTCGAAAATCCCATTCTGCGCCGCCGCGCGGCGTTGCACCAGGCCATCGAGAACGACTTGGTCAATGCCTTCGGCGTAGATAAGTTCACCATCCAGGAACTGACCGGCACCGTCCTGGTCCAGTACAACCAGAAACATATACAGAAGCGTCACATCGTCGATCTGCTGGATGCCGCTCTGGCGAAGACCGACGACTTCTCTCTGTCGAAAGTCGATTACGATTTGCCCGTGTCGGTAACCGCGGTGGTATTAGCCGCCTTTACCACCCTTATTGCGCCAGCCCTGGCGCCGCTCAGCGCCGCCGTCTTGTTGTATTCCGTTATCCCCACCTTCCAGGGCGCCTACGACGTGGTGGTCAAAGAGAAGCGCCTGGGCGTGGACCTTCTGGACGCGGTGGTGGTGGCGGCCTGCCTTGCCACCAACCAAGTCCTGGCCGGGTCGATTCTCGGCCTGTCGCTCAGCGTGGCGCGCAAGCTCGTGGAACATACCGAGCGGAATTCCAAGCGCATGCTGCTCAGCGTGTTCGGTAAGCAAGCCCGTTTCGTCTGGCTGGAGGTCGACGGAACCGTGGTGGAAACCTCGCTGCACCAGATCAAGACCGGCGACATCATCGTCATCCACACGGGCGAATCCGTCCCCGTTGATGGCGAGGTGGTCGACGGCATGGGGATGGTCGACCAGCACGCCCTGACCGGCGAATCCGCCCCGGTGGAAAAGGTAAAGGGCGACAAGGTCTTTGCAGCGACCACGATGATCGCCGGCAAGGTGCGGGTGGCCGTGACCTGTGCGGGCGAGGAGACCACGGCAGCCAAGCTGGCCCAAATACTCAATGAAACCTCGGGCTATACCCTGAAGGCCCAATCGTGGGCCGTGCAACTGGCCGACAGCGCCGTTCTGCCCACCCTGGCGCTGGGGGCCCTGACCCTGGCGACCCGGGGTGTCAATCCGGCCGTGGCTGTGGTCAATTGCGACCTGGGCACAGGAATCCGCATGGCGGCGCCCATCGCCATGCTGTCGACGCTCAACCTGGCGGCGCAGCAGGGCATTCTGGTCAAGTCGGGCCGTGCCCTGGAACGCCTGCGCGAAGTCGATACCTTCCTGTTCGACAAGACCGGCACCCTGACCCGCGAACGGCCGGAAGTGGGGCGCATCCTGACCTATGACCGCTACGATGAAACCCGGATACTGAGCTGGGCGGCCGCAGCCGAGAACAAGTTCAGCCATCCCATCGCCAAAGCGATCTTGGACCGCTTCCATCACCTGAACCTGCCCATGCCCGACACCGATGAGACCAAATACGCGGTGGGTTACGGCGTGTCGGTGGGTGTGGACGGGCATATCGTGCGCGTCGGCAGCGCCCGCTATCTCCGGCACGAGGGCATCAAGCTGCCGCCTGAGTTGGATCACGAGGTTGAACGGGTCCACGACGAAGGCAATTCCATGATCCTGGTGGGCGTGGACAACGCCCTGGGTGGCGCCCTGGAGCTGCGGGCCGCCGAACGCAATGAGGCGCAGGATGTGATTTCCGGCCTGCGTGAGCGGGGCGCCAGGCACTTGGCCATCATCTCCGGCGATCATCAGCGTCCGACCGAGAGGCTGGCGCGCAAGTTGGGCATGGACCGCTATTTCGCCGAAGTTTTGCCCCAGGACAAAGCCCAATACGTCAAGACCCTGCAAGAAGAAGGCCGCCGGGTGTGCTTCATCGGCGACGGCGTCAACGACTCTATCGCACTCAAGCAGGCGGACGTGTCCATTTCTCTGCGTGGCGCTTCCAGTATCGCCACAGACACGGCCGAGATCGTCTTCATGGAAGAAAGCCTGGAAAAACTTCTACAGGTGCGCGACATCTCGACCGAGCTGCACCGCAACACTCGCAATAGCTGGTATATGATCGTAGGAACGAATGCGGTTTGCATCGCTGGCGCTCTGTTCTCCAATTTTGGCGTCATGCATTCCATGGTTTTCAATCAGGTCGGCGGTTTAGCGGCGGTCGCAAACGGCCTGTTGCCGCTCAGGAAAGCCGCCAAGATCCAGGCCGAACGGGAGAAACTGGCCCTGCTGCTGAGTGAGCATGGCGTGCAGGACTTCTGACCGATCTGTCGCGAGACAGACGATGACCCCCCGAGGAGCGGGCTCCTCGGGGGTATTGCGTTTGCGCTCTCCTCGTGACGGCGATCAGACTGCGGTCACGAAGCCCGCGAGCTTCAGGAGGTCCATCAGCCGATCCTTCAGTTGGTTCTGGACAGCACTGGTGAAATGCAGCCTGGCCCAGGCCGGCGCCCCGCCGTAAAACTCGACGCGGTCGGGATGGAATACGATCTCGATCAACGCCGGGTCCACGGTCAGGCGAAGGAAACGCTCCTCGCCGCGCTTCAGCCACTTATAGGTGACCGCCCGCTCGAAGGTGGCGGCGTGCTGGTCGATCTGCTCCGCGATAATCTTGCGCTTGGTTTGGTCCAAGGGCGAATCGATGGAGAAAACGTAAAAGCGCTCGAGGTCCACTTCCGGTTTATCCTTCAAAGATTGAATTGCCCTGCGACGCGCATCGAGGGTCCGCAATTTAACCGGGCGTTTTCCATCACCACTCCACTGGACGGCGCGGCGCCCCTCAGATTCGGCGCGACTGCTCGCCGACATCAGGACCAGCAACACTTGGCCCCACCGTAAGCGGATGATGTCACCCAAGCCGTTGCAGCAGCGATCCAGCAACCGGGCCAAGGCGTCCAGGCCCAGCGCGCGGGCGCAGTCCAAAAGCCAGGACTTGATGTTCGACCAAACCTGGCGGCCGTTGCTCAGTTCAAGAGCGGCGATGGCCAAGGCGGCAACGCCGGCCGCCGCGCCGATCATCACCGCGACCCCGTCACCCTGGGCCATGCCGATGCCCATCAGGAAGGCTGAAGCCGCGTGCTGTACCCCGCCGCCGACGAACGGCGCCATGCTGGCCACGCCCAGCAAAAAGATCATCAGGCCAAGCACCTTACTCATCATCGGGTGGAAAACCCAGTTCCAGCGCTGCCGCATCACCCCGTCGGCGGAATCCATCAAATTGGCGATACCGTGGATCAGGATGGCGAGCGAGTTTCTGGGAATCCGACGCCGCAGAATCGACCGGGGAACGGAAATCGATGGTTGGCCCGTGGCCAGACTGGCCCCGACGGCCATGGACACCTGGCTTGCAACCGCGTCGACGTCGTTGGCCCCGAACAGATCCGCAGCGGAAAACAGTGCCAGCGAGGCGCCGTGACTTGATCCAGGATGGCCACGATGCCCCTCCAGGGTTGCAATGATTTCTTTGACGGAAAAAAATTGCTTGCCGGGAGCGTCCGTCAGAACCTTGCGCAAGCGAACGGACAATTTTGGGTCCCTAAGATCCTGCCAAGCGCCGTGATTTGGGAACGCACGAACCTGCTCGCGGCACCCTTGCGGTTGAAAATTCACACGATGGCGGATAGGCAGCGACATGATCATGGAATTGACAGGCATCCGCTTTTTCGATATGTCTACTAGGGTGTAGGATATATGGCGCGACGGGCCGCGTCAAGCGGGATAGAGGTTGGCTGAACAGCTCGGAGTCCAGGTCAATAAATCACAGCCACAGCATGGTGAATACGCAACCTCGGACGAAACAAATGACATCCCGATGGGGTTTGGTATTTTGTGGATGGTCCTTTTGCGGGTGTTGAACCCCAGGGCCATCCTTGATGTGTTCGATGCCCATAATCCTGGGGAAACGACACGAAAAGCCCAAATACAATTGGCTGGTTCGCGTGACCCGGTCGATTGCAGCGCGACTGGTAAAGGAGAAAGATTCCATGACTACCAACGAAGCAACCGTGAGCGTCGATCCTTTGGCCAACCTGGGGGAGGCCATCGAGAGCGCCACCAGCCCCTTCAGCGACGCGGCGTCCAAGGCCACCGTTTCCGCCAAGGCCGCGGCCCAGAAGGTCAAATCTTCCGCGCGATCCGGCGTCTACCACACCGCCTTTGGCCTGTCCTATGGCGTGGTTTTCAGCGCGGTCTTCCTGGTCGAGTTGTTGCCCCAGGACAGCATCGTCCGCCGCGGCCTCGAAGACGGCGCGGAAAGCGGCTTTGACTCTGCCATCGCCAAGTCCGGGGCCCGACGGGCCAAGCGCCGCTCTTCCACCGAGGACGCGGAAGACGACGACGGCGAGTCCGGCGACGCCTCCGTCCCGACGGCCGAACCCCAGCCCAAGCCGGCGGCGGGCTAGGCTCGGTCCGCGCCCAAGGCGACGTCGGCCGCGGCGACCAATGGCGAAACCGGCGGCGCTTCGAGCGAGACTTCGGCGCCCTCATCGGCGGTCATGCGTCGATTCACGGCGGCCTCTTCGGCCGCCGTGAATCCCCCTCACTGATGCATGGTCACGCCCACCCGCTTGCCATTCTCGGATCGCAGAGTGGCCTTGCGCCTGGCGTCGGGGCCAAGCAGCAGCGCCGGCGTCGACACCGACTGCGATGTCGGCCGACCGGGAATGGACGGGGACCTCAACTTCGGCGTTTTCCCAATGGAAACCGTCCCGCTCGCAGCCGACGTCTTTGACCGCGTGGCGCGCCACGGCTTCGAGCCGGTCGGGCGTGACCAACGCCGGACCACGCACCTTGCCCGCCGGCACGATCAGGTTGGTCAGACACCGGGTTTCCGCGCCGACTCGAGCGTCGGGGGCCGCGCCCGGAACCAGATCGACGATGAGGGCGGAAATGCGCTCACCGACCTAATCGGGATGAGCTTCGGAAACATCTGCGCGTTGTACTATAATTCGTTGCTATATAATATGTTTTTTCATTTCATAATAGATGATACTTGTACTTTTCCGCGACATTTGACAGTAACTACCCCTCCATGCGCGAGGGCTCGACCCCGGTCTTTTTGCAGCATTCCCAGTCGCGACCAAGGGGCAAGCCATCACGGCTCGGAACTCAGCGTTGAACACGGGTAATTTGTTTTACTTCTGCGTCCAACGTTTGGCATTTCCCGTACAGCGACTGTGATTTATCGGCCTGGATTCCGAGCGGTGATCGCGGCGGCCATCAAAAACGGGCCCAAGCCATTTTGGCATTTACCTCTTTACACTTGCGGTTGACAGCAGAGAAAACATATCCTATCGATCAAGTGGTGTACGCTTTGGTATTTCACATAAACGTCTGCGGTTTTGGGGGGCCCTTGCTGGCTTCCTGATATCCCAGGCAGAGGGGGGGCAATGGCGACGTTTTCCTGGCGAAACGCGGGCTCGTGGTTTGCTTCGGTGTCCTGGCTCAACGTCGGCGCATTGGTGGCAGCGGCCCTGGGCCTCACCCTAATTGTGGCGAAAAATAGCGAAAGCTCGGCACGGATACAACTTCTGAACGTTTCCTATGATCCGACTCGGGAGTTGTACAAGGACATCAATCCTCACTTCCAGGCTCGCACCCTTAAGGACGGCGGCCCTTCCGTCGAGATTCACCAATCCCATGGTGGCTCGTCTCGACAGGCCCGTCAGGTTGTGTCGGGAGAACTGAAGGCCGACGTAGTGACGCTCGGACTGCCATCTGACGTTGAAGCATTGCATAAGCGCGGCTTGCTCGCCAATGGCTGGGCCGGGCGCCTGCCCAACAACTCGCACCCCTACACGTCGACCATCGTCTTCGTGGTCCGGCATGGCAATCCCCACGATATCCGCGACTGGCCCGATGTCGTCAAACCAGGCGTCGAGGTCATGACCCCCGATCCCAAGACGTCAGGCAACGGCAAGCTTACGGCGCTCGCGGCCTGGGGCGCGGTGGTTACCCGCGGCGGCAGTGAAGCAGAGGCCCGCAGCTTTCTCAAGGCGTTGTACGAGCACGCGCCTTTCCTGGTGCCAGCCGCCCGCGCGGCCGGCACCGCCTTCGCCATCGAGCAGATCGGCGATGTTCACTTGGCCTGGGAAAACGAAGCACTGCGCGAAGTTGCCGAGTCCAAAGGTAATCTGGAGATCGTCTATCCCCCGGTGAGCATCCTGGCCGAACCGACCGTGGCCTGGGTCGATGCCAACCTGACCAAAGCCGACGCGGCTCGGCTGGCACGTGCCTACTTGCTCTACCTGTTCAGCGATGACGCTCAAGAGATCATCGCTCGCGACGGCTATCGGCCCTACAAGCCCGAGATACTGAAGAAATATGCCGCGCTTCTGCCGCCCATGAACCTGTTCCCGGTGACCAGTATCGCCCGGGACTGGGAAGACGCGCAGCAGAAATTCTTCGCCGACAACGGCATCATCGATACCGTCTATACGCCCAAGCCCCGTTAAACGGTCCAGCATTGGCTTTTACCATCATTCAAACAACGGCATTTCGGGGAACATCATGACCGATGCGGGTATCGCCGAGTCCGGCACCATATTTTCGGTGCGCAACTGCCCTGGAAGACCATCGGCAGGGATTTTCCGGCGGCGTTGACCGTGGCGGCGATCTCGCTGCCCCAGGGCATGGCCCATGCCCTGATCGCTGACGCCGACCCACGGGTCGGCCTCTATACCACCACTGACGGCATTCTCCCACGGAATATGGCTCACGAGAACTCCCTGAAGGGAAATTTTATGTAGAAGGGTTCACAAAATGAGTACATCGCCTGGTCAACCTGCTGAAGTTCTCGTGCGCCTGATCCCGTCCGGCCTCAAAGGTCCGTGCCTGAACTATTTCGAAGTTTTTGCTCAATCGGTCGCGATCATCGCCCCGTCCACTGTCCCGGCAGCGCTCCTTGGATTGATTTATGCCTCTGCCGGGAATGCTACCTGGCTCAGCTTTCTTTTGGGTACGATCGGGCTGGTGCTGGTCGCCTTGAACATTAACCAATTTGCCCGTCGGTCCTCGTCGGCCGGATCACTCTACAGCTATATTGTGAAAGGGCTCGGACCGATCGCCGGTGTCCTTGGCGGCTGGGCTCTGCTCTTCGCCTATACTTTTACCGGGATGTCGACCCTGTGCGGCTTCGTCGTGACCGGTAATGGCCTGCTAGAGGCTGGCGGGATCAAGGTTCCTGCGTTGCTGCTCTATGCCGCCGCAATTTTTCTGGCGTCATTACTCGCATGGAGGGACATTAAGCTCTCCGCAAAGTCAATGCTGGCCTTTGAAGGCGTTGCTGTTATTGCGGTTCTGGCACTAGGATTTCTAATCTGGCGCAATACCAGCTTTGCGATTGACTGGCAGCAGGTGACCCTAAGCGGAGCAAGTCCTGGCAATGTCCTGATGGGGATCGTGCTGGTCGTCTTCGGCTTTTCCGGTTTTGAAAGTTCCACCTCGCTCGGCGAAGAAGCAAAAGACCCGTTACGAGCAATTCCCCGCTCAGTGGTCCATAGTTTGGTTTTGTCCTCTTTGTTGTTTATTTTCATGGCCTACGTGGTCGTACTATATTTTAGCCAAACCGGTGGAGATTTGGCAAAAACCGAATCACCTCTGCTCCTGATCTCTGAACAACTTGGGGTGCCCTCGCTCGGGGTGCTGATCAACATTGGTATCCTGCTGAGTTTCTTTGCCTGCACCCTGGCGTCGATGAGCGCCACCGCCCGCCTTCTCTATTCCATGGCGCGGCATGGGTTGGCTCCCGGGGCGCTGGGCATGACCCACCAGCGCAACAAAACCCCGCATCTGGCGGTTGCTCTCGTCGCCACGCTGGTGCTTGTGATTGGATTCGCACCCACCCGGTTCGGGGTGTCCGATTTTGATAGCCAGGGCTATTTCGGCACGCTGAGCACCTTCGGCTTTCTCGTGGTCTACTTTTTAATCTCGCTCGCCGCGCCGGCTTATCTGCATCGGCTGGGCGAGTTGTCCGCAACCGCTGTCGTAACCTCGGTTCTGGCATGCGGTTTCATGATCCTGCCGTTCATTGGTGTGATCGGCATTCCCGGCAGCACCCTGTTTCCTCCGCCGGAGTATCCCAACGGGTTGCTGATCTGGATTTTCGTCATTTACATGGTGGTTGGCGGCGGATGGCTGCTGACGCTGGCCCACCTGCGACCGAAAGCAATCGAAAATCTGTTTGATGCCAATGCCGATCAGCCAGTCAGTCCATCGCGGCAGTAAAAACAGCTAATGCCGGTCGATCGAGAGCGCGTCCGGTTCTCTGGGCAGCGTGGCGACAAGTATCGTCGACACCGTAAATCAGCCGACACCGCAGAGCGCGGTGTCGTCATCGCCATAAGGGGATACTGTCAATGGTTGCACTGATTAGGGCAGGATTGATCGGCCAGAACTTCCGCGTTACCTATCGATGGGAGCAGGCTCGCTGTGACCTCCTCGCTGGGTTGACGGTCGCCGCGATCGCCTTGCCCCAAGGCATGGCCTACGCCCTCCTAGCCGGTGTCGACCCGCGGTACGGCCTGTACTCGGCCATCATCATCACCGCCGTGGCCTCTTGTCTTGGCTCCTCGTCGCATTTGATCAACGGTCCGACCAGCGCGATTTCCCTCGTGGTCTTTAGCGCCCTGGCGTTCTTCGATCCTGATGCGCATATCGAAGCAGCCGAGGGCATGTTTCTTCTTGGCGTCATGGTCGGCACCATCCAGATTCTGATTGCGGTATTCAGGTTGGGGGACCTGACGCGCTACATTTCCGAATCCGTCATTCTTGGCTTCATGGGCGGTGCCGCGCTGTTGCTGGCCATTGGGCAAATCTCCAACCTTCTCGGCGTCAAAGATCTCGGGACGGCGCACCAAACGATCCTGAATCGAGTCTGGTTGACTCTCGCTCACGGCGATTCACCTAATCTCAAGGCGGTGGCGATCAGCGTGGCGACCGTTGCGCTTGCCCTTATCCTGCGCAAGGTGGTGCGCGTCTACCGGCTTCCGCCATGGGATATGTTGGTGACGCTGGTGCTGGTGGCCGGGGCAGCGTTTCTTTTTGGATGGACCCAACCGGACGCTGTTGGCAAGGCAGCCATCGCCGTGGTCGGGGCGGTGCCGACCAGCCTGCCCTCACCGCATATTCCGGAAATCAAGTTCGAATGGATATCCGAACTGTCCTCCAGCGCCTTCGCCATTGCCTTTCTGGGGCTGGTCGAAGCACTGGCGGTGGCAAAGTCCATCGCTATCCATACTCGCCAGGAGTTAGACTACAACCGACAGTGCCTAGCAGAAGGGGTCGGCAATCTCGTCGGTGGGTTCTTTCGCTGCTTGCCAGGTTCGGGCTCCCTTTCACGGTCGGCGATCAACTTTCAAGCGGGAGCGGCGACGCGGATGTCGGGAGTCATCGCCGCCGGGGCCGTCGCGGGGGCGCTGCTGCTGTTCGGGCCGTTGACCCCGTACATCCCTAAGGCTGCCTTGGCCGGCCTGTTGGTGGTTACGGCGGCACGGCTGATTGACCCGGGACGCATTCGCTATGCCTTTCGGGCCACGACCTATGACGCCGGACTGGTGCTGATCACCGCCTTGACAGCGGTATTCGTTGGCGTCGAATATTCGGTCTTGGTGGGTGTCGCGATGTCGATTGTGCTGTTCGTCCCGCGCGCGGCAAAACTTCGGGCAACAGAGATGGTCATCAGTCCTGAACGTGTCGTGCGCGAGCGTGAGGCTAACGACCTCATCTGCACTTCAACCATCATATTCGATTTTGAAGGCGAGGTATTCTTTGGTGCGGCGCCTGAACTGGACCGCTATTTGCATGAAATCAAACGGCGGGCAGTTACTCAGGGCACTCGCGTCATCGTTCTTCGCATCAAGCGCCTTCGTAATCCTGATGCTGTTTGCTTGGAACGAATCGAGCATTTTTTACGGGACGCTGATAAGCTTGGGATCACAGTGATCCTTGCCGGCGTTCGTCCAGACTTTCTGGCGGCCATCAACCGCCTGAATTTTCAAGATTGGTATGCTCCCGAGCATATTTTTCCGCAAGGGCGCGACGACGCCGACTCTGCTACCCTCAAGGCGGTGCGTTTTGCCTGCGAGCGATTCACCGATGTCAGTGCCTGCGACCATTGCGCAAGCATTAGAAATCACAAGACTATCGAAACTGGATTGTATTACCTAGTTTAGCACATCTTCGGTCGGCGGATGCGGTTAGTGTCGTCGTTTAGATGAGTGAAACTACGCCCGCGTGCGGGCACAAACAGGGAATGGGGGGAGCCGACCTGGCCCCCCCGCCGGACCCGGAGCGTGTCTCGACGAGACCAGCATCTGCACTGTCGACACGGGGGCGCGTCCAAAGCGATAAGAAATCTGGCGATCTAGTGGCGTAATGCTGAAGACGGAAAGGGAGTCTGTCCTAAGGGCTGAGCCACAGCGGGCCTCTGGATCGCACGCCACTTTCGCCTCCCGCACGACCTTGCCTCCCGCACGAAACCACGCACACGCTGCTCTGTTCCGGCGACACCTCGATTCCGGCATAGTCCTCCATGGCTGTCCCCAGATGATGCTTGGGGCCGGCTCAACCGGACCCCGTGGTTGACCACCATCATTCTGCGGGGCAGCCACCAGCGCCGGCGATCGCCAGAGCGCAGGCCCATTACGGCATCTCGATATTATGAAATAGGGGGCGCCATGGACCACGAGCCCGGAACCCTGCCGCCGCTGGTCGGTGAATCCCCGACCTTCCTGGGCATGCTGGACGCGGTCTCGCGAACCGCGCCCCTCGACCGGCCGGTGTTGGTGATCGGCGAGCGCGGCACCGGCAAGGAGTTGGTGGCGGCCCGGCTCCATTTCCTGTCCCGACGATGGGATCGGCCGCTGGTCAAGCTCAATTGTGCGGCGCTGGCGGAAGGCCTGTTGGAATCGGAACTGTTCGGCCACGAGGCCGGGGCTTTCACCGGGGCCGTGCGCCGACATCCCGGCCGTTTCGAACTGGCCCAAGGGGGCAGCCTGTTCCTGGACGAAATCGCCCAGTGCTCGTCGGCGGTGCAGGAAAAGCTGCTGCGCGCCGTGGAGTATGGCGAGTTCGAGCGGGTCGGCGGCACCCAGACCCTGGCCTGCAATGTCCGGGTGATCGGCGCCACCAACGCCGACCTGCCGGGGCTGGCGGCGACCGGCCGGTTCCGCGCCGACCTGCTCGACCGGTTGGCCTTCGAGGTCATCACCCTGCCGCCGCTGCGGTTCCGGCCCGAGGACATCCCGGTGCTGGCACAACATTTCGCCGTGGGCATGAGCCGGCAACTGGGGCGATCGGTGTTCCCTGGCTTCACGCCCGGGGCGCTGACCCGACTCCAGAACCACCCCTGGCCGGGCAACATCCGGGAACTCAAGAACGCCGTGGAACGCTCGGTCCATCGGTGCACCGACCCCGCGGCCCGGGTGGCCGAGATCATCCTCGACCCCTTCGCCTCGCCGTTCCGGGCGATCGCGGCACCGCCGGCCCCCTCCGCACCCCAGGCACCGCCGGCCCCCGCCCAGCCCGACCCGTCGGGTGATTTCGACAGCCAGGTCCGGGCCTTCGAACGGGGCCTGCTGCAAGCGGCCTTGATCGGCCACCGCTTCAACCAGAAACAAGCGGCGGCCGGCCTGGGCCTCGGCTACCACCAGTTCCGCCGCTTGCTGGTCAAGCACGGGCTGGCAACGGCCGGCGACGATCCGCCGTCCCCAACCTCTCAGTAATCGTCGTCGTCTCAGTAATCGTCGTCGATGTCGAAACCGCCGCCATCGTCATCGGTGTCGATATCGGGCGGGACAGGGGTCGGCGCCGGAGCCGCCGCGGCGGGTTCGTCGGTCAAAGCCGACATCACCGCCGCCCCCAGCAGCGCACCCCCCAAGACCCCCACCGCCAAGCCGCCGGCACCGCCCAGGAAACCGCCGCGCGACGGGCTGAACATGCCCGGGGCCGCCCCGGGCGGCTGGACCGGCCGCGGCGGAAGCGGTGCCGCTTTCGAACCGAACAGCGAAGCAAAGAATCCACCTTGCTTCTGGGCCAACTGATATTCCAGGTCCTGAATCCGGTTCTGGGCCGCAGCCAGGGCATGCTCCTGAAAAAAGGCCAGCTGGGTCAGGCTATAACGCAGCTTGGGGTCCCGGTTGATCACTTCGGTGATCAGCGCCTCGGCCCCCGGATCACGCGGCACGTCAACCTCACGCAACCGGTCAAAGAACTCGGTAATCGCCCGTCGATCCTCGTCGTTGGGTTGGGGCACCGGCGGACTGGCATTTTGTCCCCCGGGAACCGGGTGGGCGGCTGCTGGTACGTCGCTCATAAAAGGCTCCTTTGTCGTCGTGGCGAACGTCGTCGTGGCGAATCGCCATGACCCTACCGATCGACTGAGCGCCAAAAAATGGCACAAAAAAGGCCTTTTTTTGACCTTTCACGACGGACCGCCGCGCCGGTCTTGCCTATCGCAACGCAGTAAGCGAAGATGGGGTTGGTACCATCGGCGATTGGTCCATACTTGCTGGGATACGGCCGGAACCGCCTGACACAGGGAGTGTGATAAAATGGCATCTATTCAAGTTTATGAGACATCCAATGAGGAAGACCATAAGACCATCGAGGCCATCGGAAGCGAGCTTGGGCAGCTCCTCAACGGCCAGGCGCTCGATCGCAATCGGGTTGCTTATGCTCTCAATATGTTGAAAGCCTCGATGTTATTGCATTTTTCCCATGAAGAAGCCATCATGAAGCAGCACAACTATCCGAATTTGTTTCATCATAAACGCAGCCATGATTACATTATGAGCATACTTTCAGAATTTATCTCTGCTTTTGCGGTTGGACGGGAAAGCACGACCGCCGACCTGTGGCCGCACCTGAAAAAAACGCTGGATACCCATTTGCTGCGATACGACGCCGATTTCGCCGCCTATTTGAGCCAGCTTCCGTAATCCTCGGCCAACCCCCACCCCGATTTATGGTAGGATGACCGTGACGCGCCGCGTCCCCAAGGCCGACTGGTCATGACCCGCCCCGTTCTCCCACCGAGCCGCCTGCCCGAGGCGGCTGCCGCCGCGCCGCCCGCAATGGCAACGCCACTGGCGACGAGCGAAGCGCGTCAGGTGCTGCTGGGTAATTTTGCCGGTCATCTGTTCGCGGCGCTCGCCCGCAAGCCCCCCTATACCTTGCGAATCAGCGCCGGCCTGATCGACCCTGGCCAGCCTGGGACCCTGCTGCATGCTGCGTTGGTGGTGGCCGGATGCCCGCCCCTGCCCGGCCGCACGCTGAACACCGATGCGCTGACGATTCTGGAGGTGTTGGGCGGCGGAGACGAGGACCTCATCCGCAAGGTCAAGCTACCGGCGTTTCGGGCTTTGCCGGGGTGCCGCGAGATCGTGCTGGTCCAGGACCGTCGCATTTATTGCGAAGTTCATCGCCGGCTGGCCGGCGCCCGCTGGATCACCGACCTCCTGCTCGACCGTGACTCCCGACTGCGTTTGGATGCCGCCGGCCTGGACCTGCCGCTGTCGGTGCTCTATGCTCAGACCGGTGTTGTCGGGGCCTGAACCCAAAAGCGGGAAAACTTAAGGTAGTACTGCGGCTTGCGATTCAAGGGTCCTCCGTCCGGTCGTGGCGCTTCGCCTGCCGCACCACCGCCACCACCACCCCTGGTGGCCGCACCGTGGCGGCCGCCGCCGCCCAGCAGCGCCGCCCGAAAGCGATCACGCTCACAGCCGTCCAAAACCACCGGGCGACGCCGGCAAGCGATGGCTGCCGCGGGCCTCAACCTGTTGGTCTTCCTGGCCAAATGGACGGTGGTGGGGGCGATCTGGGGCGCTCTGGCGCTGGCCGTGATCGTGCTTTATTACGGTTATGATCTGCCCGACGTCCATCAGGTCGCCCAGCATGTCCGGCGTCCGGCGGTCACCCTGATCGCGGCCGACGGAACCCGCTTTTCCCGAACCGGTGAAATCCAGGGCGCCATCATCGACGCCAACCGCTTGCCGCGCCATCTGGTCGAAGCGGTCATCGCTGTCGAAGACCGGCGTTTCTTTTACCATTTCGGCATCGACCCGGTCGGACTGGGACGCGCGGTGTGGGTCAATCTCCGGCATGGGCATATGGTCCAGGGCGGTTCGACGCTGACCCAGCAGCTCGCAAAAAACCTGTTTCTGTCGCCTGACCGCACGCTTCGTCGCAAAGTTCAGGAGGCGCTTCTCGCGCTTTGGCTGGAACACGTCTACAGCAAGGATCAGATTCTCACCGCCTACCTCAATCGGGTCTATCTGGGCGCCGGCGCTTATGGCGTCGATGCCGCCGCCGAGACTTATTTCGGCAAACCCGTGGGCCGCCTGTCCTTGTACGAATCGGCGATCATCGCCGGTCTGCTCAAGGCGCCGTCGCGGTACTCGCCGGTCAACAACCCCAACGAAGCCAGTCAACGCGCCCAAGTGGTGCTGTCGACCATGATCGACGCCGGCTTCATCACCCCGGCCGATGCCGCCGCCGCGATCCTGGAGCCGCCATCGTCCCGCCCGACCACCGCCGCCGGCCTGGGCCGCTACTTTGCCGACTGGATTTCCGATCATGTCGGCAGCTTCATCGGTTACGACCACGAGGATCTGGTGGTCTTCACCACCCTTGACCTGCACCTGCAACAAGCCGCCGAACTGCGGCTGGCGGAGCTGCTGGCCGCCCAAGGGCCGCAGAATCAGGTCAGCCAGGGCGCGCTGGTGGCGCTGTCACCCGATGGCGCGGTGCGCGCCCTGGTCGGCGGACGCAGTTATGCCGAAAGCCCGTTCAACCGCGCCACCCAGGCGTTGCGTCAGCCCGGATCGTCGTTCAAGCCGTTCATCTACCTGGCGGCGCTGGGCGCCGGTTACACCCCCGACACCACGGTGGAAGACGCGCCGCTGCGGATCGGTCACTGGCAGCCGGTCAACTACGAAAAGGGCTTTCGCGGCCTGGTCCCGCTTCGGGACGCCCTCGCCCACTCCATTAACACCTGCGCGGTCCGGGTTCTGGAACAGGTGGGCGTCGAGCGGGTGCGGACCCTGGCCCAGCGCCTGGGCATCACTTCGCCGCTTGGCCATGACCTCAGCCTGGCGCTCGGCACCAGCGAGGTGACGCCCCTTGAGCTGACCGCCGCCTATGCCGGGATCGCCAACGGCGGGCGGCCGGTGATCCCCCACGCCATTCTGGAGATTCGCGACAGCCACGGCGCCGTGCTTTACAAACGGCACGGCTCCACGGCGGAACCGGTGGCCGACCCCGCCGCGGTATCGGCCCTGACCGGCATGATGACCGGAGTCCTGGCCTATGGCACCGGCAAGGCGGCGCGCCTCGATCGACCCGCCGCCGGCAAGACCGGTACCAGCAGCGACTACCGTGACGCCTGGTTCGCCGGCTTTACCGCCGACTATGTGACCACGGTCTGGCTCGGCAACGATAACAACGATGAGATGAAAAAGGTCACGGGCGGCAGTCTGCCGGCCAAACTCTGGCACGACTTCATGATGGACGCCCACACCGGGTTGCCGATTCGGGCCCTGCCCTACGCCTCGGACATCGCCGCCTTCTCGGTCGCGCCGGTTGCAGCACCGGCCCATCCGCCAACCGCCGCCTCCGCCGCCGCCAATGCCGAGCCCGGCATCCAGGATCTGATTTCCCGGCTCGCCGGCAAGACCGGGGCCGTCCCGGCCGTGACCTCCGACCGGTAAGCGGCCTTCGATCGTCGGGCGCCGGGTTCAGGGCAGGACAAACCACCGTCCGTTACGTCCGCCGCCAGGCGAACGGCGATGAGGTGCAGGTCTCGCACCATTGGGTCGCACCGACCGACGAGCGGGTATGGATGGCGACGGGCAAGCCCTCCCGGTCACGGGCGACCAGCGGGGTCGCAACATCCTCGGAAAACCAGGACAGGTCCTCGAAGTCGGCGGCCGGTTCCAGCTTTCGGTCCATGACGCCGGTGGGACGCACCCAGACATCGCCGCAATCGGTACACTGGCGGATCACCAGACCCTGGGTTCCCGATAACCGGCTTGCCACGATGGGAACTCTCCAGCGCCGCAATTCGGAAATCGCGATCCCGACATTGCGCCGCCCGGTGGACAACGCCGGATCCCCCGCCCGCAACACATAGCCGCCGCCGAACAGCTTGGCCTGGAGATGACGGATATTGCTGCCCAGTTCCAGCATGGCTTCGACCAGTCGCGGGATCGCGACATCGCCGAACCGGGTCGAGGACTCGGCATTCGACGGCCGGTCGGGCAAGATAAAGTGATTCATGCCGCCAAAGCGCAACTGAGAATCCCACAGACAGACGGCAACACAAGACCCCAACACAGTCCCCAAGCACTGGGGCATGCGGTCGCAATAAAGATCACCCGGCAGCAGATTGCGGGTCGGTGACAGCCGGGTTCGAGCGGGGCGATGGTGTAACATCAGACGCTCTCCCGCGTCGCGCACGTGCGAATGATGTCATCCCGCAACCGATCCAACGGCAGCACACTGCGCGCGGCCCCCCGCTTGATCGCCTCATGGGGCATGCCGAACACCACGCAGGTGGACTCGTCCTCGGCCACGGTGTGCGCGCCGGCCTGCATCATCTCCAGCAATCCCCGCGCGCCGTCATCTCCCATCCCGGTCATCAGAATCCCGATGGCATTGGCTCCGGCATATTGGGCCGCCGACCGGAACAGCACGTCCACCGACGGCCGGTGGCGGCAAACCAGAGGACCGTCCTTGATTTCGACGAAATAACGGGCGCCGCTCCGACGTATCAGGGTATGCCGGTTGCCGGGGGCAATCAAGACCTGCCCGCGCAAAATGGTGTCACCTTCCCGGGCCTCCCGGACCGTCACGGCGCACAGCCCGTCGAGCCGCCGGGCAAAGGCCTCGGTGAACTTTTCCGGCATGTGCTGGACGATGACGGTGCCCGGCATGTCCAGCGGGAAGCTTTCCAACAGGGTTCTCAGGGATTCCGTACCGCCGGTCGATGCGCCGATACAAACCACCGTTTCGGTCCCCTGCCCTGGGGTCGGGTTCTTCCGTGGCCGGGGCGGCGGCAGAATGACATCCGCGGTCAGCTTGGCGGTCCCCAACTGCCGCTTGTCTTCGGGACCTGCACCGGTCAGACCGGGGGTCGGCCGGAGCCGGAGCTTGGCCCGCGCCGCCGCCTTGATGGCGTCACAGACCCAGATGCGGGCTTCCATCAGGAATTCCCGGGAGCCCACCTTCGGCTTGGGAATGATGTCCACCGCCCCGGCCTCCAAGGCGTCGAACAGCGTCTCGGTGCCGTCCAGGGTCAGGGACGAGCACATCACCACCGGAATCGGCCGTTGCTGCATGATCTTGCGCAAAAAGGTGATGCCGTCCATCCGCGGCATCTTGATGTCGAGCAGGATGACGTCCGGAACCTCCGCCGCAATCAGCCGGGCCGCGGCATAAGGGTCAGACGCCGTCCCCATCACCATCAGATCGGGATCCGAACCGATGATTTCCTTCAAGGTCTCGCGGACGGAGGCGGAATCATCGACCACCAGGACCCGCAACTTCCGTGGCAGCGGCCGGCTCATGTGGCAACCGAGCCGCGCCAGCTATTCAGCGCCGTGCTCAGACGCAACGACGCCTGGGAATAGGCCCCGCTGGCGCTCATGGCCCGCTCGGCGTCCTCCTGACGGCCACTCAGCGCCAATTGCAGGGTGGCGGCAGCCACCCGGTGAAATTGGGCATGAAGATGGCAGATCACCTTGTAAGGACCATCCCGGTCCCGTTCGGCAAAAGACGCCCCGGCCAGCCACCGGCCGAATTCGCAAAGGTCATCCCGGGCAACCTCCTCGACGGTAAAATCGGCGCTGCCGGTGTCGATGGCATGGCGCAAACGGCGCTTCCAGGCACTATGGCTCTGGATCGCCTGGGCAATCTCCGCCTGCAACTGTTCGCCGGTTTTCGTCTGGGCCATCGGCCTCAGATGGATGGCGGCGATTGCCCCTTCGCGAACCTGTTCGATCACACCGAGCGAGCCGAGTGTCTCCAGCGCCAGCAAGACGTCACCAATCCGAAGGTTCAACAGGTCACCCAACGCTTCCGCCGTCTTGGAACATTGGGAGTCCGCATCGGGCGTCCAGCGAACAATTTCAACCAAAACCATGGCCGCAATCCCCCGCCGCCCGGCGCCCAGTGGTAAGGCGTTCAAACGATCCCGAAACGCATCGTGGTGATCGTAACTCATTTCGCGTCATCCCACCCTATTTCCAATCCCGATACCCCGACATTATAGCTTGACATAAACGGTGGGGGCGACCTGGCGCAGTGGCAAGGTAAAACCAGAAAGAGTTTCCGAATGCCCCATGAATAGATAACCGCCAGTCGCAATACACGAGCAAATGCGCGACAACACGGCAAACCGCACCACATTGTCAAAATAAATAATAACGTTACGACAAAACACCACATCTTGCATCGAGGGTAATCGGTACTCGCTCGCCATGAAATTCAGGTGACGAAATTCGACCGCCGCCCGCAACTCAGGAATAATCCGGATTTGCCGCGCTTTGCGATCAAGACTGCGCAGCAGATAGCGATGCCGGAGATCATGCCCGATCGGCTGCGCCATGTCCTCGGGATAGATCGCCCGGCTGGCGGTCCGCAGCACCGTCGTGCAGATATCGGTGCCGAGAATCCGGAAATGAAAACCCGGACAACTCGACCTGTATTCGGCCAGCACCATGGCCAGGGTATAGGCCTCGGCGCCGATCGAGCTGCCCGCGCTCCACACCTGAAGCGGACGGCTGATGCCGACGCCGCGCCGGACCAGGCCGGGCAGGATGGCACCGGACAAAATTTCGAAATGTTTGGGCTCCCGGAAGAAATCGGTCTTGTTGGTGGTGACCACATCGATCAGATCGCCCAGCTCTTCCTCCAAACCGCCCTGGTCGAACAGAAAATGACAATACTCTCTGAAATCGCGCATCCCCCGTTCCCGCAGCCGGCGGCGCAGGCGACCTTCCAGCATGGTCCGCTTGCCCGGCGGCATGCGGATGCCGGCTTGCGCCTCGACCAGCCTGGCCAGATGGTCGAACTCTCGATCCGAGAGGCGGGGACTGTCTGAAAAGGTGTCAGGCATGCAGCAAAGGGCCGATCAACGTTCGGGTTACGGCGTGAGGGATCAGGGCGCGATCAGGTCGGCGGCGGCGAAGACCTGATCGATATCGGCGATGATGATGAAATCGTCGCCGCGCTTGCCGATCGCCCGGATAAACTCGGCCCGCCAGCGCATCCCGATTTTGGGAACCTCCTCCATCACGGCGGCGGGCAGTTCGGTCGCCTCATGGACCCGATCGGCCAGCGCCCCGACCAGGGTGGGCTCGCCGCCGATCTGCACCTCGGTGACCACGATCCGGGTATCCCGCGTGGGTTCGGCCGGCGCCATCCCGAATTTGACGCGCAGGTCGGTGACGGTGACGACCTTGCCCCGGACGTTGATCAGGCCCTTGATGAACGGGTGGCTGTTGGGAACACGGGTGATCGGCATCAGGTCAAGAACTTCGCGAACGCGCGCGGTCTCGATGGCAAAGATTTCGTCAGCCAGTCCCAGGGTCAGAACCTGGAGCCCGGGACCGCCGCCGTCGCCGCCCGCCTGGAGAGCCGCCGCGCCCGTCTTAGTAACGCTCAAAACCGTCATCTTCCGCGTCCCTATAGCCATGGTGGTGGTCGTCGAGCTTCAAGGCGAACCCCTTGCCCCCCATCTTCGCCGGCGGTTCTCCCGATGACCGCTTCGCCAGCGACGGCCGTTTGACGATCCGGACGCCCTGGCGACGGGGATCCGGACTCTGAACGGCCGGGTTGACCTGACCGGCCGGGCCGGTCCGCCCGGACCCGTTGGATCCGGCGTGGCCCGGCCCCGACGCCGACCGCTTTCTGACCTGGGCATCGGCCATCACCGAGAAAAAGGACATGGTGGCCTGAAGCTGCTGGGCCTGGCTGGACAGTTCCTCGGAGGTTGACGACATTTCCTCGGCGGCGGCGGCGTTCTGCTGGGTGACCTGATCCAGTTGCTCGATCGCGACGTTGATCTGTTCCGCCCCGGCGTTCTGCTCCCGGGACGCCAACGAAATCTCGGCAACCAGACTGGCCGTGCGTTGAATGTCGGGCACCAGTCGCGCCAGCATGGTGCCCGCCTCTTCCGAGACAAAGACAGTCTTGGATGACAGCGCGCTGATCTCGGCCGCCGCAGCCTGACTGCGTTCGGCCAGCTTGCGCACCTCGCTCGCCACCACCGCAAAGCCCCGGCCATGTTCACCGGCCCGGGCGGCCTCGATGGCCGCATTGAGCGCCAGCAAATCGGTCTGGCGGGCGATTTCCTGAACGATGGTGATCTTCTCGGCGATGGTTCTCATGGCCACCACCGCCTTGGTCACGGTTTCGCCGCTCCTGGCGGCGTCGTCGGACGACTGACGGGCGATTTTCTCGGTCTCGGTGGCATTGTCGGCGTTCTGGCGAATATTGGCCGCCATTTGTTCCATCGAACTGGACGCCTCTTCGGTGGCGGCGGCCTGCTCCGAAACCCCCTGGGACAGGGTTTCGGCGCTGGCACTCAACTGTTCGCTGCCGGCGGCGACGTTTTCGGCGGCGGACGACACATCGGTCACCACCTCGCGCAGGCGTGCCACCATGGTTTCCAGCGCAATCCCCAACACGTCCTGGTCAGAGAGACGCTTGGGCTGAACCGTGAGGTTCCCGCGGGAGATCTCTTCCGCGATCCCTGCGGTTGCCCGCAGATTGGCTGCCATGCGGTTCAACAGCAGGATCACGTCACCGATTTCTTCCCGCCCATTATACGTGATGGACTGGCTAAGATCACCTTCGGCCACCGCCCTGGCCAGATGACCCGCGCGACCCAAACCCCGGCTGATCAGGAGCGAGAGCCACAGCGCCATGCCGATGCCGATGATCAAGGCCGCCGCGATCACCGCGATCAGCGTTTTGCGTGATTCCGTGTAGAGCTGATCGCTTTCCGCCACCCGCTCGGTCATGCGCTCCTGATCGAACGCCATCAAATCGGCCACGGCGATATCAATTTTTTTGAGTAACTCACGGTTCCGGCCAAAGGAGATCGCCATGGCACGGGTCTGGCTGTTATCCAGGACCAGATCGCGAATCTGTTGGTGAACCGACAGCCAAGCCTCCCACGTGGCGGTGAGATGCTGGACGTCTTCCCGCGAAGCGGACGCCGCATGGTCACGCACCGTGGTCAACAGAGCCTGGACCGCCTTGACCGCGCCGTCGGTGGCCTCTTCCACCGCCTTCATCCGGGCGTCGTCGGTCTCGAGAATCAGGTCCTTTTCATTGCCGCGCGCCCGCAGCATCCGCACCGGCAGCTCGGCAAGCGCGGCCGCCACCTGGGGGTCGGGGTTGGCGCTCTTCAATCCGGCAACCCGCTTCAGTCCGTCTTCGATCAGGTCGTCGCCGCGCCTGGCGGACAACGCCCGCGCCTTGATCAAGTCGTTGCGCAGCGCCAGATCGACCACTTCATCCTGTGATTTCGAATACTCGTTATAAATGTCACGCAGGGCATCGAGTTTCTTTTTGCCTTCGTCGGCGGCCATCTCCCGACGGCGGTCAAAAAGCTTGCCATAAGCCGCCCGTTCGCTCCTGAGCCGCTCCACATAGGCCATCTTGCCTTGCTCATCCGCTTCCAGAATCAGGTTCTTTTCGGTGCGCGCCATCATCGACAGGGCATTGACCATGTCCAGGGTCAGCACCTGCCGCGCCGCCGGACCGTCGACCACCGCCCGGACCTGATCATTCACCAGTCCAAGATTGGTCACACCCAAATAGGCCGAAACCGCCGAGAGTCCCAAGATGGCGGCAAAGCCGAACGCCAACCGGGCCTTGATGGTGAAGCGCATGACGATGATCTCCTTGTCCCTCAATGGCGTTCAAACAGTGACGGCCCACCGCCGCGATCGTCCGTCGCTCCATGCCCCCGGTCAGGATCGTCGCTCGGCCAGGCCCGGCCCGATGGCGCCGGCGACCCTCAGTACCGCTCAAAGCCGCTGTCTTCGGCATCCCCATGCGCCTGATAGTGGTCATCAAGCTTCAGCGCGTACCCCTTGGCCCCCGCCGCCGCGCCATTCGCCACCGCCATCTGACGTTTGGCCAGCGGCGCCCGTTTGGCCACCGGAGCCGCTGACCGACGCGGCATCATCGCCGGCCCCGCCGATCCGGACGCGCCGTGAACCGGCACCGGAGCCATCCGCGGACCTGCGGGCTGGATGTCGCCGAGCGTAAAGAACGAAATGCTGGACTGAAGTTGCTGGGCCTGACTGGACAGTTCTTCCGAGGTTGAGGACATCTCTTCGGCGGCGGCGGCGTTCTGCTGGGTCACCTGATCGAGTTGTTGAATCGCGACGTTGATCTGTTCGGCCCCGGTGTTCTGTTCGCGGGACGCCGAGCTGATTTCCGAAACCAACACGGCGGTGCGCTGGATATCCGGCACCAACCGGGTCAGCATCTGACCCGCTTCTTCCGAAACCGTGACGGTCTGAAACGACAGGGCGCTGATCTCGGCCGCCGCGGCCTGGCTGCGCTCGGCCAGTCTGCGGACCTCGCTCGCCACCACCGCAAAGCCCCGGCCATGTTCGCCGGCCCGGGCGGCCTCGATGGCGGCGTTGAGCGCCAACAGATCCGTTTGGCGGGCGATTTCCTGCACGATGGTGATCTTCTCGGCGATGGTTTTCATGGCCGCCACCGCCTTGCTGACGGCGTCGCCGCTCTTGGCCGCGTCTACCGACGATTGCCGCGCAATCTTCTCGGTTTCGCCGGCATTGTCGGCATTCTGGCGGATGTTGGCCGCCATCTCCTCCATGGAACTGGACGCCTCTTGGCTCGAAGCCGCCTGCTCCGAAACGCCTTGGGACAGAGTCTCGGCGCTGGCGCTCAACTGCTCGCTGCCCGCCGCCACATTCTCGGCGGCGGCCGAAACATCCACCACCACCTGGCGCAAATTCTGAATCATGCTTTCCAGGGCGATGCCCAACACATCCTGATCGGAAAGGCGCTTTACCCTGACGGTGAGGTTCCCCTTGGCGATCTCCTGCGCAATCTCCGCCGAGGTCCGCAGGTTGATCACCATGGTTTCCAGGGCCAAACCCAAGACATCCTTGTCGGATCGGCGTGTCACCTGAACCCCGATATCCCCTTGGGAAATCATCTCGGCAATTCCGGCCGTGGCACGCAGATTATCGCACATGGCGTTCATGGCCAGAATCAGGTCACCGATCTCGTCATGGCCCTGATAGACGATGGTCTGACTGACATCCCCTTGGGCGATGGCCTGGGCCAGATTGCCGGCCCGACGGAGACCGCGGCTGATCAACAGCGAGATCCACAGCGCCATGCCAACACCGATGCCCAACGACAGGACCATCACGACAATCAAGGTGATGCGGGATTGACTGTAAACACCTTCACTGGCAGCCACCCGATCGTTCATGCGCCCCTGATCGAAGGCGACCAGATCTTCGATCATTGCATCAAACGTTTTCAACAATTCCCGGTTCTTACCGAATGATATGGCGATGGCACGGTTATTGGCGTTCAGGAACGCCAGATCGCGAACCTGGATATGCAGCGGCAGCCAGGCTTCCCACGCCGTGGCGATGCGCTGCGCCTGTTGCCGGGTCGCCGGATTGCCGCTGTCGCGCAATACACCGATATTGGCCTGAATGGTCCTAATAATAGCTTCGCTTTGTTGCTCAACTCCCCGGATTTTGCCATCATCATCTTCGAGGATCATGGCCTTTTCGTTGCGATGCACACGCAACATCAGCGCCGGCAGCCGGTTCAGGGCAGCCGATACTTGCGGATCGGCATCGGTTATCTTGTTCTCATCCAGGATCGCCAGAACCGCGTCCATGGCTTCCTGGTCCCGGGTTGCCGACAGATCCCGCGCCTTGACGTTCGAGTTCGTGAGCGCGAGTTGGATCAATCCATCCTGGGAGTTCACATAGTCCATGTAAACGTCATGCAGGGCATCCAGCTTCTTGCGTCCCTCTTCCGTCGCGATTTGACGGCGACGATCGAAGATGTCCTTGAACGTCCCGCGCTCGGCCTTAAGGCGCTCCACGTAGCCCTTCATGGCCTGATCGTTGGTTTCCAGGATCAGGTTTTTTTCGGTCCGCGCCATCATGGACAGCGTATTGGCCAGCTCCAGCGTCAGCTTGCTCCGGGCCGCCGGGCCGTCGACCACCGCCTTGACCTCTTCGTTAACCGACCCCAGGCTGCTGATCCCCAGAAACGCCGAAATCGCGGACAGAAGCAGGATCGCCACGAACGCCGCTGCAAGCCGAATCTTTATGGTGAAGCGCATATCGTTTGACTCCAAATCACCAAGGAGCGCAGCGTCACGCCGCCCTGAGTGCCGTCTCGCGCTCGCGCGCAAATTTGATGAGGTGAGGAACGTCCAGGATCAGCGCCACCGAACCGTCGCCCAAAATGGTTGCGCCGGAGAATCCTTCCTGGTCACCGTGCAATCGCGATAAGGACTTGATGACGGTCTGGTGCTGGCCCAGCACCTGATCCACCACCAGACCGACCCTGGACTGGCCAAACGCCACGATCACGACCTTTTGGATGATGGGGGCGGTTCCGGCCACACCGAAGAGCGGGCGCAACCGGACATAGCCGACAATCTCGCCACGAACATTCAAAAAATTGCGGCCGTCCGAGCGTTGGTCGACAAGGCGGGGCAGTTCGACGCATTCCTCGATGACCGACAAGGGCACGATGTAGCGTTCGTGACCGATACCGACCAGCAGACCGTCGATGATGGCCAAAGTCAGCGGCAGCTTCAGGGTCATGGTGGTGCCCTGATGGGGTTCGCTCATCACGTCGATGGCACCGTGCAGGCCGTCGATGGCGCGCTTGACCACATCCATGCCGACCCCCCGCCCTGAAAGTTTGGTCACCGCCGCGGCGGTGGAAAAGCCCGGCTGGAAGATGCACGCCAGCAGATCTGCATCGCTCACCTCCTGACCGGGGTGCAGCAGGCCGCGTTCTTCGGCCTTGGCCCGGATCACCGCACGATCGATCCCTCGACCGTCATCCGTGATGGTGATCAGAACCTGGGCACCGGAATGAACCGCCGACAGGTGCAGACGCCCGACGGCGGGCTTCCCCAACGCCACCCGCGTTTCCGAAGGTTCGATCCCGTGGTCCATGGCGTTGCGGATCAGGTGAACCAAGGGATCGCTCAGGCTGTCGATCACGGTCTTGTCCAGTTCGGTTTCTTCCCCCGACATGGTCAGGTCCACCGACTTGCCAAGGTCCTGCGACAGGTCGTGAACCACCCGGCGGAAGCGTGTGAGCAGCGTTCCGACCGGCAACATCCGGACGCTCATGGCGGTGTCGCGCAACTCCCCGGCCAACCGCTGAATATCCTCGGCAATCGCCTTCAAGAGCGGGCTGCCCTGTGCCGCCACCTGCATCAGACGGGCCTGGGCGATCACCAGTTCGCCGACCTGATCCATCAGGTTATCGAGACGCTCGGCCGGGACCCGGATGGTATTGCCCGAGACCGTGGCCTCCCGCACCCTGACCGCGTCGCGCAGATGGCGTTGTTCACTCAACGCCGAGGCAATCCGGTCCCCCGATACCTTGCCCGACTGAACCAGCAAAGCCCCCAGCCGCGGTTGGTGGCCCAACTCTTCTTCGATATCGCCGGGCGCAACGTCGCCACGCTCCACCAAAATCTCGCCCAGGCGCGGCGCCGGCCCGGATTGTTCTCCAACCGCCACCGCCTCAATGGCCAGGCGGGAGCCTGCGGCCACGAACATGAACGCTTCGTCGATCACCGACCGCGGCCTGGCGGTGGTCAGCATCAGGTCCCAGCCAAGATAACACCCGGTCACGCTGATGTCCTCGAGGGACGGCACCCGATCGGCGAGCGGCGTCACCGTGCAGGATCCCAACCCCCGCAGTTCATCCAGCAACAGCAGCGGATTGCCCCCGAACCGCAACAGGTCCGGTGCCGGCTCCCAGCGAATCCGGTACACCCGGGCCATCTCGGGGACGGGAGCGGGGGCGCCGGCAGGAGTCCGGGCGGAGTCGGGATCGCCGACCGTCGCCCTCTCCGGAGGAGAGTCAAAAGCCGCCAGGTCGGCGAACGCGGCGAGCAGCGCGTCTCCCCGCACGCGATCGGCTTGCTCGGGCTGTTCCAGCAACGCCCGGATATGATCCAGGGACGCCAGCGTCAGCGACACCAGATCCCCGGTGACCGCCAATACCCCGTCGCGGACCTGCTGAAACACCGATTCCACATGATGGGTGAAGCCGGCCAGCGCCTCCCATCCGAACATCGCGCCCGACCCCTTGAGGGTATGGAGACAGCGAAAGGCCTGATCCACCAACCCCTTGTCGTCGGGCGCCGTCCCCAGGTCGAGCAGGGTCGTTTCGAGTAACGCCAACAGATCGGCAGCCTCCTGCCTGAAGATGTCCGCCGGATTTGCCGCTGTCGCCATCCCCATTCTCCCAAAGCCGCCCGCAAGCCCAGCCATGACGCCGTCGACCCGGCCGTCTCCCCGACGGCCACTCACCCTGGCCTTCCGTCGGGAGCCCGCTCTCCACCGCCGATTGGAAACCGGCCATGACCAAGCCGCCAATGTTTACCACGACGAGGACGAACGCCCCGTCGCCACCCCTGGGGTTCGGCCAAGGCTGGATATCTAACATGGTGAATTGGAAGCATACAAGAACAGTTTTGACTATTCACAAAGGAAAATACCATCCGAACATTTTTGCACTGCAAATGAAGCGTGCAAATCTGCATTTGAATTTGACAAAATACGGCAATCACCTCAGTGCTGATTTAACGTAAGAAATATGCTTATCACCCGAAACAGGCCGACTACCGCCATCACCAGCCCGCTGATGATGGCCGAAACAACGATAATGCCCGGGACGTAACGTTGTTAAGCATCCTCAAATTTGATTGGCAACACCGGGGCTGTCGAGCCCCGGTGGCGGCAACGGATTAATATTTCTTTGTTTGCTTATTAAGGTGTTAACGAAAGGCATGAAGCTTGAAGATCGAAAGCCCCCGCCGCAAATCCATGGAACCCAAAAATATTGACGCCCATGTTGAAAGGGTCTCCGACACGGGGATAATGTAACCCGAGTTCCCTACGCTGGTCCTTGACGGTGAGCGGCTTCGGACATAGAGCCGCGAGATTCCCCTTCCTATTCGGTGACCAATGAATACACCATCCAGCTCTGACAACTGTGACGACTGGGCCAGGCGCCTCTGCTATTTGCAAATCGACCAGATCAGCCGCGAACGCTTGCGCGGACTTCGTCCGATCTTGCTCGCCGCATTACCTGAAATTCTTGAACAATTTTATCGTCATATTCTGACGGATGCCGAGCTGAGCGAAAAATTCACCAGTCCCGAGCGCATCAGCGCGGCCAAGGAGGCCCAGGCGCGGCACTGGGGTCTGTTATTTGACGGTCATTTTGATGATCACTATCGGAAATCAGTCGATAAAATCGGGACCACGCATTACCGCATCGGTCTGACCCCCCGTTGGTACATGGCGGGCTACTCGTTTGTCCTGGGTCTGTTGCAAGCTGTGATCGTCCGTAAGGTCGGCGGCCTGATCTGCGGGCCAAGCCGCCAACGAGCCCTCACCGAAAGCCTTCAGGCGGTCAGCCGCGCGGTCATGCTGGATATGGAACTGGCCATCAGCCGCTATTGGGAGTTGCTGGCCAGCGAACGGCGCTCGGCCGTCGACGAGATGATCGATCGCATCGAACAACAGGTTACCGACACCGTGAACAGCGTCACCCATGTCACCGGCGATCTGGTGCATAGCGCCGAGATGATGACCTGCGTTTCGATGACCGTCGACGTGAATTCCCAACAGGCGGCGGAGGCCGCCCAGTCGGCGTTGGGGTCGGCCCAGACGGTGGCATCCGCGGCCGAACAACTGCACGCCTCGATCGACGAAATCGCCAATCAGGTGCAACGTTCGGCCACCACCGCCCGAGCCGCGGTCGACCGAATGAAAGACGCCCGCAGCATCGTGAGCGAGTTGGGCACAGCCGCCGAGGACATCGGCAAGGTTGTCCAGATCATCGGCAGCATCGCGGCACAGACCAATCTCCTTGCGCTCAACGCGACCATTGAAGCGGCGCGGGCCGGAGAAGCCGGCAAGGGATTTTCGGTGGTTGCGGGCGAGGTGAAAAACCTCGCCAATCAATCGGCCTCGTCCGCGAAGGACATCACGCAACGGATCGGCACCATTCAGGACGTCAGCCGGTCCACCGGTGCCCTGATCGACCAGATCGCCAACACCATTCATAGCATGGAGCAAATTGCCGCCGCCATCGCCGCCGCCATCGAACAACAGACCGCCGCAACCAGTGAGATCGCGCGCGCCGTCAGTGAAACGGCGGCCCAGAACAACGCCGTCACCGCCCTGATGGCGGGTGTGTCCGAAAATGTCGGCAAGGCCAATCGCGCATCCCTGGCCGTGGGGGAAAGCGCGTCGCGCATGGAGGAAACCCTGGCCGCCATGCGCAAACTGCTGACCAAGGCGGTGCGCACCTCCTCCGCCATCGCCAACCGGCGGCAACGGCGGCGCCGCGCGGTCCTGCTGAACGCCGAAATCACCCTTGGTCACGAACGGGTCCAGGGCGTCCTCTACGATCTGTCGGAATGCGGTGTGCTGGTGGCAACCGAGGCCGCCGCCCAACCCGGCGGCGCCATCACCATCAGCCTGCCGGAAGAGGGCATCCGGTGTTCCGGCACCGTCATCGCCTGCGGGCAAGGCCAACTTCATGTTCATTTCAGCGACACTCTGCCGGTCGATCACGTGGAGGCCCTGGCCGTCAAAAGTATCGACCGCATCTGTGACCTGGCCAAGACCGATCACCTCGCCTTTGTCGACACGATCGCCCGGGCCGTCGGCGGCGAGGCCATGTCCGCAACCAACCTGGCGACCCATCACACCTGCCGCCTGGGCCGCTGGTACGACAGCGTCTGCGACGAAGTGATCCTGGCGATGCCCGCGTTCTTCACCCTGGCCGAGCCCCATCGCGAGGTTCACACCCGCGCCCGCCAGGTTTTGGTGGCGCTGGAAGCCGGCCAGCACCCTCTTGCACACACCCGCCTGGAAGAGTTGCGGGTCAGTTCCGCACAGGTCCTCGTCGGCCTCGACCACCTGCGAAAGGAGTATCCGCGGGGACAGGTGAAACCCTAAGGGCGACCACCCGCCCACCGAGGCGGGAAGGCGCACCCGGGATGGCCGGCGTGCCGGGTCCGAGGAAAGCTTTGAGGGATCCATAGCAAAGCTTATTGGTATGGAATCACTTGGTTTTGGTCTAAGATCACTTGGTTAAGGATTGCCGTGTTGTTTACCGGTTGTCCTGGCCCTGGTGCGCGCCGTCGTTTCCAGCGATGGCGCTAATTTACTTGACTTTCTCGACTTGCCGTACTTAGATTCCGGTAAATTGCTGTCGCCGCTCACGATAGTAACAAAAAGCTCGGGTCATCAAGGCAGGGGGGGCCGGTGCCGTCAGCGCAGAAACTCGATAAGAATGCAACCGTATGGCCGGATTGCGTACCATAATTTTCGGTCAGAATTTACTGGCCATCTATTACGATAGAAGGCGTAGAGGGTTGCGATAATGTCTATCACTCTGCAAATACAAAGGCGCTTAGAAACCCCCGCCAAACATCAATATTTTTTGATGACGGTTAATCTTTTGGCGTTGCCCGACGACACGCAGACACCGAAATCATCGGTCGCGGCGGAAATACGTAAAACCGTACTTAAGAGCTTGGAGAAGAATACTTTTCTTCGCCTCGGCGGCTGCTCTGACGAATTTGATGATGGATATACGGCAACTAAAGGTAACTCTATTGAGTTTTATGATGCCGGCGAATTTGTTTTAGTCATCCTTCTTGATCTTAATGCTTATAGTGCGATTGGCATTGTGACAGACATCAAACTTTTGATCCTTAAAACTATCGATAAATTCTATCCTGGTGTGCTGGCTCACTTAGACCAATCCCGGCTCTTCAACATTATCGATGCCAAACGAGACCGCCAGAAAGCATTTAGGCGCCTGGACCGCATCAACCAACACACGATACTGGCCGCTTCCGGCACCAAGGCCGACGAAGGAAAGGACAAATCTGCAAAGAAAGGCGGGGCTGAGGCGCTTTCGCGCTCCCACCTGGATCTTCTGGCGACCAAACTCGAAAGAATTGGCGCCGCCGGCTTTACCGATTTGCTCTCGACCAGCCAGACGATGGCGATGTATCGAAGCAGCGACGCCAAAATGAACGCCTTTTCCACAGAATATTATACCAACATTAAAAATTTAAAAAAGTTCTTGTTGCCGCAGGTGAAGCTTTGGGAAGATGCGACAATTTTCTCCGAAATGACGGTTATTCTCGACAAGTATATCCTGAGAACGCTTACGCACAGCACTGACTTCCTATCCAAGCCATCATCAATCAATCTTAATGTTGAAAGTCTTTTTTCGCCTGACTTCGAGCGATTTGAAGAGCACTTTCAGCAACGTTTGCCACAATTGATGATTGAATTTCGCTTTTCTGACGTTATTGCCAATCTGGATCGCTACCTTCTGGCCATTCGCCGCCTGAAGGGACTGGGGGTGGCCTGCTGCATCGATTGGGTGGATCCCAGAGTGTTCAGTACCGTCGATCCGGAGCGTTTCAATGCCTCACTGATCAAGGTTGATGGCGGCCGTGCCGACGTGACCTTTTCCTCGGGGGCCGGGGCCGAGGTCAAGCGCATCCAACGCCAAGGTTGCCTGGTCGCCCTGGCCCACGTCAGCAACGAACGTTCGGTGGAAATCGGCGTTCAAAATGGCATCCGGCTCTATCAGGGGTACTATGTCGATCGCTCGCTGGATGCCGGCGGTGAGGAGGTTTCCAATGCCCTCCAAGGTGATCTGCGGGAAGCCACTTCAACCATTACCGGGTGGGGTGCATTCATCAAACATCTCGGCGGATTTGGCTCTCGGGACCTTATTGACGATGCTCAACTGGAGCTGGATGGACTGCGCAGCAAGCTCCTCAGCCAAAAAGCCAGCGCCACGCTTCGTCAAAATGCCGTCATTGACCGTCTGATCGAGCAACTGGGCGACATTGAGCAAGAGAGAAATTTTGCCAATTCGGTACTGAACTACGTCGATAAATAATAAACTTTCACGGTTTTAGGGAGCTAAAAATGCTACTTCGTTCAAATGTAATATTTGAGATTCGCACCGAGGTGAAAGGGTCGAATCATATTGACGGCATATATAAAGATCAGAAAGAAGCTCTGGCCAGAGCCAATATTCTTATTGGTCAGGCGAAATTTGAAGCCATTCGTGTGTTTGCGGTCGATCCCAGCCTCCGCGAAAAAATGATCTTTGAAAAACTTTCAACCGTATCAGAGGCACCAATTCGGATCATTCCCGTCGATGAGGTAGTATCCCTGCCATCCTCTTCCGATCTGTATTCATTTCGCTTTCGACTGATGCTTGGACGAATCTTAAGGAACTATCTAGATCGCGAAAATATATCGGTTATCGAACTTCTACACGATCGGGGACGGTTGACCCGCCTGACCCGTGATCATAAAATATACAGTCAAGTCGTGTCACAACTGAAGCGGATTCTTACGTCACCGTCGAACGATGGCAAGCCTGACGACGGCCTGGCCGAGCGATTGCTTGCCGACGTGCTGGCGCAAACCAAGGACACCGACGCTTGCCTGCCAGCCTTTACCGCCCTGGACACCGGCGGCGTACCGGGCCTGCTGCGATTCCTTGAAACGGTGCCGGACGGCAAGCGTTCGATGATGCTGACCTTCGCCCTGGCCAAACGCCTCTATAGCGCAAGCGCCTGGGCTGGCAAGATTGATGCCGTGACCACCCTGTTTACGGACGGGGCGCCGCCGCCGGCGATACAACTTGTTGATGAAGCGTTGGCCGAACTGCTGGACGGCGCCGCCGCTGTCAAAGAGATTATGGGAGCCGCGGCCGACCTGTCCGAGGTTCTGGGGGTTCTGGTTGGATTGCTGGGGATCGACCTTAAACTGGCGGCGCCCAGAAGTGCTTCGACGCTCATACGAATTCGTAATATTTTGCGAATTCAGCGAATGCCCGCAACCGAAGAAATTATCTTACGGCGCGTTCTCAAGTCGGTGGACGGGACCGCCCGCTTGACGAATTTCGGCCGCGATGCTGAAGCGACGGTTTTGCGCCGGTTGGTGGCCGGCTTGTGCGAGCCCGGCGGTTGCCGGGGTGGCAGCACCATGGCGATCGCGTTGGTGAAGCGAGCCCGGAGTGTGTTGGGAAGCGATGTTGAGGACCTGCCGTTCGACGCGGCCACCAACGAACTCTGCGAACTGCTGGCGAACAAGGCCACGGTGATCAGTTTCCTGATCGCGGTCAAGGGCGCCCCCGGCGTCACCGAGGGGCAAGCGGCGTTCCTCCTGAAAAAACTGGCGGAAATATTCCTGCAAACCCGCAGCCTTGGCGACCTGTTTGGCGATTCGCTCGAACGGACGGAAAAGGAGCATCTTGTCCAGCAGATCGCGATATCGCTGGCAGACAGCTCCCTTCCGGTTGATTTATCGCGCCATTTACTGCTGAGACTGGAGTCTTTCGTCAAGCAGGGGAAATATTAAGCGTCGGGAGTCCCGTCCGCGCCCGGATCACGGACGGCAGTCAGCGAAAATCAGGCGGCCACCGGTTCCCGGCAGAAAGTCCAGGCGGACTCCCGGCGGGGTTCCCACGGACGGCCGGTGGGGCTCAACCGCACCGACCACCCCGTCGAGGGCCCCCGGCATCAGTTCCAAGCCGAGAAAGCGGTCAAGATCGACCGGACCGGGCAGCGTAAGCCCCAGGGTCCGGGACCGGGAAAAACCAAACCGTTGATAATACGGGGCGTCGCCGACCAGCAGCACAATCCGGTGGCCAAGCGCCCAGGCCCGGTTCAGACTGAACCGAATCAGCACGCCGCCCAACCCTTCGCTCCGCCGGTGTTCCGCCACCGCGATCGGCCCCAGCAGCAGGGCCGGAGCGCGACCGGCGATGGTCACCGGCCAATAGCGAATGGTGCCCTCGACGGCGTCGCCCTGGACCGCAACAAAGCACAGGTCTTCCACCGGCGACACGCCGGCCCGCAGCCGATAAACGGTCTTTACGGCGCGATCGGCACCAAAAGCAAGGTCAAGGAGGTCCTCGATACCGGCGGCGTGATCCGGTTGTTCGGCAATGATGCGCATTTCGTGATGACTTTCCCGGCAACGGGGTCAGTGGCGTGGACCGCGCCGAAGCCGGGAGGGCTGACCCGCTCTCAGACGAGAGTCAACCGAACGGCGCCGACACGCGATCCCGGGACGATCGCGCCCGCGTCTGGCGGGCCGGGCAATCGTCGTCGATCGCTTTGGTGTTGGCGAACCATGGCGGCAAACCGGGTTGTGGCTCCATCGGACTTTGGTAATCCCCCGGACCGCAAAAGGCCAGACCTTTTTTGCGTTCGACTACCGCTCATGGTTGCGGGGGCGGAGGGGGGGGACTGGCCAGCGTCCGCTCGCCGTTGGCATAGCGATCGGGCTGCTGATGGCATTCCACTTCGCCCAGCGTTTTAATGCAGGTCAGTTTCGAACGGTCGACCTCTTGGGGATAGGGCGGGCAATAGGTGCCGGTCTTCTCATAGGACAGAACCGAACAGTCCCGGCCCGTCGCGGACGACAGAACATGGTCGGTCGGCAACTTCTTGGTCTGGGGCAAAGTGGTCATGCCCGCCGCCAGCGGCACCGAGGCCGCGACCATCATGGCCTCGCAGCCCGTCAGCGTCATCAGGCACAAGCCCGCCACCATCAGCCTGCTCATGACCCACTCCCTATACCTGACTTTTCCTGCCTGAGGATTCACCGGGTCTCCGGCGCGACTTCGCCCGGTCGGTTACGGTCCCGCCGATCATGGCACCCTTACGGTCTCATCTCAAGAGGATGCACAGGCGCTGCCGGCACTGGATCAACACGAACATCTGCGGATAGTCGGTACAGATGATTTTATAGAGAATTTCACCGTTGCCCCCGGGGATTTGGCGGATCACCTCCACCTTCCCCGGCTTGCAGTTGGATTCCCGGGCGGTCGCCTTGGCGTCGGCCTCGGCGGCGACGCCCCTGGCCGATCCGGTTCCGGCGGCCCAGGCCAGCAGCGGGATCACCATCACCATCCGCACGCACCAAGTGGGCATCGCCGGCTCCTTGACCGTAACCCGGCGGACACGCACCGCGCCGCACCCGACGGTCCGGCCAGTTTAACCGGCCGCGGCGATAACGGCGAGGCCTTCTGCCGCCATCAGTCGCTCTTGCACCGGACCGGACGTCCACATAGCTTTGGGGGGGAGATTCCTGGAGGTGTGCCATCGGCCAAATGAAACTCGCCGTGATCCTGAACGAAACCGCGGGAACGCTGTTGGGCACGCCGATTGCCCGGGCGGTGGCCGAGATTGACGGCTGGTTCGCGGCGGCGGGCGCCAAGGCGTGGGTTCGGGCGGCCCGGGGGGCCGCCCTGGAGGTGGAAATCCGGGCCGCCGTGGCGTCGAACGTCGACGCCATCGTGATCGGCGGCGGGGATGGCACCGTCGCCGCCGCGGCCGGTCTGCTGATCGGAACCGGCAAGGCCCTAGGGCTGCTCCCGCTCGGGACCATGAATCTGCTGGCCCGCGACCTGGGCATGCCGAACAATCTGCGCGCGGCCATCACCCTGTTAAGCCGGGGCCACACCCGAACCATTGACGTGGCCGAAGTCAACGGCCGCGTGTTCCTCAACAACTCGGTACTGGGCCTTTATCCGACCATGGTCCGGGCACGGGAACGCCAACGAGGCGTCACGGGTTGGGGCAAATGGTTGGCATTGGCCTCCGCGGTGTTCAAGTCCCTGCGCTACTACAACCTGGCCGAAGTTTCGGTCGACCTTGGACAGGGGCCGCGCTTGGTCAAAACGCCGGCTCTGGCGGTGGTCAATAACGTCTACCACGACCGACCCGATGCCTTATTCCTGGACCGTCCCGCCCTGGACGATGGCCGACTGGCCGTCTACCTCGCCAATCACCGCACCCGCCTTGGCCTGATCGGGCTGATGGCCCGCCTTGCGCTCGGCGGCTGGCAACGCGATGCCGAACTGGAGTCGCTGACCGTAACCGAACTCACGGTCACCAGCCACCGCCGGCATCGTCTCCGGGTTGCCATCGACGGCGAAGTCATCCGGTTGACGCCGCCGCTGATCTACCGCATCCGGCCGAAGGCCCTCACGGTGCTGGACCCGGCCCCGGGAGACCGCCTCCTATGAAAACCCTCGCCCATCTCTCCGACCTGCATTTCGGCCGCATCAACCTTGACGTGGCCGAAGCCCTGCTGACCGACCTGGAGGCGCTCCGTCCGTCCATGGTCGTCATCAGCGGGGATCTGGTGCAACGCGCCCGTCGTCGTCATTTCCGCGCCGCCAGTGCCTTTCTGGAGCGCCTGCCGGCGCCCTGGCTGGTGGTTCCCGGCAATCACGATATCCCGGCCTACAATCTGCTGGCCCGATTCACGGTGCCATTTCGCAATTACAAACATTATATCACCCCCGACCTTGACCCTTTTTTCAGCGATGGGGAAATCGCCATTCTTGGCATCAATACCGCCCGTCCCCTGATATTGAACTTTGCTCATGGCCGGATCAATCATCGACAGATTGCCCGAATCGAAGCCGCCTTCCGGGGCGTCCCAAACTCGGTCTTCAAGGTTGTCGTCACCCACCACCCGTTCCTGCCCCCCCCCGGCGTCGATGGCAAATCCCTGCTGGGACGGGCACGATTGGCCTTGCCGGCGCTGGAAACATGCGGCGTCGACCTGCTGCTGGCGGGTCACCTGCACCGGAGCTTCAGCGGCGATATCGCCGAGCACCACCAACAGTTCGAACGGTCGATCCTGGTCGCTCATGCCGCCACCGCGACCTCGACCCGGTTACGCAACGAACCCAACAGCTATAACTTCATCACCGTGGCGCCCCCGCGCGTCACCTTCGAGGAGCGCACCTGGACCGGAACCGACTTCGCGACCACCGACCGCAGCACATACAGCCGGAGCAACCACCGTTGGCTCGCCGTGACTGCCTGACAATACCCGCAAAGAGGGTATCTCAGTCCGACTCCCGCGCGGCCCACCTTTACCTCCGCCCGGTTCAGGGGTACAGTGGTCGTAGAATGGGGCGATCAGCGCAGAAGGCATCGACCATGCTTCAAGGTATAGATCCCAGCGGTGGGGCGAGACTACCGGCCACCAGAACGGCGTCGGCCCCCTCCCCCGTCAGAGCCGCGGCCAACCCACCGGCCCAGGCCGGCGTAACGGCATCCCAAGACACCGTGATCGTTTCGATCACGGCGACGGTCAGTCAGACCGATGGCACCACTGGGGCGCCTGCGGCATCCACCGAAGCCGATCAGGTGGCGGCACGCGGCTTGGAGGCGCTCCAGCAGATGTCCCAAGCGCGGAGCAAAGCGGCCGACACCATGAAGGGTTTTCTCCGGCAAAAGCTCGACGGGCTCAAAAAGCAATTGCTGCTCACGCGCCTGCTCGGCACCAATGCCCTGAAAATTGCCGGGGATTCGGTCAAAATCGCTCACGAGGTGGCCAAAACCGCCCGGGATTACGCCGCGGACACTTTGCAGCAAACCACCACCACCAGTCCGATCACCGACCAGCAGGCCCAACAGCAGGCCGACGCCCTCAAGGCCCGGGCCGCCGACGCGGGCGCCACGACGGCGCCCACCGACCCCGACGACCACTTCTTTTACGATGCCTACCAACTGCTGGATGTCGCCAAGAAGACGCTGGTGGAAACCCAACGGATTGACGTTCAACACCATGGCCTCACCAACGCCAAGGCATTCAAGACCTGGAACCGGCGTGAAGCCGCGTTGGAACAGGCGGTCACCGACGCCTACAAGGCGATGAAGACCGGGGGCGACCTCAAAGCCGTCGATCTGGCCCTTGCCAATGACACCGGGTCATCGGAGACCGGCAGCCCCCCAAGCTGACCGTCGTCGCACACGGTCAAGTCCCGACTGGCCATTTGCGGGTATGATTTGCGGGTATGGCCACCGGCCGCACAATGCCCCCACCGGGACCATGACGGTCCCGGTCCCGGCCGCGGCGTCACGCGCGAACCCGACCAAGAAAGGTGTGAACCTGTTCGCGCAACTGTCCCGACAGGACGGCGAGAGTCTTGGACACTTCCAGCACCGTCGCGGCCGACGCGCCGGTTTCATGGGCCGCTTGCTTGACCCCGACAATGTTCGCCGCGACCTCGCTGGTGCCGATCGAGGCCTGTTCAATGTTGCGGGCGATTTCCACAGTCGCCGCGCCCTGCGCCTCGACCGCCGTGGCGATGACGGCGCTGATCTCATTGACCTGAGTGATCACTATGCCGATTTTCTCGATGGCCACGGCGGTGTTGCCGGTCACCGTCTGCATGGTCGAAACCTGAGCGGTGATGTCTTCGGTGGCCCGGGCCGTCTGAGTCGCCAGCGCCTTGACCTCCCCCGCCACCACGGCAAAGCCTTTGCCGGCCTCGCCCGCCCGCGCCGCTTCAATGGTGGCATTGAGCGCGAGCAGGTTGGTCTGCTCGGCAATGGCTGTGATTAACTGAATCACCTGACCGATCTTGGCCGCCGCTTCGGTCAGTCCCTGCACCTGCTGGTTGGCGGTGTCGGCGCGGGCCGCCGCCTCGCGACAGATAAGGGAGGAGTCGGCCACCTGACGGGCAATTTCCGTCACGAAAGTGCTCAACTGACTGCTGGCCTGGGCCACGGTCTGGACATGGGCGCTGGTCTCTTCCGAACCCGCCGCCACCGCCACCGCCTGACGACTGGTTTCCTCGGCCAGAGACGACAACGCTTGTGCGGTTTGTTCCATGTCGTGACAGGCCTTGCTCAGCGCCTCGACAATGTGCCCGGTCGCCGCTTCAAGGTGATCGGCCATCTCCAGCAAGGCCTGTCGGCGCTCGTTCATGGCCTTGGCCTCGGCCTGTTGCTGTTCGTCGCGCAGGTCCTCCATCCGCAGGGCATTGTCCTTGAACACCTGAAGCGACCGGGCGAGCGCCCCGACCTCATCGCCCCGGTGGGTATCGGACACCTCGACCCGCAAATCACCCTGAGCCAACCCATCCATCCGGCGGGTCATGGTGGTCAGGGGGCGGGTGATGCCACGCCCGATGACGATCGCAATGCCCGTTGCCGCCAGCACGATCACCAACCCGACCAGCCCAACCTGCCAGCCCCGACGCAGGAAGGCGCGATCGACGTCATCGATGTAAATGCCGGCCCCAATCATCCAGGACCACTCGGGATAACGAATAACGTAGGAAAGCTTTGGTTGCGGCTTCTTGGCGCCCGGCTTATCAAAAAGATAGGGGACAAAACCAGCCCCCTGGTGCCTGGCCACATCAATCATCGCCGCGATTAATTTCTTGCCGGTGGCATCGGTCATCCCGATCTGACTTTTGCCTTCAAGCCCGGGATTGACCGGATGCATCAGCATCACACCGTCCAAATCCGTGACGAAAAAGTAGTTCGTCTTATCAAAACGAATATGACGGAGCGTCGCCAGGGCACTTCGTTGTCCTTGCTCGGGCGTCATCTCGCCTTGATGAACCAGATTGGCATAATAATCCACGACGCCATGAGTACTTTCAACCAAATTCCGAACGGCATCTTCACGGTCAGATAGCAACTCTTGCCGCAAATTAAACAAACCGATCGCCCCGACCGCGACCATGCCGATAATCGCCAGACCAACAATAAAGAATAAACGAAAACTAATCGATAACTTATTCATCATGCTCTTCCCCAAACGCGATCTCGGTGCCGGTGTGACGCGGGTCATTCATGGCCAATACCGTCATCGGTCACTTTGCTCGGCCATAGCCGAGCTTGTCCTAATCCTTGCCCGCATGGCTGTCAATAATGGCGACCGATGGCCGGTCGTAAAATTCATGTGATCATGCGCTCTTTGGGAAATTCCGCGATCACCGTCGTCCCGACCGGGTTCCGCCCCTCGATCGTTAATGAGCCGCCGTGCAGTTCCATCAGCCAGCGACTGATCGGCAAGCCAAGACCAATACCGCGAGTCTTGCTGGCCTTGAAGGCATCGGCATGGTGAAAAGGATTCAAGACATGATCGATCATGTCGGGTGGAATTCCCCGCCCGGTATCGGACACCATCAGCAGCAGTCCCCCATCACCGGTCCTTTTGCCACTGACCCACACGGTCCCACCGCGCGGCGTAAACTTGACGGCATTCCCCACCAAATTAATCAGAAGTTGCCGGATCGCCCGGGCATCCCCCCGCAGCTTGGGCAGGGACTCGGCGACGCCCTCGATCAGGTCGACGCCACCATCCTCGGCCCGAGGCCGCATCATCGCCAGGGCCCCGGCGACGGCGCTGTAGAGATCGACAACACCGTCATTGAGCGTGAACTTGCCCAACTGCAAACGCGAGACATCCAGCAGATCATCAATAATACCAATCAACTGACGCCCGCTATCGTTGATATTGCGGGCATAGTCCAGATAGATCGGACTCAGCGACCCCATCATCTCCTGTTTCATCATGTCGGAGAAACCGATAATGGCATTCAACGGGGTGCGCAGTTCGTGGCTCATATGGGCCAGAAACTGCGTCTTGGCCTGATTGGCGGCTTCGGCGTCGAGTTTGGCGCTCTGCAAGGCGACCTCCGCCTCCTTGCGTTGGGTAATATCGGCCACCACCGCGATCAGCAGCCGACGTCCGGCCTGCTCCAGGGTGCTGACCGCCACTTCCAACGGAAATTCGGCACCGTCACGGCGCCGACCGATCACCTCGCGCTTGCGACCGGAACACTCGGGACCACCGCAACAACCGCTTTCAGTGGCAGGCCCGCCCTCGGGCAACGCCAGCACCGCCGGGATCAGCATCGCAATGTCCCGGCCAATCAACTCCGCCGCATCGTAGCCGAAGATGCAACCGACGGCGGCATTGACCGTCTCCATCCGGCCCTCGGGTTCCACGGCGATGATGCCTTCGGCGGCCACCGAAAGAATGGCGGCATTGCGCGCCTCGGAAGCCCTCAGCGCGGATTCCGCCGCCCGCCGTTCGCTGAGATCCCGGACCGTACCGATAAATCCCCGCGTCCCGGTCGACAGCACCGCTTCCGCCGGCAGTTCGGCCACGGCCAGATCAAGCGAAACTGCGGTGCCGTCCTTGCGCAGGCCGATCAACTCCCGCGTGCCGCCGGTCACCATCGGCGCCCGGTCCAGCGCCGGCATCAGTCGGGCCACCGGTTGGCCCAGCACTTCGGTGTCGTCATAGCCAAAGATGCGTTCAGCCGAGCGATTCCACCCCCGGATCAGCCCTTTTTCGTCAAGGGTGACCAAGCCGTCGATGGTGGCGTCAAGGATGCCGCGTTGGTGGGCCGCCGCCGCCGCCAGCCATCGCTCCTTTTCCCGACGAGCGGCTGCGGTGTTCCGGCTCTGGGTCTCCAGCGCCCAGGCATAAACCAGCGCCAGCCCCCCCAACATCAGCGTCACCGTGCCGTACCACAGCAGATTCCCCCGCCACGAGGCCAGAACGGTGTCGACCGACAGGCCAACCGCAATCAGCAGCGGGTAGCCGTCCACCGGCCGGATCGCAACCAACCGCGGGACGCCCTGCACCGGATCGGACAGCCGAACAACCTCCAACCGCTGACCCGACGGCACACCGGCCGCCACCGGCAGCGCGGCCGCCTTCAGGACCTGGCTTACCGGTTGCCCGCTCTCCTCCTGAGTCGCCGGTTCCGATTCGGCGGACGCCAGAATACGGCCATCGGCGTCAGCAAGCCAGGCCTCCCCCCGTGCCCCCAGGGGCAGCGCCACTAGAATATCAATCACCGATCGAGCCGCAACCCCGATCCTCGCACTTCCGAACCGGCTACCGTCGGCCGCGACCAGGGGGCGCTCGATCAGGATGGTGTCGTGATCGGCCGCCACCGGCGTGATCCCGGCATGGGCGCCCCCTTCGCGGGTCCGTGCCACGGCCGCAATCTCGCGACCGGCGCCATCCAGCAGGGCCAGGGATCGCAGTTCAGGATAACTCCCCAACCGGACCTGAAGGACCGGTTGCAGATCGCTGTCCGCCATCCTGTGCCCGGCCAGCAGGGCCGAGATGTCGGCCGCCAGCATCTCGGCGCCCCGCAGACTGCCCAGAACCTGCCGTTCGGCGGTCCGGGCCAGGGCCCGGGCCTGGTGACCGGCTTCGTCAAGCACGGTCTGGCGCACACCCACCATCTGCCAGCCGAAAAGCGCAGCCATCACCACCACCACCAGGGCGGTGGCCAGTCGCGCGTCAATCGGCTTCAATCGGGTCATCGGGTCCGGTCCACCTCCCTTACGCCGGTCCCCGGCCAAGCCTCTGCCAGCCGCGGTCGCCGTGGCGGCCTCGCACCGCCCGGGTATTTGCCGGCAGCGGGCAAGCAGTTGACAAGGCCCAAGTTGTCGCAGCACACCTCACCCCCGAGCCCTTGCCGGGGGAATGGCGTTCGGGGCTTATCCTGACACCGGTCGGCCGAGCCCACCGGACCGGCAAAAACCAGGGGCCAAGCGCCCCTGGGATGCCGGATTCATCACCCCAACGCGCGAACCACCTCTTCGCAGACTTTCTTGGCGTCGCCGAACAGCATCATGGTATTGGGGCGGAAGAACAATTCGTTATCGACACCGGCGTAGCCCGACGCCATCGACCGCTTGATGAACAGCACGGTCTTGGCTTTATCCACATCCAGAATCGGCATGCCATAGATCGGCGACTTGGGGTCGGTTTTGGCCGCCGGATTGGTCACGTCGTTGGCGCCGATCACGAAGGCCACGTCGGTCTGCGCGAAGTCGCGATTGATTTCCTCCAGTTCGAACACCTCATCATAGGGCACGTTGGCCTCGGCCAGCAGCACGTTCATGTGCCCGGGCATGCGCCCGGCCACCGGGTGGATGGCGAACTTCACGGTGACGCCGCGCTTCTTCAGCTGGTCGTAGAGTTCGCGCACCCGGTGCTGGGCCTGGGCCACGGCCATGCCGTAGCCGGGAACCACCACCACCTTGGAGGCGTTCTTCATGATGAAGGCCGCGTCTTCCGCCGAGCCCGAGCGGACCGTGCGGTCCCCCCCCGGCCCGCCGCCCGCGGGACCGGCGGATTCGCCACCGAAGCCACCGAGAATGACGTTGAAGATCGAGCGGTTCATGCCCTTGCACATGATGTACGAGAGAATGGCGCCCGACGACCCGACTAACGCGCCGGTGATGATCAGCAGGTTATTCTGGAGGGTAAAGCCGATACCGCAGGCCGCCCAGCCCGAATAGCTGTTCAGCATCGAAATCACCACCGGCATGTCGGCGCCACCGATGGGCAGAATCAACAGGAAGCCAAGCAGCAGCGAGACTCCGGCCAGCGTCCAAAACGCCCAATCGGCATTGGTCCGGCACAGCACCACCAAAAGCACGACGATGCCAATGCCAAGCACCAGATTGATCTGATGCTGAAGCGGAAACATCAGCGGCTTGCCGGTGATCAGCGCCTGGAGCTTGAGGAAGGCGATGATCGAGCCGGTAAAGGTGATGGCGCCAATGGCCGTGCCCAGACTCATCTCGATCAGACTGCCGGTCAGGATGTCGTGGCGAACCCCGATATTATACGACTCCGGCGAAAAGAACGCCGCCGTCGCCACACACACCGCCGCCAAACCGACCAGACTGTGAAACGCCGCAACCAGTTGAGGCAACGCCGTCATCTCGATCCGATAGGCGATGTAGGCGCCGATACTGCCGCCAATCAGAATGCCGGGAATGATCACCCACAACGAGACCACGATAGGCAGCGCCAAGGTCGTAATGATGGCGATGACCATGCCGACGATACCGAACAGATTACCTGCACGCGAAGACACCGGAGACGAGAGGCCGCGCAACGCCAGAATAAAACAGACCGAAGCCGCCAGATACGCCAGAGTAGAAGCAGTTTCCATGACAAGGTTCTCCCGTCTTTATTTGTTCTTTTTCTTGTACATGGCCAGCATGCGCTGGGTGACGATAAAGCCACCGAAAATATTGATCGAGGCCAGAATCACCGCAACGAATCCCATGGCCTGGGAAAATTGAAAGCTGGCCGGTCCGGCCGCAATCAGGGCGCCGACGATAATCACCGACGAAATGGCGTTGGTCACGCTCATCAACGGTGAGTGCAGCGCCGGCGTCACCCGCCACACCACATGGTAGCCCACGAACACCGCCAGCACGAACACGGTCAGGCCGGTCAGGATGAAGGCGCCGTGCGGTGACGCGGCGTTGGCGATATCGGAGGCCTTGTGGCTGGCCTGCCCGATGGCGGTGGTGAGCGCATCGGTCTTCTTCAACAGCGTATCGAGTTCCGCCTGAAGCGCGGCGACGCTATTGGCAAGTTCTGTGGAATCCATGGTCTCGATCTCCGTCAGGCGGTCGGGGACACGGGCGCGGCGGTGTCGGCGGGTTCCGCGGCCGGGGCGAAGGCGGGATGGACGATCCGGCCATCATGGGTCAGCACCGTGGCCTTGATGATGTCATCGTTCCAGTCGAGCGTGACCCGGCCGGTCTTGGGGTCCACCAGCAACTCCATCAATTTAAGCAGGTTGCGGGCGTACAGCGCCGAGGCGTCGATGGCGATCCGGCTGGGCACGTTAAGGTGGCCCACGATCTTGACCCCATTGGGCGTGACGATGACTTTGCCCTTGCGCGAGCCTTCGACATTGCCGCCCTGCTCCACCGCCAGATCGACGATCACGGCGCCCGGCTTCATGGACGCCACCATCGCCGCGGTCACCAGAACCGGTGCCTTACGGCCCGGGATCAGGGCGGTGGTGATGACGATGTCCTGCTTCTTGATGGTCTCGGCGATCAGGTCCGCCTGTTTGGCCTGGTAGGCGGCGCTCATTTCCTTGGCGTAGCCCCCGCCGTCTCGGCCTGCCGGAATTCGTCGTCCTCGACGGCGACGAACGTCGCGCCCAGGCTCTTGACCTGCTCCTTCACCGCCGGACGAACGTCGGTGGCGCTGACCACCGCCCCCAGGCGGCGCGCGGTGGCGATGGCCTGAAGACCGGCGACGCCGACGCCCATCACCAGACATCGCGCCGGCGGCACCGTGCCCGCGGCGGTCATCATCATCGGAAAAGCCCGGCCGAACTCGGCGGCGGCATCCAGCACGGCGCGATAGCCCGCCAGATTCGCCTGACTGGACAGCACATCCATGGATTGCGCCCGGGTGATCCGGGGCATCAGCTCCATGGAAATCGCCGTCACTTTGGCCTTGGCGTAGGCTTTCAGCATCTCGGCCGAACCATAGGGCGCCAGAATGCCGATCAAAATCGCCCCGGGTTTCAGCAGATGCACCTCGTCCGGTCCACCCTCAGCCATACCCAACGGCCGTTGCACCTTCAGCACGATGTCGGCATCGCCGAACACGGCCGCGGGTTGCGCTTCGATCACCGCGCCCGCCTCGGCATAGGCCCGATCGGGAAACGCAGCCCCCGCCCCGGCCCCGCTCTCGACCACCACGTCCAGGCCCAACCCTTTGAGTTTCTTGACAGTCTCCGGAGAGGCGGCAACACGGCGTTCGTTCGGGCGCCGCTCCTTGGGTATGGCGACTCTCATGCTAACATCGTCCCCATCGTCGCAATTTAGCGCCGTCCCCACCCTGGGGCGGCCCCACTGAAATTAACCATGCCCGAAACCTGCCAGCTTGCCAAGACTTCACGTACCGCATTGCACCTATTTTAATGCACCTGCGGCAAAAAAAATCATGGCGGGCTCGGGTATTTGCCCCGATGAAGGGCAAATGCCTGATTTTTGTGTATAATGATTTCCTGATGAGCAAACTCATGTTGTCTTTCCCGATCTTGTTGACGTCCCGAGCCCTCGAGACTTCCGGGGATGGGAGCTTGCCCGCCTGATCGACCCGGCGCCGATCGGCCGGGGGGTGGATTGGGGCGTTTTTGTATGGGGAGTTCATGGTCACAGGCCCGATGACACCAACATGGTGCGCCGTCGATCAAGGCCGGAGCGAAGACGTCCGACGGCAACATCGCCTTTCCGGCGCCGTGGTGCGGGAATTGTGAACTTTTAGTTGTGTTTTTTGTCGCTATGTCCCATAATCGGTCAGTGACCCGGGGAAACTCAGACGAACCTCCATGGATTGTGTGAAACAATGCCGGGTTTTTAAGAGAAGCGGCGCTCAGGTTGCGGTCGGGTTGGCGATCCCCGACCGTGAACAGGTCGCGATCGGCAATCTGTTCCTCGAGAATGCTTCCAAGTTGGGGCTTCGTGCCCTCCAATCTCGGGATCGATTGGCGCGCAAGGCCCTGTTTGCCACCTATCCGGGCGGCAATAGCGTCGTGACCGCCGGTCTGGGCACAGCGGCACCGACTCTGAGGGTGGATTCGGTGGTCGGGTTCGAGAGCGTGGCGGTGAACGGCGCCATGACCCCGGTCTCGGCGACGAGTCCGATGACCGTGACCGTGGGCACCACCGTTTACACGCTGATTGGTACCACCCGCGATGCCGCCAATCTCTCGTCGCTGGCGGCATTGGGCGGGGCTTCGGGGACAGCGCCGAGCATCCTCCGCCCCAACGGCCGGGCCGCGACCTCGCAACTGGTAGACGGCGACCGGCTGAGTCTTCAACTGGTGTTGGCCGCCGTTGCCCGGTTGTGCGACGACAACGTTCCGGACTTCGACGGCACTTATCACTGCTATCTCGACGACACGACTCTGTTGGCGTTGTTCCAGGATCCGGATTTCAAGCAGCTCTACTGCGGCAGCTTGGGCCGGTTCCAGGAAATCATCGCCCAAACCTGGAAATGGCGCGGCGGCTTCTGCGTGCCCACCGACGTGACCGCCAATCCCACCATCATCTCCACCGCCAGTCCATCCTACTGGAAGCGTGCGGTGGTGATCGAGTGCCTGTAACCGGCGACTCGCGCATCGCGTCGGTGGTCTGACCGCCGGCATTCAAGCCCTTACCACCACAACCATCCTTTTGAACCGCACTCCTGCGGCCTTGGCCGCAGCAGAGGGAGAACAGCCATGTCTACATCTTTGTCAGGTAGTACCAATTCACGCTACAATCCCGACGAGCCTAGCGACCAGCAAGGCCGCTGGAGCACCAGCGGCTCGTCCTGGCGCAACAACCCGCTGCGCGACCCCAGCGCCGCCGGCCGCGCCCATACCCTGTTGGGTCATGCCCTCGCCAGCGCCTGTCACCAGGGCCTCATCCGCGAATTCAAGCTGCCGACCCAGGGTGAGGCGAAACGCTTCAGCAAGGTGCTCGCCGCCTGGAACGCCGCATCCGACCTCAAAGACGAGAGTTTCCGGGAATGCTTCACCCGGGGCCTGGTCGATGACCTCGCCACGGTGCGTCGCCTGCGCCAAGCCGCCGCCGGTTCGGTCACGGCCCAGACCTTCGGCCAAATGGTCGATGCCAGTCGGCCCCTGACCGCCGCCATCAAAAACATCGGTGCCGGCCGCTGGCCCGGGCTCCTCGGATTTGGACGGCACGCATGGAGACTACGGAGACAACACCGACTTAAAGGTTATCCGGGACCAGATTTACAAGGCCCTCAAAGACAAAAAAGCCATCGCTATCGTTGGCGGGGCCGGGGATAGCTCGATCAACGGGCCAATCAAAGGGATTCTGGATTTTATAAAAATGCAATATCCGAATGCTGAAGTCGAATATTTTACCAACGATGAAGACAAAAGGCTCAAAAAATGGCTGAATGAACGAGGGCATATCTACGGTACAGATAGCGTCGGACTCATCGGCCACAGTTGGGGTGGCGACACTGCTGCGACGGTTGTCGCACAGGGCGCCAAAGTAGGATCACTAATTACTGTTGACCCGGTTTCGCATTTTCCCCCGGACCTGGGAGACGTCAAGACGAATGCGAAAAACTGGATCAACGTCAATGCTAACCCAAACGAGGCCAAGGAAAAAGAGGATGTTATGCATAGCAATTGGATTGCTGGTATGGGGGGTGCCTGGAACAATGATCCGGTGGGTTACGCCGATCACCATTACAATGCGAATATGAACCATACTGATACCGATAAGGTTGACAGCCGCCCCGCGATACACGCCGGTGACCTTAACTGACCGCCGAAATCTGCTCCTCGGTCAGCGTGCCGGGCACAATGGTTAACGGGATGCGCAAACGGTTGAAGCCCGAAGACACCAGGGCGGAAATCAACGGCCCCGGCCCTTCGGGACCGGCGCCCGCGGCCAGGACCAGAATCGAAATCGACCGATCCTCGTCGATCAGGCGAAGCAATTCCTCGCTGCGCTCGCCCTCGCGCAGATACAACACCGGCAGGGTCCCGGTACGGCGATGAACCTCTTTGGCGTAGCGTTGCAGCATCTGCTCCGCTTCGGTGCGCCGCTCTTCCCGCATCAGGTCCTCGACCGCCCGCCAGTTCTGGAACTCGGTGGGTTCCATCACCACCAGCAGCGCCACCCGGCCGCCCGAGTGACGGGCCCGCCGGCAGGCATAGGTCAGGGCCAGCGACAGCTCGGCGCTGCCGTCCACCACCACCAGGAAGATGCGGACCGATGCCGCCGTCCCCTGCCCCACCGTTTCTTCGCCCGCACCGGTCATCTCACAGCCTCCCCAACACCGAGCCGGCCAGCCAGCCGATCAAAAACGCGCCGATCACCGCCGCCAGCCCATAAAGCACCGGCTGACGCTGGGCAACTTCGGAGATTTCCGCGCTGATCCCGATCTTGTTGACGATCAGGGGGGTTGTCTGGGCACTGACCACATCCCCATCCCGAATCAGGAACACGCCCACCGAATAGGTGCCGGTCGCCACCGCCGCCGGAAAGGAAATGGTGGTGCGGAACAGCCGCTGCCCGAGAAAAACCACCTGGCCGTCCCCAAGACGGTAAAGCCCCTCCTGTTGCTTTTCGCGAATCAGGGCCGCCCGGAACGGCACCAGCAGGGGCGAGCCCGCGCCCGGATCCGAAACCGGGTCCAGCGGCACATGCTCCACTCCGATTTCGTGGCGGGTCAGGACCGACGCCGGCGCCAGCGACGCCAGCGACCGGCTGGTGGCCACCGCATAATAGCTCGGCACCTGATCGAAGGTCACGCTCCGCCGATTCATCCAAACGCCCGCGACCTGCTCCTTGCGCCACACCGTCTCCCGATTCTTGGGACCGATCACCACCACCGCCACCTCGCCCGGACCGTCGGTGGCGCCGAACAGCACCACATCCGTGCCGACAAAACCGGTGGAAATGGCAATCAGGTGGCTCGACAGATCGGCCGCCAGCGACTGGGCCCACGCGGCCTGCCCCCCAAACGCCACCGCAACCACCGTGACCACCATCGCCACCATCGCCGGCAGACGGCCCGACCAGCCCGGGTTCCCCGTCATCGTGGCGCCCCGACCGTGACCGAATACGGATCGGCGGGCGTCTCCACCAATTGCACCGCCAGCGCCAGCGCCACCCCCACCGCCAGCAGGGCCAGCAGCGCCCGGGCCAGTTCGCCCCGCAACCGGCCGCCGACCCGGCTGCCCAGTTGGGCGCCGACCACGCCCCCCAGCAGCAGCAGCAAGGCCAGCATCACATCGACGGTGTGATTGACCGCGGCCTGCATGACCGTCACCGCCGCCGTGGTAAAGACGATCTGGAACAGCGAGGTCCCGGCCACCAGCGCGGTCGGCATGCCCAGCAGATAGATCATGGCCGGCACCAACAGGAAACCGCCGCCGATGCCCATCACCGCCACCAGAATGCCGCCGGTCACACCGATGGCAAAGGGGAGCAGCGCGCTGATGTAGAGTTTCGAGCGCGGAAACCGGGTCTTGAACGGCAAACCGTGCATCCAGGTGTGATGATGCAGCTTGCCCCGACCCGCCGGCCGCCGCCGCCGCCGAACCATGGCCGCCACGCTTTCGACCAGCATCGAAAAACCGACGGTGCCCAGCAACAGCACATAAAGCACCGAGATCGTCAGGTCGATCTGGCCCAGGCTTTGCAGGCTTTTGAACACCACAATGCCGACGACACTGCCCAACACCCCGCCGGCCAGCAGCACCAGCCCCATTTTCACGTCGACATTATTGCGCCGCCAGTGCCCCAAGACCCCCGAAACACTGGCCGCGATCAATTGATTGGCCTGAGTCCCGACCGCAACCGCCGGCGGCACGCCGACGAACATCAACAACGGCGTCATCAAAAAACCGCCGCCGACGCCGAACATGCCGGACAGAAATCCAACCACCCCGCCCATGCCCGTAATCGTCAGAGCATTCACCGACATCTCGGCGATCGGCAGATAAACTTCCATCGGGTCTCCCAACACAACCGCAGCCCAGCTTATCCCGGCCGCCGGCCGCGGCCAAGAGCGATCGCGGCTCCTGGGTCGTTTGGGAGCCCGGTTCCGCCGCCCGCCGACCAGGATCGGACGACGAAGCCCACCGGAAAAAGACCTGTTGCTCCGATAGCACAGCCGGACTCCGGCCCGGCACAAGGCTTCTCGTTCCATTTCAGAACCGTAGACCCCGCGCCCCCGGTCTTGGGCCGCCGCAAGCCATCACCGGCCCGGCCAGAACGCGGAGGTTGCCCTTGCTTTGACCGTCAAAGCATCTAGATGAGCATCGCCTGTGTTTATGATTTTCTGTGGCGCCCTTGCGGTCGTATCACTCCCGCAGCTCTCTGCGCCAACCCTCGAATTTGACCCCCGGCCAAAACGCTTTTCGAATGACCCCCACAAGCGCCAAGCGCCCCCAGATTCTGATCGTCGACGACCAACCGGCTAACTTGCTGGCGCTCCGCCGCCTGTTGAAACACCACAATGCTGACGTCTTCGAAGCCACCTCGGGCAACGCGGCACTGGAGCTGGCGCTTGATCACGACTTCGCCCTGGCGCTGGTGGACGTCAACATGCCGGTCATGAACGGCTACGAAGTCGCGGAGTTGATGCGCGGCGCGGCGCTGACCCGCAACGTGCCGGTGATCTTCCTCACCGCCGCCTACGCCGACGAGGACCACCGCCGCCGCGGCTACCTGGCCGGGGCCGTCGACTACATCGAAAAGCCCATCGAACCCGTAATCCTGAATACCAAGGTCCAAATTTTTCTCGAGCTCTACAGCTATCGCCACCAGTTCCAACGGGCCACGGCGACCCTGACCACCGACGTCAAACGAAGCGAGGCCGCGGTAAAAGAATCTGAACAATATATGAGATCAATTATCAATTTACTTCCCGAAGCGACGATGGTCATCGATAGTAATGGAAAGGTTCAATATTGGAACCGTGCCATGGAAAAGATGACCAATGTCGGCGCCGAACAAATAGTTGGCAGAGCCGATTTTGAATATGCTTTGCCATTCTACGGTTGCCGTCGCCCGATGTTAATTGATCTGATGTTGAACTCCCAAGATTTCGCGACCGACGACTACCCCGACCTGGAGATTCACGGCGATACCATCACCGCCGAAGAGGCGGTTCCGCGCATTCGCGGCAATCCGGTTTTTCTTCGGGGGGCGGCGTCGGTGGTCCGCGATTCCCGGGGACAGGTGGTCGGCGCCATCGAAACCATCTACGACCTCACCGATCGCCGGCGCCTGGAAGAGGCGTTGCGGGACGCCAAGGAAGTGGCCGACCGCGCCAGTGATGCGAAATCACATTTCCTCGCCGCCATGAGCCATGAACTGCGCACCCCCTTAAACTCCATTCTAGCCTTTTCAGAAGTCATTCAGTCGCAGATGTTCGGCCCCATCGGCAACCCCCATTATCCCGAATATGCCGGATACGTCTATCGAAGTGGTCAACACTTGCTGAATTTAATTAACGATATTCTCGATATTTCGAAAATCGAAGCCGGCAAGATGGAACTGGAGTTTCGCTCGCTGCCAGTCTCGTGGATTTTTCGCGACGTCATCCGCCTGATCCAGGAAAGCGCACAAAAGCATTGCCTTGGCCTTGCCGTCGAGCCGATCGCCGAATCGCTGGTGTTGTGGGCCGACGAGCGCGCGATCAAGCAGATCCTGTTCAATCTGTCATCGAACGCCATTAAATTCACACCGGCCGGCGGGCGGATTTCACTGGCGGCGGCGGCGCGGGACAATGGTGTCAGCCTCCAGGTTTCCGATACCGGCATCGGCATTCCCGAAGACCAGATCGAACGGGTGTCCAAACCGTTTGAGCAAATTGACAATCGCTATACCCGCACCAAGGGCGGCACCGGCCTCGGCCTGTCCCTGGTCCTGGGACTGGTCAATCTGCACCGCGGTTCCCTTAACATCCAAAGCACGGTCGCGGTTGGCACCACCGTCACGGTCTGGTTGCCCAGCACCCCGCCGTCTGCAATCCCTGCATAACCGGATAAAAACCCGGCTGTCGCGGGATTCGGAACGCGGCCTCGCTGTCAAGCGCGATTTCACCCGATGGCCCGAAACCCGACGGTGCGGCCTTGACTGTTTTTCCCATTTGCGTTATAGATGGCCTAGTGTGAATGGGATGTCCGTGTCGGTTGTCCGTATGGTTTGATTGACTATTGGATGTGTTAGAATAGGCGGGAGGGTACCATGTCAGCGATCCAGTCGACGGCCACTTCGTCGTACTTTCAGTATGTTCAACAAAGTCGACAGATAAATGGACAAAGTGCTGATATCCAGATCAATAACCAGAACCAATCGGCTGACACCATTGTCAAGCAGGCGACGTCTGGCCATCTCAAGAACGCCGAAAATATTATGACCGCTCAACAGAATCAGAGTCGCGGTAATATCGTTGACTTTTATGCCTAGGAGGCGCTGGCGGAACGCCGATTCCGCTGGCGATGTGACGGTTTCCAACGCGACGACCGGCTCAGGGTGCCCGCTGAGAGTGTCGGCCAGGAGTGGTAGCAGAGGCAAGGCGGTTTGGCTGATGGCGCGCTGTCCTTAAGAGGGTGCGCTTGGCTTGCCCCCTTACCCCGCGCCCCAGCCGGCACGTCGTTGTTTTTGGTAAGGCGGAAGGGTGTGACGGCGGCGCGGCGATCCGAACGGCGAGGTCGGGGTCGCTGCGGGTCGGCGTTTTGTGCTTTAAGGGTTTATGTTGTCGCTCCCGTATGGCAAGCATGGTCATGGGCGAGCCGCTTTGCCCGGGGGCTCGTTCGGGAATTGTCAGGAGGAACGATGGCACAGCCGTTGATGCCGAAAGCGACCGCCGTGTGGCTGGTCGAAAATACCGCCTTGACCTTCGAGCAGATCGCCGCCTTCTGCGGCTTGCATGCGTTGGAGATCAAGGCCATTGCGGACGGCGAGGTTGCGGTCGGCATGGTGGGCTTCGATCCCATTGCCTCGGGGCAGTTGACCAAGGCCGAAATCGAACGGGCCGAGCGTACGCCATCGGTACGGCTCAGTTTGCAGATTCAGGATTTGCCGCAACCGGTGCAGCGGTCCAAGGGGCCGCGCTACACGCCGGTGACCAAGCGGGGCGACAAGCCCGACGCGATCGCCTGGCTCCTGAAAACCCATCCGGAGCTATCGGACACCCAACTCAGTCGCCTGATCGGAACCACCAAACCGACCATCGCCGCGGTTCGCGACCGCACGCATTGGAATTCCCAAAACATCAAACCGCGCAATCCGGTGCTGTCGGGTCTGTGTACCCAGCGCGAACTGGAAGAGGCGCTGGCTCATGTGCGCCGTCAGCCCGGAGCGGCGAGCCATGATGTCGCCACTGACGCCCATGCCGTCGACTGACCGCTCCCTGCCGGTCCGGGCCCTCTTCAGGCCACTCGGGTTCTCAACTGTTGCCGGCCGGTGGGGTTCAGGGGCCGGGCCCCTGAACCCGTGAGTCAACGCGTGAGTCCGGTCAGAAGCGACGGCCAGCGCGCCGACCAGGAACTGGTCGGGCGCGGGTTGGTCGAAACCCGGGCCCGGGCCCAGGCCTTGATCATGGCCGGGGTGGTGTTTTCCGGTGAGCGCCGGGTGACCAAGGCGGGCGAGTCCGTGGCAGCCGACGCGCCGTTGGACGTGCGCGGGCGCGATCATCCTTGGGTGTCGCGCGGGGGGCTCAAGTTGGTCGCCGGTCTCGACGGGTTTGCCATCGATCCGGCGGGTCTGGTGGCCCTCGACCTGGGCGCGTCCACCGGCGGCTTTACCGATGTTTTGCTGAGCCGCGGGGCGACCCGTGTTTATGCCGTCGATGTCGGCCACGGCCAGCTTGCCTGGAAGCTGCGGCAGGACCCCCGAGTCGTGGTGCTGGAGCGCACCAATGCCCGCAGTCTGAGCCGGGCCGAGATTCCCGAACCGGTGGACCTGATCGTTTGTGATGCCAGTTTCATCGGCCTGACCGTGGTGTTGCCGGCGGCGCTGGCCCTGGCGGCGCCCGGTGCCCGGTTGGTGGCGTTGATCAAGCCCCAGTTCGAGGTCGGTCGCGGCCTGGTCGGCAAGGGCGGCATCGTTCGCGATCCCGCGCTGCACCGGGAGGTGTGCGATCGCATCGCCGGGTGGCTGACGGCGCAACCCGGATGGGCGGTGTTGGGGCTCGCGGACAGCCCGATCACCGGCCAGGACGGCAACCGGGAGTTCCTGGTCGGTGGCCGTTACCAGGGCGCCGGAGACAGGTTCCCCGATGATGCCGGTCAAGAGTGAGCCTCACTCTCCTTAATCGCGCGTCAACACCACGTCGCGCAGGATGGCGGCATATTGAAGGCATGCGGCCACCACCACGAAGCTATGCCAGATCGCCGTATGGTAGCGAAGTCGATCGAGGTTATGAAAAGGAACGCCCAGCGTATAGACCACCCCCCCGGCCGTGATCAAAATGACGCCTTCGGCGGGCATGGTTGCCGACAGCCAGGGGAGCGACGGCACCAGAAGCCAGCCCAGGCCCAGATACAGGCTCAGGTGCTGTCGCTTGAACCGGTGCGGCCGAAACACTCTGATCAGAATACCATAAATCGCCACCAACCAGATCGTGACGAACAACACCAAGCCCCACGGGCCGACGACGACACCAAGTGTGATCGGTGAATAGCTTCCCGCAATCATGATAAAAATGGCAATATGATCAAGGCATTTGTAAAACTCCCGGTTTGCCCCCCCCACCTTTAGATGATAAATCGTGGAGAGTCCAAGCATCGCCAAAAGCCCAACGCCATAAAGACCAAGACCGACGACCAGTCTGGGATCGGTCAGACGCCGGGACATAACAAAAAGGACTGTGCAGCCGATCAGGGCCAGCGCCAGGCCAAATATCTGTACGATATTATTGACAATGGCTTCCTGGCCCCCGCTGTGCGTCGGCACCGGTTGGCTCATGACGGCAGCGCCTGGTAACGAGGGCGGCGAAGACGACCGTTATCGCCAATCAGAAAGATAGGTCCCCCATCGGCGCTGTCAAAGTCGCGACGCCGGTCATACCGCCTTGTTGAAGTGCTCCCTGGCAAGAACTTCCGCGCCGCGGCGGCGGCGATCACGGCCGGATCCCGGCCGATGAGGCTTGGTCACGGCTCGCACGGTTCACAGCCGAAACCGCGTTGCGTGGCGATTTCCAGGAGGTTGTCGATCTCTGAGGAAACCCACCACCGGGAATTCTGGCGCTCTGCCTTGCAACGGGCCACCACCCGGTCGATCAACAGCCGTTCCGAGGAGTCAAAAGTCTCCCGCTCCCGTAATGCCGCGTCAACCATGGCGATCAAACCGGAATTCAGTGTGGAAATCGGCACCGGCGCGCCGATGCCATCCGCCAGTTCGGCAAATCGCGCGTGGGTTGTCAGGTTACGCCCGGGATGATCGCCGGCGCGGCCGGTGCGACTGCCGGCCAGTCCGACGAACAGCCTTCCGACATGGCTGCCCAAGCTCGGCAGCCACGGCGTGGTGCGCATGGCAATGCCGCGAACCGCGCAATTGTCCTGCCACGCCGAGACGAACTCCACCCCTTCCTGGGCGGACTGGGCGCACGAGCAGGGGGTCAGGGCCAGGATATCTTGGGAGATCGCCCCAATCATTTGCTGATCGATGAGCGCGGTCAGTTGACCGAGAGCGGTGTCAATAGTGGTCTGGACCCTTTGATCCCGGTTGATTTTAAGGCCATGGATGGTGTCGTGCCAACCGAACAGCCGCCGGAGCAGGACATCGGCCTCCTGGCTTTGGATGGCCGGGTGCAGCGGTCCCGGCTTGCCGAGGAAGCGGTCCTCCAGCCACAGTCGCATGACCTGGGCCGCGAACTGAAAATGCGCGACGATGGCCTCCCGAACCATCGGCAGCGTGAAGGTCCGGTGGACGTCCAGGGCAAAATCCTGATCACGGCTGCTATGCAGGCGGGCCAGGGCCAGGATGGCGGCCCCGTCGGGCGAACAGTCGTCGCCGACCAGGGCCGCGGCAAAGCCAATCAATCGCTCGGGATCGGCTGCGATGGCCGAGGTCCCCAGCCGCCGCCACGCCGGGGCGACGGTCATCATGACGTCGAGAGCGTCCAGGTCGGTGGGCGCCAACGTCGATGCGCCGGCCGCCAGCCCCCGCTTCCGAATCAGCCGCGTCCGGTGGAGATTGGCGGTGGTCACCAGGCGCCGGGCCGCCGCCTTGTCGCTCCGGTGTTCAGCCAGCACCGACAGGGTCTTCTGCCTCAACTGGTCGGTCCAACCCTGCGCCTCGGGTGACGTCATGATGCGTTCCAGCGGTCGGGTCTGGCTCTGCTCGGTGACGGCGGTTTGGATTCGGCGCACCAGCGGCGCCATGAATCCCGACAGCGTCATCCACCAGGCTCCGGCATCGACCACATGCAGGCTGCCGGGCAAGTGGACATCCATCATCAGCACGACATCGTCACGCAGTAAAATCGGGTCAAACCAGCTTGTCCACAACCGCCGGGCGTGTTCCGAGCGCGGGCCATTGAGCGACTCAATCAGAAGCCGCGCAATGTGGGGGCGCATCTCATCGTCCTGGAGTTGACCACGGTCGATCAGGTCGAAGAGCCGCGCCCTTTCGTTCCGTTTCATGGACGCCAGCATCGCCCGGATCTTGGCCAGCCGGGCCGCCGTCCGATCATCCTCCGGATCAACATCCTCGGCGGGCGGCGTGACCGGTTCCGGGGCCGGTTGTGGGGGACGGGGCCACTTAATCATTGCGGGTTCACCTGGGACATGGTGACTGCACGTCTTTGGCAATGTCATGCCAGGAAAACATGCCCGTTATCAGTGAATATGACCGGTAGCGACCAGGACCGAAGCATCCGAACCATGGTCCATAAAAGAAGGTTGGGTACAGGCACCAAAGCGCAAACCTATACCAGCCAAAAATGACCGTAACATGAACATTACCGGTTACGCAATGACGCTTTCGGCAATATTTCCATCTTCAGCGTGTCGTCAGCGTGTCGTCATCGGGTCGACAATCGCTTTAAAAGGACCGGTCACATCACCGTTGCAGAGTCAGGCTGTGGTTGCCGACCGGGTCGCTGTTGATCACGGCGGCGGCGGCCGGTGCCGGTCAACGGCGGCCGCGCTGAGGTTAAGAAGTCGATCGACCGATCGTCAATCGCAATCCGGAGCGGACAATGCCATCAGGACCAATCGGGTCCGGTTGGCGCCGCCCGATGGTTTGGTGTATCGGTTTCGTGTATCAAGTCCGGGGCCGTGGTGTCCCAGGCGGGCGGCAGGAAAGAAAGTCCGGACGCTATCAGGACGAGTGAGGGTGCGATGAGAATCCGGCTTTGGCTGTACACCTTCGTGATGATGACCGTCGGTTGGGGGGCGGCGTTGGCCGAGCCCCCCGTGCAACTGGCCATGGGCATGCTGCCTCAGAACAGCCCGCTGATGGTGGTTGGCACGGTGTTCCGGGATTGCAGCGACTGTCCCGAAATGGTGGTGATGCCCCAGGGCGCCTATGTGATGGGGGCCGCCCCCGACGAAGAGGACCAGGAGGGCGTGCCGGCGCGGGTGCGGGGACGGGCGCTGCCTCAACACAAAGTGTTCATCTCGGATGCCTTTGCCGTCAGTCGCTACGAGGTGACGGTGGGCGAGTTCGAGCGATTCGTTTCGGCCACCGGGCGCCAGATGGACGGCTGCTGGCTGTCGGTGAATGGCGAATGGAAACTGCTGGAAGATCGCAACTGGCGTTTGCCGGGCTACGGCCAGACCGACCGCGATCCGGTGGTCTGCGTGTCCTGGGAAGACGCCAAGGCCTATGTCGACTGGCTGAGCGGCGCCATGAAGCAGCAATACCGGTTGCTCTCCGAAGCCGAGTGGGAGTTCGTGGCCCGGACCGGCACCACCACCGCCCGGCCCTGGGGAGCCGGCATCGGCCGTAACTTCACCAGTTGCGCCGGTTGCGGCAGCCGCTGGGACAGCCAGCGCCCGGCGCCCACCGGTTCGTTTTCGGTCAATCGCTTCGGTCTTTACGACGTGCTGGGCAATGTCGCCGAGTGGGTGGATGACTGTTGGCACGACAACTATCGGGAAGCGCCGCGGGATGGCTCGTCATGGACGACCGGAAGTTGCGAATTCCGGGTATTTCGCGGCGGCTCCTGGATCGATCCGCCGCGAACCATCCGTTCGGCCCAGCGCGACCGGGATACCCCGCAATTGCGCAGCGTGTTTCTGGGGTTTCGCATCGCCCGCAACATCGAGCCGTGACGTGCGAACAGGACTTTGTCTCCATCACCGGACAGGGCCAACATGACTCTTAATCGGAAACAGCGTTTTCAGAATGATCGTCTGGCACGGGACAGCCGGCGCCCGCTGTTCTCGATTTTCGCGGCACTGGCCGTTATTCTGGTCGCCATCATGGCTTCAGGGATTCTGTACTGGCACGCTTTGGCCGAGGCGGAGCGGGATCGCGATCAATCCCGGGCCGACTCCAACCTCTGGGAGCTGGCAAAGACCAATACCGCCCTTCGGCTGTGGGACATCGCCAAGCTGGTGAGCGCGGATGACCGGGTCCTGCCGTTGTTCGCCGCGGGCACCCGGGACAGGCTGGCGGCGATCATCACCCCATGGTTCCAGGCGCTGCACAACAATCAGCAGTTGACCAAACTGGACTTCCTACAGGCTGACCGGCGCGTGTTCCTGCGGGCGGAGGACGCCAGGGTCTTTGGCGATGGGGTGGACAGCGCGCCGCTGCTAGCCGCCGGGCAACGCCGGGAGGCCGTTTCCGGGCTGGCGGTGGGACCCGCCGGAGTCGCCTTCGAACTGGTGATCCCGTTGCTGCAAGGGGACACCATCACCGGTTACCTGGACTTGGCGGGCGATATCCGCGCCCTGCTGGGAGACCTGCGAAAGGCAGCGCAGGCCGACGTTCTGTTGGTGTTGAACAATAAGTTGGCCGAAGGGGCGGTGGTCGCCCAGTCCAGCCCCGGTCTGACCGACGGATTCCAGCCGGCGGTGACCGGAAGCGGCCAGCCGGCCGACGTTCTGATACAAAAAGGCCATCGTTGGCGAGTGGTGTCGGTACCGGTTGCCGACGCCGCCGGTCAACCGATCGGACGAGTCGACACGATTCGGGATGATGCCGAGCGCCACTGGGTCTCGTGGATCGCCCTGGCCACCTTCCTCGGCGCGGTACTGGCGGTGGCCGGGTTGGCGGTGGCCATCTGTCACCTCTTCTTATATCGGATTCAACCGGCCATGGGCCTGACCAGCCGGCAGCGCCAGGACCTGGAATTGATGTCCATGCGCGACGGCTTGACCGGCCTTTACAATCGGGGCGCCATCGGCACCTTGCTGACCAAGGAACTGGCCCACGTCCGCGAGGTCGGACTGCCGCTCTCGGTGATGATCGTCGCCCTCGATGAATATCAGGTTTTCAATAATGTGACGGACCGCGGCATCGACGATAAAGTCGTGGTGGCGGTGGCCGACAGTCTCCAGCATCAACTCCGGTTGGGCGACCTCGCCGTGCGCAATACCGGTGACAGCTTTATCCTGATCGTTCAAAGAGTGGGGGGGATGCTGGCCAAAGACGTGGCCGAACGGTTGCGGCGGGCGATCGCCGGGACCAGGGTCGAAACCGCATCCGGCCTGTTGCCCATCAGTGCCTGCATCGGGGTGTCCTGTTATCCCGAAAGCGGCGCGGCCTCGGCTGACCTGATCGCCGCCGCGGAACAGGCCCTAACCGTGGCAAAAGGGCAAGGGCGCAACCAGATTCGCATGGCTGAAGCGTGACCCGACCATCCGGTCACGCCTAACCCCAACGTCGCGGTCGCCCGGGGGCCACCCCCGATGGTCAGGCGGACACGATCCGCCCAAACCGCACGACGGTCTGACCGCAACGGACCTTGCGGGCCGGCATGATCAGGATACAGTCATCATGGGGCGTACACACCGGCACGCCCTGGTCATAGCCGATCACGGTGCCGGCGTGCGGGACCCGATCGAGGCCGGCATAGTCCGCGGCCAAAACAAAATGGTCGCTGGTGGCCGTCACCACACCGGTTACATCAACCAGCCGCTGGGGTGCCAGAGTCACAGCCGGCATCAGTCCGAGCGCGAGGGGGTCGATCATTCCAAAATAATCCAGGAACCGCAGGCACATGGCGAAAGCCACGTCGGCCGCGGCGGCCTGCCCGTGCTGGCCGCATTCCACCAGCAGCGCCACCGGGGCGCCGGAACCGGCCATGGCCGCCCGGTCGGGAGCGCCAAAGGCCTCGTAGTCGATCAGCCGCCGGCCCGAGGCATGGCCAGGGTCAACCACCACCCACCGGGGAAAACCCAGCGCAAGAGCGAGTCTTCTGGCACGCCCGGTACACCCGCACAACACCAAAGGCTCGCACGGATTGGTCATGGAATGCAGATCGAGCAAAGCATCCGCCTGCCGATAAACTGGCCGCAACTCCCGCGCGCGGCGCAATTCGACGCTGGTGTCGTCGCCATCCAGCACCGAATCCGACCAAAGCCGGTTGTAGTCCTGCTCGACATAGCGCGAAGCCAACGGCTGAAGGGGGTCGAATCGCTGATAGGCGGCAACATTGGCCAGAACCAGCGTCAACCGGCCCCGGACCGGCCGCACGCCCGACCGGAGCAACCCCGCCACCGCGATAGCGCCGCAAATCTCGTTGCCGTGAGCCAGGGCGTTGATCACCACATGGGGACCGGCCGCACCGCTCTCCAGTCGCGTGACGTAGTCGATTCCGACCGTGCCCTGACGCCACGGCCCGATATCGGGCGCAACCAGATCCCAGGGCAGGGCATTCCGGACAACACGGTCGCTCACTGGCGCATCCAATCGTGAGGGGACTCCCGTCAACCACCGAAAGCCCCGGCTCCCGGGCATCGGTGACAGAACTGTTGCACCGGCGTGGCACTCTCGGCTAACACTATCCCTATAGCTAGATCCGGGCCGGCGGGCAAGGCGACGGCGTGACACGAGACGATCGAGCGGGAGCGGGGCCATGAGTTTCGTGATTGAGGGTGTACTCATTCGCGACGATCCAAGCAGCTATCGTTTGCCGGTGGTTTATGATTCGCCTCACAGTGGGGTCCAGTATCCACGGGAGTTCCGCTTCAATTGCCCCCTGTCGTTACTGCGTCAAGCCGAAGACGCGTATGTTGATGAGATGTTCGCGGCGGCGCCCGATCACGGCGCGACACTGCTGGCGGCGCTGTTTCCGCGCAGTTTCATTGACGCCAACCGCGCCGAGGACGATCTCGACCTCGAGATGATCGAGGGCCTGTGGCGCGAACCCGTCCGGCCCACTGACAAAAGCGCCCTGGGCCTGGGTCTGCTCCGTCGTTTGTGCCGCCCCGGGGTTCCCATCTATGACGGCCGGTTGCCCACCGCCGAGGTTGCCGAACGCATCGATCGCTATTATCGCCCCTACCACTTCCAGCTTCAGGCGATCCTCGACAGCCTGTTCGCCCAATTCGGGGTTGTCTGGCACATCGACTGCCATTCCATGCCGTCCATGGGCTGCTCCCTGCCCGGTTGTGAGTCCTCTGCCCGGCCCGACTTTGTGCTTGGGGACCGCGACGGCACCACCTGCGAGGCCGAGTTTGTGAGCTATGTTGCTCACACCCTGAAGACTTTGGGCTACCGGGTCGCCGTCAACAATCCGTACAAGGGCGTGGAGCTAGTCCGCCGTTACGCCGACCCCACCCAGGGTCGCCACAGTCTCCAATTGGAAATCAATCGGCGCCTCTATATGAACGAGGAGACGCTGGAAAAACACAGCGGCTTTGAGCCCCTGCGCGACGCCATGACCCACCTGATCCGCCGTATTGCGGACTATGCCAGTGACCACATCACCGCCCGGGCCGCCGAGTAAGGCACACACCACCGTTCGGGCGGTTGTTTTTTTTTCCAAGAGCCGGCGGTCCCAGGAACCGTGTGGCGTTGATCAGGAGGTCCTTGTGGCGTTATGGCAGACGTTCGATTTAACAAGCCTCGTGGCCGGTCTGTTTATTGGCGCAATGATTACAGCACTTTACCGATCACTGGTCGTGCATGGCATCACCCGGGAGATCAGGAAAATCGGCCTGCATCTCGGACTCGATGATTTGGAAGACACCAACACTAAAGAAATCCGCATTCGCAAGCGCCGCGATGAACAGATAGCCGCAGAGTCAGCCGCCATTAAGATATTTCGGAAAGAGAGCATTCAGGCAAAAACTGAGGATGTGCATTTCCGAAAAGCCATCAATGACATATTGGCCCGCCGTGGTGACGATTGGTCGGCCCGATACATCAGTGCTTGCCTATCTCAAGATGAAATACGCGATGCTATTGACAGCAAAGTCCGCAACTTCCAACTCTGCGGCTGGTCGGTGCGCGCCCTGTCTTTTGACAATATCGCCGGCGGCGTCCATGTCATTTTCGATCTGGAGCGGCCCTACGACGCCGGCCCCCATAAGGGCGGACAGTGCAGTCCGTCCTGAATCCGCCACATCACGCCCCCCTCGGCCGTTTCCGGTACAGCACCGTGTCCGGCCCCCAGACCTGTTGGAACCGGTCGGGAGCCTTGGGATTGTCGGTTGGACCAAGGGCCAGATAACCGTCGCGGCCCAGGGCCCGGTGGAACAGGGCCTGAGCGTCGTTACGCACCCGGTTACTGAGGTAGATTAGGACATTGCGGCAAAGAATCAGGTCGCTGTCCAGCACCGGCGGCTCGGGTTGGGTCAAGTTGAAGGGCATGAAGCGGCACAGCGCGCGGATGTCCGGGCAAACCATGCGACGGGACAGCCGTCCGGGCCGGTGGGGCAGCAGGTTGTCCGTCACGGTCTCGAAATAGCCGGCCAACGCCCCGGGCAACGACCGGAACGGCCCCATGGCGAAATCCAGGTAGGTGGCGGCCTGGGCCTGACGCAACGCCGCCCGGTCAATGTCGGTGCCCAGCACCGAGATTCGCCAGCGGGGGTGAATCGCGATGCCGCCGCCCGGACGGAACTTCGCCTCGCCGGCCTCTCTCAGCGCCTCGACGATGAGAATGGCCAGACTGTAGACCTCCTCGCCCGTGGCGCAACCGGCGCACCAGCACAACAGCCGGGCAACCTGCTCGTGGCGCCGCGCCGCCACCAGTTTGGCCAGCACCTGACCGCGCAAAAACGCCAATTGGTCGGGGTCGCGGAAGAAATAGGTCTCTTGAACCGTCAGACTGGCGATCAGCGCTTCCCAGCCCGGACCATCCGTGGACTCGGCGTCCAGCGCCAGCAGCCAGACCGACGCCGCCGCCCCCGGCAAGGCCGCCAGCAGACGGTCCAGGCGATCACCGGAGCTGCAACCGGGGCTCGTATCGATCCCGGTCCTGCCCTCGATCAACGTCACCAGCCGCGCCCGCAGCTCACCCCCGTCGGCGACCGCTGTTGGCGCGGGGGCCACCACCGGGCGTTCGTCCGCCAGTCGGCCAAGAACGAAGGTGCGGCGGAACTCCCGGTCATCCTGGCGCAGTCTGGCAGACAGGGCGTTCAGGTCGACCACCGAAGTCGGTTCGGTCATGATCCGCGTCCAAGCCCCGTTCCCGCAGCCGCCTCCATCGTCGCCGTCGTCGCCGTCTGGCAATCCCGCCCCATCAGAAACAGCATCTCGGGTCCAGCGGTCAGCCAGAGTAGACCCGGGCCATCCGAGGGGTCCAGGACTATTCCGGTGAACAGCCGCTCCAAATCGGGCAATCTCACCGCCAAGGCCCTTGAGGCCAACGCTAAGGCGGTCACAGGCGACGGTAAAGCCGGGCAAGCGAGCGAAACCGTGCGCCTGACTCTCACCGGTTTGGTCAAGGACGTGGATGCTCTGAAGAAATTTGTGAAGGGCTCCAGCTCCCCGCCCACAGGCACACCGTCTTGGACAAAAGGCACAAGCCCCTAAGATGCAGGCATTAGTGCGACAGGCGGTGGTAAATCCTTGCCACAAAAACGGCAAACGATCGCTGCCGCCTTGATCGTCTCTGCACAGAAGGGGCAAGTCCTGCTGTCGGCAGTAACCGCCTTATAGCTATCAGTCACCGGGTCATAGGTTGCTATATTTGTTGTGGGTGCTACGGCATCGGCGATGCGCTTAACGTCTTTCTGCGAGCAAGAAAATGCGATAGCTGCAAAGAACGCCAGAATTAATAGACCGAGCCATTCCATAGCCGATACCCCCTACCGTGCAAACGTTTGCGCCTACCGCTCGTCAAGGCGACGTTTCAGTTCCATGCCGTTCTGGTACAACACGGCCTGACCATCGAGTAGCTTTACCAGCATTTCCTCAATGCGGCTAACCGTGCCTTGAAGGGCGGCAATTGCTGCGGTGTGCTGCGTTTGCCCGTGCTCAAGGCGAGCGATCGCTGCGGTGTGCTGCGTTTGCCCGTGCTCAAGGCGAGCGATTGCTGCGGTGTGCTGCGTTTGCCCGTGCTCAAGGCGAGCGATTGCTGCGGTGTGCTGCGTTTGCCCGTGCTCAAGGCGAGCGATTGCTGCGGTGTGCTGAGCCTGCACGACGCCCTGCTGATCAAGCTTTTTCGTAATCAGCAATAAGCTCTCGGTCGTCGCGTCCTCATCGGCGTAGCGTTTATGGGAGTGACTCATTTTTGGGCCTCTGGATTCAAAAGAATGTCTTTGCCACAAGCGACACAACACCTGCCAGAAGCACACCAAGCATCCATTTAATGAGATTTATATCCCCATAAACCTTGTTAAACTCGCCCAGAATCTTGGCAAAACCAACATCCATTTTGGCGTCCAGGCGGTCTAGCTTCGTTTCGATACCAACGAACCGTGTCTCATAAGCGGCTACGGTTTCCGCTGCTTTTCGGGCTTTATCTTCGGGGGCACCGGCAGCCAGCAAGGCGTCGTAGAGTTCGGCGATCATGGTGGTCATCGGGGCACCTCTGCAAACGTTTGCACCTAGCTACGCGCGTCGAGCCGACGTTTCAGTTCCATGCCGTTCTGGTGCAGCACGGCCTGCCCATCGAGAATTTTCGCCAGCATGTCCTCAATGCGTCCTACTGAGCCTCTAAGCTCCTTTACATCGCCTCTAAGCTCCTTTACATCGCCACGAAGCTCGGCTTGGCCGGCTTGTAGCTCTTTTACATCGCTTTTAAGCTCCTTCACATCGCCCTTCAGTTCGGCAATGGCGAGGCCCTGCTGGTCAATCTTTTTGGTAATCAGCAGGAGGCTCTCGGTCGTCGCGTCCGCATCGGCGTAGCGTTTGTGGGGGTGACTCATTTTTCGGCCTGTCGCTCATTGTCGTGAGAATCTTACCACATTCGTTGCGTTCGGGCGAGCTTGCGCGCCCGAAAAACAGCACACACGCCCGGCCTGCGGCCCCGGATAACCCCGGGGCCGCACCGTCACGGACCCGCAAAGCGTTCACCATCAGCGGATAAGCGCCAATCTCGAACACCGGTGCCGAAGCGGCACCAGCCGGTTGGTTCATGACCCCGGCCATGACTCCTGCTCCGACCGGCCCGCCGGCATCCCCGGCTCCCGGGTCTGAGCCAATTGAAACAGGTCGCCACCATCAATAATCAGCACCACCCGACCGTCACCCAGGACGGCGGCGCCACCGATCCCGGGGATCGCGGCGATGCGGGGATGGATGTCGCGGACAAACAACTGCTGCCGGCGAAGGACCCGGTCCACCTGGAGCCCAAGCCGTTGCCGCCCGAACCCCAGCACCACGACCGGCAGATTGGGCACCGGCAGGATCCCGGGCGTCCCCTCCAGGAGGGCGGTCAACCGATACAGCGGCAGCAGCGTGCCGTGACGCAGCATCGCCGGTTGGCGGTGGACGATCTGGATGTCACGGGGACCGACATTGGCCAATTCCAACAGGTCGCGCATCGGCAGCGCATGGAGCCGGCCATCGGTTTCGACCAGCAGCACGTCTTGAATGGCCGCGGACAGCGGCAGTCTCAGAATAAAAGTGGTGCCCTGGCCAGGTCGGGAACGAATTTCGATGACCCCGCCCAGCCGGATGACTTTGGTGTGAACGACATCCATGCCGACGCCCCGCCCCGAGGTTTCGGTGACGACATCGGCGGTGGAAAAACCCGGCAGCAGGATCAGACGAAACAGATCGGCCTCGTGCATCAACCGACTGGCCGCCTCACCGATCAGGTGCCGCGCCACCGCCCGCGCCCGGATCGCCTCGGCATCCAGGCCACGACCATCATCGCTGACTTCGATGGTCACCCGGTTCTCGCGCTGGTCGGCGCGCACCGACAGCGTCGCCCGGACCGGTTTGTTTGCGGCCAATCGCTCGGCCGGCGTTTCGATCCCGTGATCGATGGCATTGCGCACCATGTGGATCAGCGGTTCCAGCAACTGATCGACCATGCCCTTATCCACGCGCACGTCACACCCGTCCACCTCCATCTGCACCTGTTTGCCGTGGCTGGCGGCCAGATCCCGGACCAAGCGCGGCAGGCTGGCGAACACGGTCTCGACCGGCACCACCCGCAGTTCCAGCGCCGCCTCCTGGAGCCGGCCCAAGCTCAGCGCCAGCCGGTCGCGCGCCCGGCGCAAGGCCCGGCTGCGGCTGTCCTGGGCCGCGGCATACCGCTGCAAGGCCTCCAGATGACCGGGGTCGGCGCCGCCATGGCCGCGCAGGTCCCGAACCACCTGCTTGAGGTCGAGCGCCAGCCGGCCCCGACCATCGTCGCCCAACACCGCGTCGTCGAGCGAGGCGGCAGCCATCACGGTCTCGCCGATCACCGCCAGGAAGTGGTCAACCACCTCGCCCGGAACCCGCAGGGCGTGACCGATGCCGGCCGGGACCAGGGTCTGCCGTGACGGCTCGGCGGCGGCGGGTGGCTCGATCGGACCCGATACCGGACCCGACACGGTCTCCCCAGCCTGGACCGGAGCCGGACCGATGCATCGCCGGGCCGTCAGCATGCGCCCGTCGGGATCCATCCCAGCCAGGGCCGCCAGAACCACGGGATCATCGGCGGCGGTCAGCACCAGAAAACCGTGCAAGCGCGGAACACTTCCCGCGATGACGCAACTGGTCAGCGGCTGGGTCGCGTCTTCAAGCCAAGTTGCGAATTTTACGGCATCCTCTTCGATGTCGTCGATATTAGCGATGATTTCCCACAGCTTACCCGTGCCGTTTCTGATTTGTTCCGAAACCTCACGGTATTGATCCGGGCTCAGCCGCTCCAACAGCTCCGGCATCACCGCCAGCTCTGTGAACAGGCGGCGATCCGCCGCGGCCTGAAGGTCTTCGTCGTCCAAACCGACAGCGACCGCGGCCTCGCCGGCGACCGCGGACGCCGCCTTGATCGCCGCTTCAAACGCCACGATGGCCTCGGCGGCGGTGGCATCCAGATCCCGCAGCACCTCGCCCCGGGCCGGTGCCAGCGCCCCCAGCGTCCGGCGCACCAGCCCCATCAGCTCGGGCGTCATCACCAGACCGCCATTGGCCCCATGATCGAGGACATTCTCGATCATCAACAGCAGACGCCCGGCGTTCGCGTTGTAGAGGAACGAGAAATGATTGTAAATTTCTCCGGCCAGATCGGCAGCCTGGGCAATCGCCGGACCGCCGGGCGCAAACGCCGCCGGCTCCCGATCGAAGCCACCCAACAGGTCCAGAAGAGCCCGCCTGCGGGCGGTGTAGTCCAGGGACAAGGCCGCGTTCAGGCTATCGTCAAGGGCCTGACCGCCGCCATCGTCCCCGGTGCCCTGTTCCAGGGTCGCGACTTCCCGCCGCAACTGCGCCAGGGCATTGATGGCCTGCTCCCGGGCCTCGTAGCCGAGATTACCCTCGGCCGGAATCAGTGCCACCAGCCGCCCGGCGGTGCGCGCCATTTGACTGAAGCCCAAACGATCGGCCCCGGCGCCAACCACCTGAAGCGCCCGACGAACGTCCGCCCGCACCGCCGGACTTTCCAAACCCGGGCCGACCAATTGCGCCAATGACGGCAGCACCGGGCCAAGCGCCGCCACATAATCGGCCAAAGCCTGCCGGTCGGGATGCAGCGGTGGCGGGTCGCCCGCCTCCCTGCCCTCTCCGGCCCCGCCCCCTCCGGCCCCGTCAAGCGCCGCTGCTTGGGCTGGCCCCGGAACCCCTTCCAGCACGCCGCGCGCGCGCTCCAATCGCTCCATCACCGCTTCGACCACCGGCGCGTCACCCTGACTGGCCATCGCGACGCCACGCAACCGCTTCAGTTCGTCAAGCGCCTCCAGCAGAACCCCAACCAACGGCGGATCCAGCCGGCATCGCCCCTCCCGCACCTGACCCAACAGATGCTCGGCGTGATGGGCCAGCCGCTCCATGCCCCGCAGAGCCAGCGCCGACGCCATCCCCTTGATCGAATGCATGCCCCGAAACAGAGTCGCGACGGTATCGGCGGTGGCGCCATCGGCCACGGCCTCGGCACGCACCAACAACGGCTCCATCCAATCGAGATGCTCGCCTGATTCCAGCGCAAACTCGCGCCACAATCCCTGATAAGCGTCACCGGGCATAGAAACGCCCCTTCGTCGACCCTGTTGCGGCCGGAAGCACCACTCATAGGCGCTAGTGTTCCGACTCCAACGGACCATTCCGACCCCGTTGGGCCGGAACACTAGCCTGTTCAATGGGTTGTGTTGTGCTCTCGACACGATCGTCAGGAACGAAGCGTCTCGTTCACAACACTAGGATTGGGCCGCGCCTCCCTAACCGCAGGACGTTATGGGCCACGAACCATGACCGGCCCACGGGACCGAGACCGGCCCGGGCCGCGCCGAAGCCATGGCTAACGGCCCATGCCTCTTCAAACCGGGCGCCTCTGGGGCAGTCCCCTCCAACTTACAGTCCAAAGGCGACGCGACGATCGTTGCGACCGATCAAGGACCGGTAGCGAGCAATCGCCCAAAGCGGGAAATACGCGGCATAACCATGATAGCGCAGATAGAACACCCGTGGGAAACCAACGCCGGTATAGAGACTCTCCTCCCAACGGGCACCGATCCGTGGCGCCTGTTCCAGGAACGCGACGCCCCGCCCCACCGCCTCGCATTCGACTTCGCCTGCCGCAATCAGGCCCAGCACCGCCCAGGCGGTCTGAGACGGCGTGCTGGCTTTGGCCTCAGTCCGCCGCTCGGCCCAATAGGTGGCGCAATCCTCGCCCCATCCGCCGTCGGACCGTTGACGGGACAACAGCCAGTGGACCGCGCGCCGGATCGCCGGGTGTTCGTGATCCAGGCCCACCGCATTAAGCGCGCACAACACCGACCAAGTGCCGTAAACGTAGTTGGTCCCCCAGCGGCCGAACCAGGATCCGTCCTGCTCCTGCTCTTTCAGCAGGTAGTCGACCCCCCGTTTGACCGCCGGATGCTCCAGACCATGACCAAGCTGGGCCAGGAACCCGACGCAACGGGCCGAGACATCCGCGGTCGGCGGGTCGAGCAGCGCCCCGTGATCGGCAAACGGAATGTGATTCAGATACGCATACGTATTGTCCGCGTCATACGCACCCCAGCCGCCGTTGCGGCTCTGCATGCCGATCACCCATTCGGCCGCCCGTTCCCAGGCCTCCCGATAGCGTTCATCGCCGCTGCGGTGCAGAGCCATGCCCACCACCGCGGTATCGTCGACATCCGGGTAGTAGGCATTGCCATACTGGAACGCCCAACCGCCCGGTCGGGGGGGATTGCTGTGGCCATCGGCCCAGTCGCCGACGGTATCGAGAATCTGCCGGTCGCGCAGCCAGTCCAACGCGCCCCGGATCGCCTTGCCGTCCGACGCCTCGCCGGCCTCCATCAGGGCATGGGCAGCCAGGCTGGTGTCCCACACCGGCGACACGCAGGGCTGGCAGTACCCGCCCTTGCGGTCACGGACCAGCAGCTTGTCCACGGCCAGACGGGCCGTCACAAAATCGGGATGATCCCGAGGAAAACCCAGAGCATCGTACGCCATGACCAGGAACGCCATGGGCGGAAAGATCGCGCCCAACCCGTCCTCACCATTCAGGCGTTCCTTGACGAACGTCAGGGCCTTATCGATGGCGCGGCGCCGGAACGGCCGGGGCAGGAACCGCTCGCCATGCTGAAGGACGACATCCAGGGCCAGCAGGACATCGCCCCACCAGGAGCCGGTCGGATTGATGTTATAGCGCCGCTCCTGTTCCGGTGGGACCGTGAACAACTCGCGGATGTCGACGCCGTGGGTATTGCGCGGTACCGGCTTCAGGGCCTGAAGGATCAGCATCGGCACCAGCGTCACCCGGGACCAATACGACACCTTCGACAGATGAAACGGGAACCAGCGGGGCAGTACCATCACTTCGACCAGCATCACCGGCACGCCGCGCCAGGGAATCTGCCCATACAGCGCCAACAGAAAGCGCGTCAGCACATTGCAGCGGGCAGCACCGCCCCGCAGGCGAATGGCCTCGCGCGCCCGCACCATGTGGGGGGCGTCGGGCGCGTCACCGATCAGCTTGAGGGCGTAATAGGACTTGACCGAGGCGCTCATATCAAAGTCGCCGTCGTGAAACAGCGGCCAACCGCCATGAGTGGCCTGTCGGGCCCGCAAATAGATTCCGATTTCAGCTTCGACCGCCCGATTCGGCTCCCCCAGAAAGTGGCACAGCATGACGTATTCAGCCGGAATTGTGGCATCGGCTTCAAGTTCAAATACGAAATGGCCGTCCGCCTTTTGGAGCCCCTTCAGCTGGCTGCGAACCCGGCTGATCAGCTCCCCTAAAGTGTCTTTCAGGCCAAACCCAAACGCCAATCCGTCCATAGGCTTCTTCCCAATCAATATTTTGACCCCGAAACCAAGCCGCTTCAGGCACGCCAGTACTTTGCGCGGCCCCCCCAACTCTGCTGCCATTATTCCGTTACAGTTAGGCGGCACCACTATTGCGGTGCAAGCAAGCGCAAGACGGCGCTTCGCCTTTCTTTTTTGACTGTTGCTGAAGTATCACGAACCGTGAACGCTGACTGCCCCGGAGCCCCGGTCGACGACCGATCGACAAATGTTGAGTGCAGGAGACGACGGCGCCGGGCAAGGCTGACTGTGCGTGCGGATTGGGTGTGTGCGAATTGGGTGTGTGCGAATTGGGTGTGTGCGAATTGGGTGTGTGCGAATTGGGTGTGGAGATTATGTCTGGTTCGTAACTGACCCAACCATACACCGACTTTGCCGGACCAAACAACCGGAATGGCAATCCCGGAAACCCCGGCACACGCACCAAAGCCTCCCGCACAAAAGCCTCCCGCACAAAAGCCTCGTTGTCGGGTCGAGACTCCCGGCGTACACTCGGGCATGATCGAGATTGACGCCATGACCGTGTTCGACCGGGGGCTGGTGCGCCGCAGGCGCCAGCGCGCCGCCGCCCGTTTTGCCGACCATCGTTTCCTGATCGCCGAAGTGGCCGAACGCCTGGCCGAGCGATTGGCAATGGTGCGCCGCCCCTTTCCCCGAGCCCTGGATCTTGGCTGCCACGACGGCAGTACCGGCCGGCTGGCGGCGGGGGCCAAGGGAATTGAAGTCCTGGTGTCCTGCGACCTCGCGCCGGACCTGGCGGCAAGCGCCGACGGCCTGGCGGTGGTGGCTGATGAAGAGTATTTACCCTTCGCCGACGCCAGTTTCGATCTGGTGATCAGCAATCTCAGCCTGCATTGGGTTAACGATCTGCCGGGAGCCTTGATCCAGGCTCGCCGGGCGTTGCGCCCCGACGGCTTCTTCAGCGCCGCCATGCTCGGAGGAGACACGCTGCTGGAGCTACGGCATTGTCTGGCCGAAGCTGAACTGGCCGTCTCGGGCGGCCTATCGCCGCGCCTGTCGCCCTTGGTCGGCCTCAGTGACGCCGGTCACCTGTTGCAGCGCGCCGGCTTCAGCCTGCCGGTGGTCGACGCCGAAACCGTGACGGTGACATATCCCGACGTCTTCCGGCTGATGGCCGACCTGCGGGGCATGGGCGAAACCAACGCCACCCAAGCCCGAAGCCGCACCCCCACCCGGCGCGCCCTGTTCCTGGAGACGGCCCGGCGCTATGCCGACACCTTCGCCGAACCCGACGGCCGCATCCCCGCGACCTTCGAGGTGATCTACCTCGCCGGTTGGGCGCCTGGCCCCGGCCAGCAACAGCCGCTTCGCCCCGGCAGCGGCCGGATGCCCCTGGCCGCTGCCCTGGAAACCGAACACCAACCCTAAGCAGGCCGGCGACGGTGAACGGTCAGCTCCGATAGCTGCCGTTGATATCGATGTATCCGTGGGTCAGATCGCAGGTCCAAACCGTGGCCGCGCCCTGGCCCAAGCCCAGATCCACCCGAATCTCGATCTCCTGGCCTTTCATGTGCGCCGCAACCGGGGTTTCGTCGTAGCCCGGCACCACGGCACCATTGGCCGTGACCTGAATGCCGCCGATGAAAATCTGGAGCCGGTCGCGGTCGGCCCGTTCGCCGGCCTTGCCCACCGCCATCACAATGCGGCCCCAGTTGGCGTCCTCGCCGGCAATGGCGGTCTTGACCAACGGCGAATTGGCGATGGCAAACGCGATCCGGCGCGCGGCCTTGCGGCCCTCGGCGCCTGTCACCGTAATCGTGACGAACTTGCTCGCCCCTTCGCCATCGCGCACGATCAGATGGGCCAGGTCCAGCAGAACCTCCCCCAACGCCCGGCGGAAGTCCTGAAGCCGCTTGGCGTCGGCCTTGGCCACCGGCTTGTTGCCGGCCTGACCGGTGGCAAACAGCAACACGGTGTCGCTGGTGGAGGTATCGCCATCGACGGTAATGCAGTTGAACGTGCGGTCGTTGGCTTCGGACAGCAGCGTTTGCAGCACCGACGCTTCAATCGCCGCGTCGGTAAAGATGAACGCCAGCATGGTGGCCATGTCCGGGGCAATCATCCCCGAACCCTTGGCGATGCCGTTGATCGTCACCGTGGTGTCGCCGATCACGGCGCACCGGGTCGCCGCCTTGGCGAAGGTGTCGGTGGTCATGATCGCCTGGGCGGCAGCCGGCCAGGCATCGGAGGACAGGTCCGCCACCACCTCGGGCAGGCGGCTGGTGATCAGTTCCGGCGCCATCGGTTGGCCGATGACGCCGGTGGACGCGATGAACACCTCGTTCGGGGCACAACCGAGCAATCCCGCCACGGCGTCAACCGTGGCAATCACCGTGAGTTCGCCCTGGCGACCGGTGAAGGCGTTGGAGTTCCCGGAATTCACCACCACCGCCGCCGCCCGGCCGCCCTTCAGGGCCTCTCGGCACCAGGCGACGGGCGCCGAAGCGGTGAGCGAGCGCGTGAACACGCCGGCCACATTCGTCCCCGGCGTCACCGCCGCCACCATCAGATCGGTGCGATCCGGGGTCCGGATGCCGCATTGTCCGGTGGCCAGACGAACACCGGCAATCGACGGCAGAACAGGAAAGGCTTCGGGGGCCAGGGGGGATGATGACGATGTCATGTCGACTCGAGTCCTTCCTCAGTGGAAACCGCATGGGCCTCAGTGGACACCGCATGGGCGCTGGGATAAGCCCGAAATGCCTGCGGACGGCGGTCTTCGGAGCGCGGGCCGGATGCCCGCGCTCCCGGGACCGGGCCTATTCTGGCGCCGATGGGGTTCTGGCGCCGATGGGGCGTTACCGTCCCGGCCGCACCACAGCCGGGAACGGGGAAACGCCGGGACCGTTCAATGCGCCGCCGCCGGGGGGTCTACCGGCTGCGGGGTGCCATCCATCCGGAATTCTTCGATCTTGGCCTTCGTCCGCAACTCGGACACCACCGAGGCCACAATTTCCTGTGACAGCTCATTCTCCACATCGCCCCGAACCTCCTCGAGGGTGGGGGGCGATGACTTGCGACGCTCGTCAACCCGGATCACATGCCAGCCGAAGTCGGTGTGAATCGGGGTTTCGATCACCTTGCCCGGGGTACCGGCAAAGGCGGCCTCGGCAAAGGGTGCCACCATGGCGTCGCGTGTGAAGAATCCAAGATCACCACCATGCGCCGCCGCGGCCGGATCGCTTGACTTCGCCTTGGCGAGTTCGGCAAAATCAGCCCCGCCCTTCAGCTTCTCGATCAGCTCTTTCGCCTCGGCCTCGGTCTTGACCAGGATATGACTGGCCCGCACTTCATCCTGGGGCGGATGCTCGGTGGCATAACGCTCCAAATATTTCTGGTACTGTTCTTTCAGCGCCTCCTCGGTGGTCTTGGCCTTGACCGCCCGGGTCAGGTACAGGTCCAGCAGCACGCCTTCCTCGGCCTGCTTCAGCTTTTCTTTATATTCCAAATCATCCCGCAGCTTCTGTTCATCCGCGGCGGTCACCACCAGCCGGGTGCTGACCAGGATGTCGAGCGCCTCCGAAAACTTCTCTTCGGTCACGCCCTGCCGCGCCCGCGCCCGCATAATGGCGAACACATCCGAGCGGTGAATCTCGCCGCCATTGACCCGCGCCACCACAGGATCATCGCCGGTGGTGGCGCCCGGCGCCGGATCGGCCGCCATCGCCACCATCGGCGCCCCCAGGCCCCCGATCACCAAACCCAAGGCAGCAGCCCGGATCATGGGTAACAAACTCATCATCAATCCTTTCAAAGGAAATGGCGGGGCCAGCGGGACAACCTGCGCCCCCGGCCAGAGGCCGCCTGCTCGCACCGTGACCCGGCCGAGCTGAATTTAAACACGCGCCGCCCCTGCGGGCAAGCCACAGCACCCGTTTCCCCAATCACGCACAGGACCACCGGGTGACCGGGGATGCGACCCCACCCCAAGCGTCGCATCAGCACCCCGATTGCCCCAACCCCCGAACAGCATGGGATCAGGTCTTTGTTTCACCGGCCTCGGGTTCGGCCTCTTCCTCATCTTCTTCTTCGTCGCCACCGGCCAGATCCAGCTTGACCGCCTGAAGGAGCGTAAAGGCCGCCACCTGCTCCAACCAGGAACGCCGGATGTTCGACTCCCCGTCGTGAGAATCTTCCAGCAGGTCCTCGGCGATATCCTCGAACACGTCCTCGTCGCCGAAGGAAACCAGTTCCTCCAAACTGGAGGCTGCGCTTTCGACAGCGTCGTAGAACCGTCTGGCCGCCGCCTTGATGGCCCTTTTGTTGCTCGCCATAGTCACCCTCTTCGTCAGCATGCCCCGGGGGGCGGACAGTCGGCCCCCGTTATACGTGACATCGCCCGAAGGCGCCAGACTCACGACGGCCACCCACCGCAACGACGGAGTACGGCTCAAGCACTGCCCAGATACAGGTCGATGTCTTCCTGATCCATCATGCCCGCAGCGCCATGGATGATACCATTCGCGACCTGAATAATTTTGTGAATCATCTCCACCGACGCCTGGCAGTCCAAACGCAACTGATTCGAGTCATTCGCCTCAATCGCGGCGGCCATACGTTGAATCGTCGCGCCCGCCACCAATTGCATCTGGATGATGGTGTCTTCGAACGGCCGGCGGAACTTGGTCGGAACATGCTCGTAAGCGGCAATGGCCAGTTCTTTGTCCGAAAACCCGCTTTGCCGAAAGTGCTCCTGATACGACTTGGGCTCCCACAGATAACACTCGTCAAGCATCATCGGCATGTCGGGAACCATTTCAATCAGCATGACAATTTCATTGAAATGATTAAGATAGTCAGTAGCCAGCAATGTTTTTTCGGAAATGTTGGTGCCCTTAACCTTGGCCCGCCAAGCCAAGAAGTCCTCAATCTCACCGGACGGAATCCCGTCAAGAATGCTGGCCTCGACATCGCGGTCCGTCATGATACCCAACCTGCGCTTCCCGCCACGTCAACGCTTGATAACATTCCGGTATCCTGCCGGTCTTGAACCACGTCATTTGTGACCAAGATCGCCCTCCCCGTCAACACCGGGATTCATCGACCCCAACGCCCCGGTCGCCATCGCCCCACGGTTTCCGCCCCAAGTCCAACATCCAATCCCGATGATCCCTTTCGCATACTCTGGTCGGGAAAAAATGCCAACTCTTTTTTGCCAAACGGGGACACTACGCAACGAGAACCGGCAGATCGGGTCCTTTCGCCTTCTTAATACAAGAATTTGATCGGGCGACACACCGTCGGACTATCGACGTCGCCGTCCTGCCCCGACAGCAAGCCCGGCCGTCCCCCGCCCGACGCCGGACCCGCGGCCGGCACCGGCAATCGAAGCCGCCGCTATTTCGACTGGGAGGTATCGCAAATCAAAAGAACCAGTTCGGTCTTTTCGTCGCGACTCCGGGGTGGGCTCAGCGCCAACAGCACCTGCAATCGTTTATCGGTGCGCTCGGCGGTATAGGCCAGGATCATGTCGCTCACCGGAAGCACCTTGCTCTTAAGGTCCTTGACCAGGAATTTTGCCCCGCGCAAGGAACCGAGCAACGAGCCGCTCAGTTTGTCGACGTGAGTCTGAACCTCGCCGTCAATCTCCCACCCGAAGCTTTCCATCGGGCCGCACGACCGACGGGACTCGGCGGCAATGCGATTCATCGTATCAAAAAAGGTGCCATCGTCCTGAAGAACATACGGTCGATCGCCGAACCCCAGGCCGGCCAGCGCCGAACCCGAAGCCAACGGCAGGGACCCCGATTTGGTCGGTCCGCTTTCGGCCCAGGCCGCCGCCGGCACCATCGCCAAGCCCAAGAGACAACAAAGGCCCCAAAGACCCAAGGCTCCTATGCGCATGGAATAACCCTCTTCCCGTCGGTTGCCAGGGCCCTCTATATAGCGGGGACAAAAAAAGGTCCAGACTCGGATAGGGGACTTCGGTGCAGACGCCAGACCACGCAAGCCGTCGCGACCATCATCCCGCCCCCCCGACCGTCCCTGCCGGCACCGACCCGGTGGTGGCGGCGCTGGCCGCCGTTCGGCAAGAGATTCGTCAGGCCGCCGCGGACGCCGGACGCGCCGCCGGAGCAGTCACGCTGGTGGCGGTGAGCAAAACCCAACCGGCGGAGCGACTCGAGGTGGCGCTCGCGGCCGGACAGCGGGTGTTCGGTGAAAACCGGGTGCAGGAGGCCGCCGCAAAATGGCCGGATCTGCGCAGCCGCCATCCCGATCTGGAGTTGCACCTGATCGGCCCGCTCCAAACCAACAAGGTCAAGGAAGCGGTCGCCCTGTTTGACGTGATCGAGACCGTTGACCGGCCCAAGCTGGCGGCGGCCTTGGCCGCCGAAATGGCGAACAGTGGCCGACGGCTGCGCTGTTACCTGGAGGTCAATACCGGCGAGGAACCCCAGAAGGCCGGGGTCGGTCCCGCCGATCTGCCGGCCTTGCTGACCCTCTGCCGCGACCAGTACCGCTTGCCCGTCACCGGCCTGATGGCGATTCCGCCCCAGGACGAAGACCCGGCCCTTCATTTCGCTCTGCTTGCCGATCTGGCGCGTCGGCACGGCCTGGCCGAGATCAGCATGGGCATGAGCAGTGACTATGGGTTGGCAGTCCGCTTCGGCGCCACCCACGTTCGAATCGGTACCGCGATCTTTGGCTCCCGTCCGGGGCTCGAGGGCTAACCGGACAATTGGTCTTTCTCGCCCCTATCCAAAATGTGGTATAAGGCATTCGGGCGATGGGCGGCAGGCGAAGCCCACGGAAACTGATGGCGGCCGGTATCAAAAGAGCGATGGATCCTGAGAAATTCGCCAAAGTAATCGCCCTTGCGGAATCCGAACACCACGGAGAGGCGCAGTCGGCGTTGCGCGCCGCTCGCATCATGCTGACGCGCGCCGGATTAAATTTTCGCGACCTGGCCGCACTCGCGCGCCAGTCAACGTCAAAACGGGACTCGCCGCGACCGGAGCCGTCCCAAACCGCCTCGGGCCCGGCCGACGGCCCCGAAACGGAGTCCCTGCGCCGCCAGGTCCGGGCGCTTGAAGCACGGGTCCAGGAATTGGAGCAAAACCTGGCCCGGGAGCGGGCCGAGTTGACCCGCCAGCGTCAGGAAACCAAACGCTGGCACCAGTTGGCGCGCGAAACCGCGGAACAATTGTGGGATGTCGGCAAAGCCCTGGAAAGCCATCGGCCCCAACCCGCGGCCACCGACAAGCGGCAGACCCTGATCGACCTGCTGCGGGATCCCGCCACCGCCAACTGGAGCGACCGGGAAATCGCCCGCCGGGTCGGCACCCCTCCCCACGCCGTCGGCTACTGGCGCCGACGGCTGGCCCAGGCCGACCGGAACCAGCACCTGAGCCGGGTTCAGACACGCAGCCGCCGCCTGTTCAGCCGCCTGTCCAACCGTGGCATCGCCGATGGCGTGCGCCACGGCTGACGACCGCTGCGGCTTAGGGCATCAGTCGATAGCCACCGGGTTCGGTGACCAAAATCCGGGCGTTGGCCGGGTCCACCTCGATTTTCCGACGCAGACGGTAGACGTGAGTCTCCAGGGTGTGGGTGGTGACGCCGGCGTGATAGCCCCAAACCTCGCCAAGCAGGACGTCCCGCCCGACCACTTTCTGGCCGACGGCGTAAAGGTATTTCAGGATCGCCGTTTCTTTTTCGGTCAGTCGGACTTTACGGTTCGCCTGCGGGTCCTGAAGCAGCTTGGCCGCCGGCTGGAAACTATAGGGACCGATGACGACGACCGCTTGTTCCTTTTGTTCGAACTGGCGCAATTGGATGCGCAGGCGGGCCAGCAGCACCCCCAACCGGAAGGGCTTGGCGACAAAGTCGCTGGCCCCCGAGTCACGGTCGCGCCCGGCGTCGGCCGCGGCTCCGGCGGCCGTCAACAGGATCACCGGGCCGCGCATGCCGGCGTGCCGCATCATCCGGCACAGATCCCGGCCATCCATGTCGGGCAGACCGATATCCAGCAGAATGGCATCGAATGGGCGATCGCGGACCCGCGCCAGGGCGGCCTCCGCGGTCGCGGCCTCGTCGGTCTCGAACTCTTCGTTGAGCCGCAATTGTTCTGCCAGCGACTGCCGCAACGGCCCGTCGTGGTCCACCAGAAGAATCCGTTTGACCGGCGTCATGATCCGTCCGCATTGGCTGCCGTGTCGGCATCATATCCCGATCGCTGGCGGCAATCGACCGCGCTGACCTGCAAATCGTGCTTTTGCTTTTACGCCGCGCCCCGGATAGGCTTTCGTGCCAACCGTGGTCGGGGTGACGTCCGACCGCGTTCGCCAACTGCCTTGACGCCGCCGCGATCGGACCTGCCGTCCGCTCCTCTCGTTTTTGCCCCCCTCACGTTTTTGGCACATGCCCTTGCCCACCCCCCCTGACACCAACGCCCACGCCTTGCGCCTGGTGGATCGCGCCCGGGTCGCCCTCCGATGCGGCGAACCCGTCGCCATCGCCGACGACACCGGCCGGCTGGTCCTGACGCTGGCGGTGGAAACGCTGACCCCTGAAGCCCTGGCACGGTTGCGGTTGCTGGCGGGTACGGCGCCGATGTTGGCGCTCACCCGCTGGCGCGCCGCCGCCGTCGGCCTGATCGCCCAAGCCGGTCCCGGCGTGGTCTCGCTGACCCCGGCGGCGGAACTGACTGTCGGCACCATCCATGCGCTGGTCGAACCGGGCCGACGACCGCCTGCCGCCGACAAGGCCGCCGCGGAACCGAGTCCCACGGTGATGACGGTGGGCGAGGCCGATGCCCACGCCATCGCCGCGGTTCGCCTGACCAAACTGGCCGCCCTGTTGCCCACCGCGGTCCTGGCTGTGGTCGAGCCCGGACGACGGCCAGACCCGGCCTGGTGTCAACGCCACGACCTGCGGCTGGTCACCGACGCCGACATCGCCGAATACCAACGTCAGGCGGCACAGGCGTTGCGGCCGGTGGCCGAGGCGCGGGTGCCGCTGGCCGAAGCGCCCGATGCCCGGATCATCGCCTTCCGCCCCAGCAACGGCGGTCACGAACACCTGGCCATCGTCATCGGCGAACCCCGGACCGGCGAGCCGGTGCTGGTCCGGTTGCATTCGGAATGCTTCACCGGCGACCTGTTGGGTTCGCTGCGCTGCGACTGCGGCGACCAGTTGCGCCGGGCCATCGCCGACATCTCGGCCCTGGGCAGCGGCATCGTGCTGTATCTGGCCCAAGAGGGGCGCGGCATCGGCCTGGTCAACAAGCTGCGGGCCTACCAGCTCCAGGACCAGGGTTACGACACCCTCGACGCCAATGAACGGCTCGGGTTCGATGCCGACGAACGCCTCTATCTTCCGGCGGCGGAAATGTTGCGCCGGCTCGGCTTCGACCGGGTGCGGTTGATGACCAACAATCCCGACAAGATGGCCCAACTGGCCCGGTGTGGCATCCAGGTGGTGGAACGGGTGCCCCACATCATTCCCAGCAACGACCACAACGAAGCCTATCTCAAAACCAAGGCCTCCCGGAGCGGTCACCTGTTCTGAGGGTTTTCCGCTCGGCCACACGGTTGCAAGGATCGCTTGCCGACCGCCCGGTTGATGGACTAGGGTCGAATCATGCTCCTGGAGTGGTTCGCGATGGGGGTGGTTCGCGATGCCCGACGTTTCGCATAAAAGCATATTCATCAGCCACACCCATACGGACTCTTAGGGGATCAGGCCTTCCCGAAACATGGTGCTCGGTCTACCGACGGGAGTAAACCGCATGTGTGACGACGTCCTCACCACCATCTGGAAACGTCAGGCGGCATGGTCCCGCGCGGCCGACCGTCTCAAGGCCTCGATTGAAACCGCCCGCGCCGCCGCACTGGCCTTCAGCGTCATGGGGGCGGTAGCCGAGACCGGTGCCGGAACCATTCTGGCCACCGCTCCGGATTGGAGGACGGCTTGCGCGGCCATCGGGGCGTGCCTGTTGGCCCTGGCCGTCGCTATCACCAAGAGCCGTTTGACGCCGGACGCGATCCGCGCCTGGACGCGGGCGCGCTCTGTCTCGGAAGCGATTAAAGCGGAAGTCTATACCTTTTGTGCTCAAGCCAACCCATATCTCGGCGCAAATGCCCTTAATATTCTTTTTAGAAAAACCAGCGACATCCAACACTCTGCTGATAATATACAACACCATACTGCTATTATTGATGTCAGGGATATTACATCACCTCCATTGTTATCGCATGATGAGTATATAATAATAAGAGTAAACAAACAGATCGAAAAATTTTATCGAGAAAAAGCAAGGCATTACACTAAAAGGCTTAATTTTCTTCGGAATACCGAGCTTCTCCTCGGAATTTTGGGAACACTCCTGGGCGTCCTCGCTACCGCCTTGGGTAATAACGGAATTGCCGGCAATTTCGGGGTATGGACCGCGACGGTCACGACGCTCGGCACCTCGCTCGCGGCTCACATCGCCGCCAACCGTTATGACTTCATCGTCCTGAGTTACGTCGCAACCGCCACCCGCCTTGAAGACCTTGTCATTGAGTGGCGCAGCCGAACCGATGCGAAAACCGAAACCGATTGGTCAACCTTCGTCAAATCTTGTGAAGACACCATCTCGGTCGAGAATCAAAGTTGGCTGGTCAAGTTTACCGAGAAACCGCACGGCGAACCCTGACAGATCGGCCTTATCCCGGCGCCGGTGGGGCGACACCCTCGCAGAACCCCTCAAGATCCGCCAGCGCCCGCCGGGCCAGCGCCTGTTTCCGCGCCCGGCCGCGCAGGGCGTCGGGCACCGGCGGAAACAGGCCGAAATTGATGTTCATGGGCTGGAAACTCTCGGCATCGGCGCCGCCGGTGAGATGGCCGAGCAAGGCGCCCAGCGCGGTGGTCGGCGGCGGCAGCCGCGGCGCCTGGCCCCGGTGGTCGGCCACCGCGAAGCGACCGGCCAGCAGGCCGACGGCGGTGCTTTCCACATAGCCCTCGCAGCCGGTGATCTGGCCGGCAAACCGCAGGCGCGGATCACCCTTAAGGCGCAGGGTCGCATCCAGCAGGCGCGGACTGTTGATGAAGGTGTTGCGGTGCAAGCCACCCAACCGGGCGAACTCCGCCCGCTCCAGGCCGGGAATCATGCGAAACACCCGCACCTGTTCGGCGTGCAGCAGTTTGGTTTGGAATCCCACCAGATTGTAGAGCGTCGCCAGCGCATTATCCTGGCGCAATTGCACCACCGCGTAGGGCCGGCGGCCGGTGTGGGGATCGGTCAGGCCGACCGGCTTCATCGGGCCATAGCGCAGGGTGTCGGCGCCCCGGGCCGCCATTTCTTCGATGGGCAGGCAGCCTTCGAAATAGGGCGTATCCTGTTCCCAGTCCCGAAAGGCCATCTTGGGCGCGGCATGCAGGGCTTCCAGAAACGCCAGATATTGCTCGCGGTCAAAGGCGCAGTTGATGTAGTCGCGCCCGTTGCCGGACGGCCCGGGCTTGTCGTACCGCGACTGGAACCACGCCTTGGTCAGATCGATGGACCCGGTATGGACGATGGGCGCGATGGCGTCGAAAAACGCCAGGGATTCGGCCCCGGTCAGGTCCCGGATCGCCTGGGCCAACGCGGGCGAGGTCAACGGTCCGGTGGCGACGATGACCTGATGCCAGCCGGGCGGCGGCAAGCCGGCCACCTCGCCGCGTTCCAGCGTCACCAGCGGATGACTCGTCACCGCTTCGGTCACGGCTTCGGCGAAGGCGTCGCGATCCACCGCCAGCGCCCCGCCCGCCGGCACCGCGTGGCGATCGGCCATAGCCAGGATCAGCGAACCCAACCGCCGCAACTCGGCGTGAAGCACGCCCACGGCATTGAACTCGGCATCGTCGGAGCGCAGGGAATTCGAGCACACCAATTCGGCCAGCCGGTCGGTGGCGTGGGCCTCGGTCCGGCGGATCGGCCGCATTTCGTGCAGCACCACCGGAATCCCAGCCTCAACCAGTTGCCAGGTCGCCTCGCATCCCGCCAATCCGCCGCCAATCACATGAACCGGCTCCGTCATGAAGCCTGGCTCCCCCGGCCCCAGTGCGGTTCGGGAGCAAAGCCCCGGAACGCCTGAGGCTTCACAGGGACTCGCCCCCCCACCCCCTGGAACATGATGGTGCGCCCCAGAAACCCCGCCGACCGCGCGGTCACGGCAGCGGCATCCCCGGTGGTCAGATACTGCCGGCGCGGCGTGTCGGGCATGGTGTCCAAATACTCCGGATGCCGACGCAAATAATGTTCCAGGCTGTTGGCGACGGCACTGGGCTGGCACAGCAGACGAACCCCGGCAGGCAAGGCTTCCCGGAACAGTTCCTTGACCAGCGGGTAATGGGTGCAGCCCAGAATCGCGGTTTCCGGCTCCCGCCCCCCCGTGGCCGACAACAGACGCCCGACATAGCCTTGCACCAGCTCTCGCAAGCGGCCGGGATAGGCTGCGGCTTCGATGGCGCCGGCCAGCTCCGGGCAGGCCTGCTGCTGCACCTCAACATCGGGGCAACGCTTGTTGATCTCCACCGGATAGGTCTGGCTTTCCACCGTCCGCGGGGTCGCGAAGATCGCCACCGTGTGGCTGGCGTACATCTGCGGATACACCGGATAATTGATGGCCCAGGGAACCTGGGTCGCGGCCTCGATGGTCGGCACGATGATGCCAAGAATATTCCGGCCGGGCCAAGCCGTGGGCAGCCAGTAACACTGAAGATGATGTAACGCCACCGCCGACGCGGTATTGCAGGCGATGATCACCAGCCGACAACCGCGGGAAAACAGCACGTCGGTGTTGTGGCGGGTAAACTCCAAAATCTCGTCGGGCGAACGGCTGCCGTAGGGCGCGTTGCGGTGATCGCCGAGATAGACAAAGCTCAATCCGGGCAGGCGCCGGATCAGGGCCTCGTGAATGGTCAGGCCGCCGAATCCGGAATCAAATACGCCGATCATGTCCCCTCGCCCGTGTGGCATCGGCTGGAGTCCGCAACAGTAGCCCCGGGCTCTGTCACCACACAAGGCAGGACCCCGAACCATCGCCGATTTGGGCGCCGGTGCGTGATCGTGAAAGCACAGGCCTTGAAACCGGAACCGGGAAACCCGCTCAGGCGGCGCGCACCTGTTCGACAAAGACTTCAACGTCATGGCGCAAGATTTCGCCCTGCCGGGCCAGGTCGGCCGCCGCGTCCAGCACCCGGCGCGCCGTTTCCGCCGTGGTCGAGGTTTCGCTGTTGACGTCACCCACATTCACCGAAACCACCATGGTGCCGGCCGCCGCCTGCACGATATTGCGGGCAATCTCGCTGGTTGCCGCGGTTTGTTCTTCAACCGCCGATGCGATAATGGCCGCGACCTGATTAAGACTGGCAATGGTGGTCCCGATGCTCCGGACCGCCGTGACGGTTCCGGCGGTCATCACCTGCATACCGGTGATCTGCGCCGCAATTTCCCGGGTGGCATCGGCGGTCTTCCTCGCCAGGCTCTTGACCTCGTTGGCGACAATGATGAAGCCCTTGCCCGCTTCGCCCGCGTGCGCCGCTTCAATGGTGGCGTTCAGCGCCAACAGATTGGTTTGTGCCGAAATGCCCTCGATCAACTTGACCACTTGATCGATTCTTTGCGCGGCCATCGCCAGTCCTTCGACATTGCTGTTGGTTTGCGCGGCATCGTTGGCCGCCGCCGCGGTGATCTGGGCCGTCTCCTGCACCTGGCGCCCGATTTCGGTGATCGACACATGCAGTTGATCGGAGGCCGCGGCCACCGTCTGGACATTGGCCGAAGCATTATTGGCCGCCGCGGCCGCCACGTCGGAGCAGCGCTTGGTCTGCTCGGCGATTCGGGTCATGATTTCCGAATTCACCCTCAAATCGTTGGCCGCCGACAGCACCGTCCCGATCACCGTCATGATCGTGGTCTGGAAGCCCTCGATCAAGGATTCCAGCGCCCGGGCCCGCCGGTCCCGCGCCTCCTGGGCGGCCAACTGTTCGGCGGCCAGCCGGGCGCGTTCCGAAAGGCCGTTCTTGAACACCTGAACCGCGCGCGCCATCTCGCCGATCTCGTCGCCCCGCGCGACACCCGGCACTTCGGCATCGTCCCCCTTCGCCAACCGCCGCATCGCCCGCTCGATGGCCCGAAGCGGCCGGGTGATGCTGAGCGAGACGATCAGACTGATGACCATGAACGCACCCAGCAACACCACCAGAATCACCGCCGACTTGCGCACCACCTGATCCCGCACGGCTTTCTGGAGCGCCGTGGCCTCGGTCATGCCCTGACGCGCGGTTTCCAGCATCGCCCCGAACCGGGGCCCCAGGGCCCGGACCTTATCGTTGAAAACCACCACGTCCTGATGCAGCGTCTTCACCGCTTCCACCGCCGTTTCAAAATCCCGACGGTAGGTCTTCGCCAGCTTGGACAATTTCTGCTTGGTTTCTGCATCCAGTTCGACACTGTCGACCTTGAAGGTGAACTCGCTGAAGGCCTTACGGTAGGGCCCCATGACTCCGGCGTCGCCATAAAGAAAGAAATTCTTTTCCTGAATCCTCATGCTCACCATCGGCACGATCAGCTTGTCGAGATTCGGCCAGAGCTTCAACTCATCCTCGACCGCTTGCGCCGACGCCTTCAACTGCCCCCGCAACCCACTGCCGTCGTCCAGGCCCAAAGTCCCGGCAATGACCTCAATCTGGCCGAACAACGCCGAAATTCCCGCCAGGCCTTCGGCCAGACTCCCGATTTCGCCGCCAACCGACCCCGCAGCCGGCATCGACCGCAGCACATCCAGACCCTGCGCCACCATCGGGGCCCCCGTCCGAAAGGCCGTGGCGGCGGTGGCATCCCGATCGGCAATAAATCGGTACGCTTCGTGCTGCATTTGAGCGGCACCCCGCTCGATTCTGGTGGTTTGATCAAAAACCGCCTGGAACTGGTTGAGATTGGTCGTCGCCTTGGCAATCTCCCGCTCGCCCAGCACGACAACGACAATCAGCAGAGAAATGGTCAGGAGGGAGGCAACCACCATCGACGCTATTCTGATACTTATCGAAAGATTCGACAGCATGACACCTTATCCCCCAATGACGATCAGCCCCCGCACCGGTGCGCAGAGGAGCGCGGAGCGGAAGGCCGACGTCATGGTATGAAGATGTCGATGACAGGTCAATAATATAGATTTGAACAATCTATGACCGCTCGATGACAATGCCCGCGATGTGCTCAGCGAAACAGCGTTTGAAAAGATTTCTGTGATTTGGTCATGGC
>CAIYNU010000016.1 GCA_903927615.1 uncultured Rhodospirillales bacterium | reverse complement strand
GTCGGCGCGGTGGCCGCCGGAACCGCAGCGGTCACGGTCATCGGCGGCGACGTCACCGGTGGCGACACGGCACCGCCGCCCGCCGCGGGCGTCGCATCGGCCGCCTTAACCGGGGGCGCCGGTGGCGACTCGGGCGTCGGCGCGGTGGCCGCCGGAACCGCAGCGGTCACGGTCATCGGCGGCGACGTCACCGGCGGCGACTCGGCACCGCCGCCCGCCGCGGGCGTCGCATCGGCTGCCTTAACCGGGGGTGCCGGTGGCGACTCGGGCGTCGGCGCGGTGGCCGCCGGCAGCGGCGCCGCCTCCGCAACCGCCGGTGAAGCCGATGATGCCGGTTGTGTGGACGATTCCAACGGGTGGAGCGCCGACTCGGCGACATACATCACCGCGCAATCGCGACCCTTGGCCGATAGCTGCTGGCAGACCCGCCGCAATTCGGATTCCTGACCGCCTCGCACCGCCAGAACCGTGATCACCGACCTTTTATGTCGGACTCGGGTCTCGGTCACCGCCACCGGAGCCAAAGTCCCCAGCAACGCCGGATAACGGTCGTGCAGTTTCTGCCAACCCGGAACAATGTTTTGGAGATAGCGGAACCGGCCAACCCGCAGCACCGGAACGGGCGTCTCACCCGTTGCCGGTTCCGATACGGCCGCGGCTGTTGCCGGTACGGTCGCAGTGGGACCGGCCGGAGTATCGGCGGGCGCCGGGTTCAGGGTCGCCTCCGCCCGTGCTGACCACGGCACGCTTCCCAGCAGTAAGGTTATGCCGGCGACAACAACGATCTTCTGACCGAGCCCGTTCATTTTGAATCTTCCCCGACAGTTTCCCCAAGTGTTTTCTACCCTTGAATCAACGCGGAGCACAACACTGAACATTTGAGTCGGGGCGCGGCAACCGGCTTGGCCCAAAAGTGATCAGGCCTTCGGCATCATTCCTCCCGATAAGGCAATTCCGCCTCCAACCTGATTTTCATCTCGGCGATCATCTGCCGTTCTTGCTCCAGATGAGCGGCCAGCGTGTCGCGGACGGCACACTTGCGAATCCAATGGGCGCTATAGGTCAGGGTCGGTTCGTAACCGCGTTGAAGTTTATGTTCGCCTTGGGCGCCGGCTTCAACCCGACGGAGACGATGGGCAATGGCGAAATCAATGGCGCGATAATAGCACGCTTCGAAATGCAGAAATTTCTGCTCTGCGCTGCCTCCCCAGTTGCGTCCGTACAGTGTATCACCGCCAATCAGATTAAGTGCTCCTGCGATCCAGCGCCCGTCGGATTCGGCCATCACCAGCACCACCCGGTCGGCCATGGCGGCGCCCAGGCGATGAAAAAACGCTCGGTTCAGGTAGGCATAGCCCCACTTGCGATCACTGGTCTCTGTGTAACAGCGGTGAAAGGCATCCCAGTGCTCGGCCTTGATATCGGCCCCGGTCAGCGTGTGCAGACGAACCCCGCTGTCGGCCACGGCCTGCCGCTCTTTGCGAATCGCCTTGCGCTTGCGCGCCGACAGCGCGCCAAGAAAGTCATCGAAGCCGGCGTAATCATGGTTATGCCAGTGGTATTGTAAACCGGTTCGCGGCAACCAGCCGGCCTCGGTCAGTCGCTGCCATTCAGTCTCGGTACAGAAGGTCGCATGAATCGACGACACTTTCTGAAGGCGCGCGATCTGTTCCAGAGTCGTCAGCAGCGTCGGCAGCACCCGCGGGTCGGCATCGGGCCGCACCATCAGCCGCGGGCCGGTCACCGGCGTGAAGGGCACCGCAATCTGAAGTTTCGGATAGTATTGCAGACCGGCACGGCCATAGGCCTCGGCCCAGGCGTGATCGAACACGTATTCGCCGAACGAATGGCTTTTAAGGTACAGGGGCGCCACCGCCGCCAGTCGCCCGTTCGGCCACTGGGGACCCTGCCGATCCCGGATGGCCACATGCAACGGCAACCAACCGGTCCGCCCCGAGACCGAGCCGCTGTCCTCCAGCGCCGCAAAAAAGGCGTGGCTGACGAAGGGATTGCCGGCCCCGGCACAGGCATCCCAGTCCGCGGCTTCGACCCGGGCGATGCCGAACAGCAGGTCGGCGGTAATCTGGTGGTGTGCGCGACCATCGGGCACGGCGGGCCCCCTTTTACAATCCGGAGCGCAGCCGTTCCCCCGACCCGCGGCCGGGGCAACGGCCTCCAAGAGTATGGTGATCAGAGTCGAATCCGCAAACCTGGCCTGTCTTCAGCCGGTCCGCATCAGCGGACCTGAAAAATGGCGTCGATTTCGACGGACACCCCGAACGGCAGCGAGTTGACGCCGACCGCAAAACGGGCATGACGGCCGACATCGCCGAACACCTGAATCATCAGCTCCGAAGCCCCATTGATCACCTTGGGATGATCCCGGAACTCGGGCGTGGTGTTCACGAAGCCGCCCAGTTTCAGGCAGCGCACCACCCGATCGAGATCGCCGTTCAGCGCGTCGGAGACCTGCGCGATCAGATTGACGCCGCATTGCCGGGCCGCGGCCTGGCCTTCCTCGATGGAAAAGTCCGTCCCGATCTTTCCGACGTAGCGCAATTCGCCAAGATGCACCGGCAACTGCCCGGCAACATACAGAATGTCCCCGGCCCGGGTATAGGGCACATAGGCCGCCGCTGCGGCCGGAGCCCGCGGTAGCACGATGCCCAATTCGCTCAGTCGCTCGTCGATCTTTCCCGCCATGCCCGTACCACCCTTGTGCCAACACCGTGTTCCGACTCGCACACCGCCCGAACGCCCCACCGGATGGCGCCCGGCCGGTTCCGCAAACCGCCTTGTCTCCCAGTCTACCGACTCCCGATCGTGCAACGCAAACTGAAACCGGAACCTTAACGGCAGTCCCCGCCGGGCGGGTCCCGCCACCAGGTGTCCGGGGAAAAACCGTTGACCGGGATCACCGCCGGCCGGTGCAGCCAGCACCACGAGGCGACCAGATCCCGGCTCAGATGGTACAGCGGAACCCCATAATAGCCCCACGACAGCACCCGATCGAGGGCGTGAACCCGTGTCACCAGGGCCGCCCGGTCGGGCGCCTGGCCCAATGAGGCCGCCAGGGCATCCACCGCCGGCGACCGCACACCGGCATAATTGCGGCTGCCGTCGAGATCGGCGGCCGCCGATCCGAAAAAGGTCAGTTGTTCATTGCCCGGCGACAGCGTCGAAACCCACTGCACCAGCACCACGTCGTAGTCAAAGGCGTCGAGCCGGCCCTGGAACTGGGCACTGTCCGCCACCCGAACCCGCACCTCGATGCCCAGCCTCAGCAAGGCCCGGGCGAATTCCAGCGCCACCTTCTGGTCGGCGGGCGCGTCCAGCAGGATTTCAAAGGCGAAGGGCCGGCCGTCGGCATCCACCAGCCGACCATCCACCAGCCGCCAGCCCGCGTCCGCCAGCAACCGCGTCGCTTCCCGCAGGTTGACGCGCAAACCTGACGGTCCGCTGCCGTCGGTGCTGGGCGGCTCGAAGGGGCCGGTGAACAGCTCGGGCGGCAATCCGGCGCGAAACGGCGCCAGCAGCGCCAGTTCACCGGGCGTCGGGCGACCCGAAGCCGCCAACTCGGAGTTGGGGTAATAGCTGGCGGTGCGCGTATAGGCGCCGTGAAACAGCACCCGGTTGATCCATTCGAAGTCAAAGACGGTCCCCAGCGCCTGACGGACCTGACGGTCCTGGAACAGCCGGCGGCGGGTGTTGAAGACGAAGGCGCGCATCGGCTCGGGTCGGCCGTGGGCCAGCGCCTCCAGCCGCACCCGGCCGTCCCGCACCGCCGGAAAGTCGTAGGCCGTGACCCAGCGGGTGGGATCGGCTTCGCGCCGAAGGTCGGCGTTGCCGGCCTTGAACGCCTCAAGGGCAACGGCATCGTCCCGATAATAGTCGTAACGAAGCACGTCGAAATTGCCGGTGCCCCGCCGCACCGCCAGCCCCCGTCCCCAATAGTCGGGGACCCGTTGGTATTCCACCGAACGGCCCTGATCCACCGCCGTAATCCGATACGGCCCCGAACCTAACGGCGGCTCCAGGGTGGTCCGGTCGAAGACCCGGTTACGCCACCAGGCCTGAGGCAGGATCGGCATCAGCCCTAGAATCAGCGGCAACTCGCGGTCAGTGGTCCCATCGGGGGCCGGTGCGAACCCAAAGCGCACCCCGGTCTCCCCCACCCGTTCCGCGGTCCGAACCCGGTTGTAATAGGCGCGATGGTTGGGCCGCCCCTGGGTCCGCAGGGTTTCCCAACTGAACAGCACGTCGGCCGGGGTAATCGGGGTGCCGTCGTGCCAGCGCGCCTCGGGGCGCAGCCGGAACACCACCCACGAGCGATCGGGCGGCGTTTCCACGGATTCGGCGATCAGACCATACAGCGTGAACGGCTCATCGGCGGACCGGGCCATCAGGGTTTCAAACACATCGCCCAGTCCAAACGCCGCCCGGCCCCGCACGATGAACGGATTAAGGCTGTCAAAGCTGCCCGTCACCGCCGTTCGCAACGTTCCCCCCTTGGGCGCATCGGCGCTGACATAGTCGAAGGCAATAAAGCCCGGCGGATATTTCGGTTCCCCATGCATGGCGATGCCGTGGGCGACCCCGCCCCCGGCATCGCCGGCCCGCACCGGCAGCGCCGCAGCCAACACCAACAGGCCCGGCAGCACCACCAGCCATCGCGACAGAAAACCCATGATCGGATACCCATCAAATTCGGACCCCAGGGTATCGGACCGGACCGGCCGGGGGAAGGCCGCGAAAATCCCGAAGGCTCGGAACGTCCTCAAGACCATCCGGCCACTGTGGAAAACCGAACGGAATGGCCTATAGTATTACCAGTCGCTAACCTCAGGAGAATGGCATGCGCACCCTGCTCATGGCCTTGGCAGTTGCATTATCCGGCATGACACTCACGATCCCCGCAAATGCCCAAAATCGCGAAGAGTTCCTCAGGAAAACCCACTGGGAGTGTGAACACGGCAACCAGGAAGCCTGCCGCATCCACCACCTGTATCGCGAATGCGAAGAGGGCAATCGCCGCGCCTGCGAAGAAATCGAGCGCGAACGATATCATGAGCGCTGGCGTGAACACGAACATGAACATGAACACGAACACGAACATGACCATTGGTAAAGACTGAGATCGCGTGCATGACCAGTAGCACCAAGCAAACTTCTTAAAGTTTGCGCACACAACGATCAAAAAACAGGGCTAGAACGACCGGCTGCCGGAGCATAGCTAACCAGCTCCGGCAGCCTTGCACAACACCAGCGTCGACAGCCAAGCTGACCGCTACTTCCAGGGCATGATCGGGACCGTTGAAATGCTGTTGAACGGTGACCCATTGATCAGTTTTGTGCTGTAAACCAGATAAACCAGGGTATTTCTCTTTTTATCGAACATCCTCACTACTTTTACTTCTTTAAAAAACAGCGAAGCCGACTCGCCAAACACCAGCTCATTTTCTTTCAACTGGCCATTGATGCTGATCGGGCCGATCTGCCGGCACGCCAGCGAAAACTTCGAGGGATCGGACGCGATGCCCAGCGCGCCGCTGATCCCGCCGGTCTTCGCGGAACTCAGATGGCAGGCAACCCCCGCCACTCTCGGATCGTCAAAGGCCTGGACACAGATTTGGTTGTCCGGCCCGATCAGTTGAAAGCCCGTCTTCACACAGCCGATATCGTCGGCAAAGGACGGTGCAGACAGTGACAAGGCCGTCAGAAATCCCAGTGCCGCCAGCGCGACAGCACGACATCCATTTCGCAGGGTCATCAATATCCTCCGTTCCGTAGACAGTCCCAAAAATCCCACTGTAGGGCTTGGTCGGTCGCGTTTTCGCTCCGGTCAGTGATACCGGCCAATAACGGCGACACCGTGGCACCGGACATCGTGCCACGGTGTTATCCCACCATGGTCCTGCTGAGATCGGCCGCCGAGACTCGCCGAAGCTCGACCGTCAGATGCGACAGGGATTTGAAGCGGGCGAGACGGCCGCGATAATAGTCGGCGTCCCGGGCTTCCGTCGTCATCACGGACACAATCGCCGCCAGATGACCGGGACCCAGGCGCCAAAGGTGGAGATCCACCAGTTGGTCGCCTTCGCTCTCCACCGCCTGCCGCAGATTGTCCGCCATCCGCCGGTCGGGATTCATGTCGAGCAAGATCGCGCCGGTGTCGCGGATCAAGCCGTAAGACCAGCTTGCGATCACGGCGGCACCGACCAGGCCGACCAGCGGGTCGATCCAAAACCAGCCGAAGGCAGCGGCAAACCCAAGTCCAACCACCACCAGGGCCGACACCGCCGCATCGGCGATGACATGAATCATCGCGGCACGCATGTTGTTGTCGCGATGGGCCGATCCCACCGCATGTTCGTGTTCCTCGAATTCGACCTGATAACTCCGGGAACCGATCCGCAGATGGGCGGTAAAAGCGTGTGGCTCGGGGATCTCTTCACGGGATTCCCGATACGCGCCCTGATCCTGCATGGTGAAAAGCTGTCGCGTGCCGTCGGGACGCATGGTTTCAACGGTTACGGCGGATTCCGTCAGCGTGAAACCGGATTCGGAACGCAGGCGGAAACGCGGCGGCACGCCATCTTCGAACACCTCAAGCCTGACGCTCCCGCTATCGGTGGCGATGCGGTGCGCGTCATCGTGCCCGGACCCTTCATGCCCGTGCCTCTCATGGCCATGGGTATGTCCATGGCTGTGCCCGCCGCTGTTCAACAGCCGTGCGCTGGCAATATTCACCCCCAAACCGAGACAGGCAATCGGGATGGCCTCGGCGAAATGGATCGGCACCGGGGCCAGGATCCGGCCGAACGACTCGAAGCCGATCAGCAAGGCGATCATCGCCAGAATAATCGCACTGGTGAAGCCCGCCAGGTCGCCGATCTTGCCGGTCCCGAAGGTGAAATTGGGGTCATCGGCATGCCTGCGGGCAAAGGTGTAGGCAAGCGCGGCCAACAGCAACGCGCCGGCGTGGGTGCTCATGTGCAAGCCGTCGGCGACCAGCGCAATCGAGCCGAACAGCAGGCCGCCGAGGATTTCCGCAACCATCATGGCGCCGCAGAGCCAGATCACCGCCCAGGTGCTGCGCTCGCTGGTCCGGTGTCCTTCCCCCAGAAAGATATGGCTATGAAACGGCGGAGTCTTCAGGCTTGCGCTCCCGGTCATGGCACCCTCATGTGAAACTCATCGCCGCTTCAGACCGATTCCTACTTCAGATAGGTACGGATGACGTCAATCAGTTGCTCGGCCGCCACGGCATTCAAGGCATCGGGGTAAATCCCGGCATCGACCAGATGGGTCCGCACATGATCCTCGACGACTTCCGCCATCAAACCCGCCATCGCGCCCCGCGCGCCGGCAATCAGGTGCATGATCTGTTCACAGCCGGCCTCGCCATCGAGGGCACGCTCAATCGCTTCCACCTGCCCCCGAATGCGGCGCACCCGCGCCACCAGTTTTTGCTTGTCTCGAATGGTATGGGTCATGGCCCCCTTATGGCATACCCCCCTACCCTATACAAGGCTGTTGCGAGTCCGCCAACCGACGACCCGGATGGCGTTCGCCGCAGGAGGGGCGCCGGGATGGGCCGTTATCGTCGCCCGTTGAGCACCAGCAGATCGTTGACGGCCCGGTCGATGCCGCTGGAATCGGCAAACAGGGCGACGCGCAGCGCCCCGCAGGTCACCCAGGCACTCGGACGGCCGAACGCGCCCTCAATCGCCGCGTCGTCATAGCGATCACGGAGACCAAAACGAAAGGCCCCGGTGCGGGTGTAATCGAACCCATTGGTAATCACGAAATTATATTCCGGGGCGAACCCGGGTCGGGTAATATCCCGATCAAACCATCGCAGATTGTTACCCCAGTAGTATAAGGTCGGCCGTTCCGGGTTAAGCTGGTTGATCTGAACCGCCCAATCGGTGGCAGCCATCAGACGGCGCGCCAGATAGTACCCGGCCAGACCGGCTTTAAGCCGATATCGGGTCACGCACCCCTGAAGATCGTCGGCATCGGGCGGCGCCCACCGGACCAGGGTCGGGATCAGGTTACGGTCCGCGGCGGCGGCGACACCGTACATCGCCAGCGGCACGACGAGCACGACGCCGAACAGCCACCGATGATCCCGCCGGTCGCACACCCGAACCAAACCCAGCGCCACCACCAGCAGCGGTGCGGTGGTGACCATCACCAGATAGCGCAGCAGCACGTCGTCTTCACGACCGATATACAGCGCGCCAAAGATCAGGTTGATCAGCGCAGCCAGACACAGGAACCCGGCGATCCCGGCCCGGCCGCCGGCCCTGGCCTGATGGATCATCGCCCACCCGCCATACCCGGCCAAAATCGCAAGAGGCAGCCAAAACAGGCTCAAGAAAATCAGCTCGCCCGGCGGCACCAGATGGAGGATCGCCATCACACCGTTGCCGAAGTTGCTCAGGTGCATTTTGTAGACCGGCAGCGGCTGGCGATTGAGGCCGTCGAGCAACACTGTGCCGATGGTGAGGGCCAGCAGATGGACTGCAACCACCCCCAGCGCCGGTTTCCGCAGCTCCGGGCGTAACAGCGCCACCCCAAGCACGACAAGGGTCATCGGCAGCACAAAATACAAGACAAAGATATAATCCGAGATCGTCATCAGCGTCACCAGCACCGCCAGAACCAGCAAAGGCACCGGCCGGCGACCGCGACAATGATCGACGACCAGCACCGTGCCCAGTAACGCCATGACGAAAGATGAATAATGGGAGCTGAATTCATAATTGTACATCAGCAGGCGAAAAAACGAGCGGTCATCCGGGAACAACCAGTCATTGACCAAGGCCACACAGCTCAGCGCGACCAACACGCCCAGCATGGCCCGGCTGCCCAGCAAAGGCCGTACCCCGCCCAGGCGGTTCAGGACCAGTCCGGCCACCAACACCGCCGCCAACAATTGAAGCACGCATGCAGCGAAGATGGCCTGCCGCAAATCGCCAAGAACAGTCTTGGCCAGGCCATAAACCAACAAATCAGGAAATAAATACGGCGCGCGGCTGAACTGCCAACCGTCCAGGTTGGTCAACGAGCCCTCAACCACATCCCACCAAATCGAGGGAATCGTCAATTGATCGGAACTTGTGGTGAAATCGACAAAGCTTGGTTGGTACGCCACCGCTGCAATCGTCATAATTGAACCAAAAACCAGAACTACCCAATCAAGGCTAACATGATTGAGAGAACGAAACCCGGTCATGAAGGCTCCTCCCGATCCGACGGCGGCAAAAGATGTCCTCTTCCGTTGATCCCGACCGCGGCAGTCCCCGCCCGATCCCGATCACCTCCCACCCGTCCGCCTGTTTTGACTGGGTTTGATCATTGACGCCCCCAACCCGGCAACAGCACCATACCCCACGGCCATCCCATCCGGTGAGTGGGAACATCACGGTTTCAGCCCGGTTTCAGCCCGGAGCGATGATCGGCGGCGATCGGAGCGATCGCTTGCCCGTCACCGAATGCGCCGCGGACGATCGCCGGTTCGTACCGGCCCCTTAACCCGTCAGCGGCGGGACATTCGCAGGTGTTCGTAAGCGGGCGCGCTGGAAATCCGGGCGTCCTCCACGGCTCTGCCGACGGCAAAATGATAGAGCGACTGCCATTCGGTGGCCCCGCGGTCGAGGCCGAGCGCCGCGTGAACCTCGTCGTCGAAATAGCAGCCGATCCCGGTTCCCGAGAGCCCCGCCGCCGTGGCCTCCAGGTAAAGCACCTGCCCGATCATGCCGCTCTCCCAAAACAGGCGGCGATAGGCCCAATCCCCTTCGTCCGCCAGAGTCCGGTCGAAATCCGCGACCATCGCCAGGCTCAAGACCCCATCGCCGGCAATGTCCTGGCCACAGGACAGGCTCGCCGCCAGCCCGGACAGTTCGCCCGGGTAAAGCAGGAATAACGGCAGCGGGCAATCGGGGACCGACTGCCACAGGAAATGCCGATGGCAGGCCTGGCGCAGACGGGGTTGTGCCTCAGGATCGCGAACCAGGGCGTAAAGACCGGACGCCAGCCCCTCCACCCGATGCACGAACAGAAACAGTGACAGCCGCGGGGCCCACGGGAAGGCCGCCCACGGAACCCGGTCGGCCCCGGGCATGGTTTGTGCCAACATCTGCAAACAGGCGCTACGGGACATCATGATTCGCGGGTCCATCCGCTGGGCGCTGCGGCGGCGGCGGATGACGGTCGCGGCGTCGTCCGCCAAGGCAGGCCCTAGAACCGCCGCCGGCACACCGACCCGAACCGACGGCGACGGCGTTTCCGGCTTGGCGGTCAGCTCGAACGCCCGATCATTGGCCAGCCAGTCAACAAGATCCGGGCTCAGTCGATTGGCGCGGCCATGCCATTCGGCGTCCGGGATCATACGGAGGGACTCCCACGCCGCTTCAGGCGCCGGTTCCTCCCTCCCGGCCGCCCCGGCCGGCGGATCGTACCAGACCAGGGCGCCCAGTTCGGGATGCTCCGCCTCGTGCGGATGGTTCGCGTCGGCTCGACCGATCCCGAGCAGATCCGCCAGAAACCGGTCCCCCGGAGCCGTCAGCGCCTGAACCCGCCAGCCCAGACAGGCACCGGCATAGGCCGCCGCGGCCAGGGCGTGGCCGGTGTCGTGCTGACAGTAACGGAAGGCCCGCTCCCCGTATTTCCAGGCCTCCCGCCACGGTACCGACGACAGCGCGAACAAGAACGCGCCATGAGGACACCCGGACGGACCGGGCCAGACGCATCGCTCCTCCAGTCCGTGAAGCAGCGGAGAGTAATGATACAGCGCGGACCGGGCGGAAAAACCGTCGAGCGGCGGCAACACCAGCCAACCCTCGGTCGGGTGCAGATTGCCGCTGGACGGATTGTTACGGAGTGCCCAACGAGAGCCGCCATACTGTTTCCAGGCCGAAAGGCCCAGGGCCAACTCAAGGAACCGACCCAGCCCTCGAAGATCCAGGGGCGTCGGCGAACCGCCGCCGGGCGCGGCTAAGGAACCGGTCGTCCGGTCCAGGTCCAACGGCAGATCGATCCGGCGCGCGCCGTCAAAATGCCTGAACGGGTCGGGCTGATTGTCCCAATCCAGGAAGCCCGGCCCGGCGGCCGACCGATGGGGTGTGTGCTTGCTCCGCTGATGATAGGTACGGATCGATGGGATTCTCGAGGTCTCGACCATATCTCATTCCAGGTGTATGGCACTTCACGGGACCGACATCACGCATCGGCACGCACGGGATATGGCGCCCGCAGGGCGCGCGACCAGTGCAGGCGACCGGGGCCTTTGACGACCGGGACTGGATCGGCTGAACTGGGGCGCTACTTCCTGCCTCGGACGATCTTGAGAGGACATCGGCCTTGAGAGGACATCGGCCTTGAGAGGAGATCGGCCTTGAGAGGACATCGCCATATCTTCGGAGCCGCCATGACGCCCGCCCAATCCCTGGCCGCCACTGCCCACGACTTTTCCTTCACCACCCTCGACGGTCAGCCCCTCCCCCTGAAGTCCTTTGCCGGCCAGGTGGTTCTGGTGGTCAACACCGCCTCGCGGTGCGGCTTCACGCCCCAATACACCGCGTTGCAAACGCTCTGGGAAACCTACCGCGATCGAGGGTTGATCGTTCTCGGGGTTCCGTCCAATGACTTCGGCGGTCAAGAACCCGGCACCGCGTCCGAGATCAAGTCATTCTGCGAAATCAACTTCCGGGTCAATTTCCCGCTCACCGCCAAGGAAGTGGTTTCGGGCAACCAGGCCCACCCGTTCTATCGCTGGGTGGCCGATCAGGTCGGTATCCTGGGCCTGCCCCGCTGGAACTTCTACAAGTACGTGATTGCCCCGGACGGCCGGCTGGTGGCGTGGTTCTCGTCCCTGACGTCACCCGAGTCCTCCGGTGTCCGCGCGGCCATCGAAGCGGTTCTGCCGCCGCCCTGATCCCCTGGAGTCCAGGGTCAGGCCCGGCCGATTTGCGACAGTTTTGTCGGGTGGTCCCGCCCAAAGGAATCAGTCTGGTGTGTTTTATCCTGACTTTGCAAAGAGTTCTTTGTCTGGCATCATTTTTGCTTTTGGAACAACCGCCCGTTTGCCGCGTTGCGGCAGGCGGGGCACATGGCGCAGCCAGGCACGAAGGGGACATGAAGATGGCTGAGGATAATGGAGACTTGGCGGAGGCGGCGCCGCCGGGGATGTTCGCGGTCACGGCATGGGACGCCGTGCCCGCCTTGCTGGGGCTGGCGCATTTCGGCTTCGTCGCCCTGCTGGTTCTGGCGTTCCCCTGGTTAAGCTGGCCGGCGTTCCTGGGTCTGGCGCTGCTGTACGCCGTCCTGATCGCCTGGAACATCCACAGCGTGTCGCACAATCTGATCCACAATCCCTTTTTCGGCCCGGCGGCGCTCAACCGGCTGTACAGTCTGCTGACGTCCCTCAGCCTCAGCTATCCCCAAGTGGTGATCCGCTACGTTCACCTGCGCCACCACATCGGCAACATGGACAAGCCCAACGACAAAGGCGAAACCCGCGATCTCATCTCGATCTATCGACATGGCCGCGACGGACAACCGGCCAGCGTCTGGGCCTACAGCCTGCTCAGCCTCGTCCACACCAACCCGTTCCGACTCCGCCCCGCCATCGCCGCGTGGAACCCCGACGAGGGCCGCTGGGCCGGCGTCGAACTGGTCCTGATCGGCCTGTCCCTGGTCCTGGCCTCGGTATGGGACTGGCGGGCCGTGGCAAGCCTGGCGCCGTTCTGGCTGCTGGGCCACATGCTTTCGGCGGCAACCGGCTATTATGAACATCTCGGGGCTGACCCCAAGCGGCCGATTGCCTGGGGGGTTTCCAGTTACGGCAAGCTGTACAACTGGCTGTGGCTGAACAACGGCTATCACGCCGAGCACCATTTCCGGACCAAAGTCCATTGGACCCGCATGGCCGCTTTGCACCAGGACATCGCCGAGCAGCAGCGGGCCGCCGGCACCAAGGTTCTGACCTGGCCGCATCCGCTGGGATTCCTTGGATGATACCGTCGGATCATACCGGCCCGCCCCATATTTGCGTTTTTTTGCCGGGTGGCGTGCTATGCTGGTCCGATCAACAAAAGCAAGGGAATGGTCGTGGCCGAAAGTAAATGGGGCATCAAGCGCATCTGTCCGAGTTGCAGTACCCGCTATTATGATTTTCTGAAATCTCCTCCGACCTGCCCATCCTGCAATTCCATCTACGATCCTGAATTGCTGTTGAAATCCCGCCGCGCCAGACCCGTTCCAAGCGAGATGGCGCCGAAAAAGGTTCCGTTGCAGTTGCGGGAGAGTCTGGGCGTGGACGTCGACGAGGAAACCGTCGCGTTGGAACAGGGCGACGATTCCGCGCTGGTGGCCGACATCATCGAAGTCGCCCCGGACGATGACGACGACCTGCCCGAGGATGTGTCCGAACTGGAGGGGGATGACGTGGAAGACGGCCTCATCATCGAACCGGACGAGTAAGACCGGCGGGCCGTCAGTTTGACCCATCACTCACGTCGGACCCGCGCTCATGTCGGACCCGTGCTCACGTCGGACCGCGGCCGTCCCGGCCGCACCGGCCTTGTTTGACATCGGCGTGCGGGATACGGACCGTACGGTTTGGCGTGGTGACTCGAGGAGATGATATCCCGTGACCTTCGAGATTGCGCTGCTCAGATCTTCACGATCAGGAATTCGGAATGGACGGGCTGGTTATGGTCGGAACTCCGCTGCGGTTTGGACTCCCTGAAGTCCAGGAGAAGTGGGCGCGGCCGGAACCGGAAGGTTTTTGGCGGTGATCGATCTGATCGGCAGTGGGCCTGCATTTCTGGCCGCATTCCTCGCATCCCTGGTGGAAGCGGTTGAAGCCCTGACCATCGTACTGGCGGTTGGAACAGTCCGGGGCTGGCGTCCCGCGCTGACCGGCGCCGTGGCCGGACTCCTGATCCTGCTGGTGCTGGTGCTGGCGCTCGGTCCGCTGCTGTCCCTCATCCCCATCAAAGTCCTCCAGATGACGGTCGGGGTCCTGCTGCTGCTGTTCGGCATGCGCTGGCTGCGCAAGGCGATTCTGCGGTCGGCGGGGCGCGTCGCCCTGCATGACGAAGACCGCATCTACGCCGAGGAAGCCGAGGCGATGCGGCGCGCAGACCGGACTCCGCGGCGGCGCCTCGACCCCATCGCCGTCGCAACCACCTTCAAGGCGGTGGTCCTGGAAGGCATCGAGGTGGTCTTCATCGTCATCGCGGTGGGAGCCGTCGGCGATACTCTGATTCCGGCGGGCATCGGTGCGGCGACGGCCTGTGGGCTGGTCATCCTCCTGGGGATCGTCGTCCATCGGCCGCTGGCCCGCATTCCGGAAAACACGCTAAAATTCGCCGTCGGCATCCTGTTGTCGTCGTTCGGCGTGTTTTGGACCGCCGAAGGATCAGGCTTCCCATGGCCGGGGGGCGACCTGGCCATTCCCGCCATCGTCGCCGCCTTTTTGGTGACAGCCCTGGGATGCGTGGCGCTGGCCCGCCGGCCGGGCGCACAGGAAGCCGAGGGTGATTGATCCTGAACCCGGGCCCAAGGAAACGGACATGCACGCGATCAAAACCGTGTTCCGCGAAGCGGTCGGACTGTTCGTCGACTCGGGGAGCCTGGCCGTCGCCATCATCGTCGCGGTGATCGGATCGGCCGTCCTGCTGCCGCTCCCGGCGACGGCGCGCGCGGTGCTGCTGCTCGCGGCGCTGCTGGCCGTCCTGGTGGAAAATGTGCGCCGCACCAGCCGAACGACGCCCCGGTCCTGACCCCCTGCCCGACCGCCCGACGCACCGGTTACGGTCCCAGCCGTGCCCGGGCCAACAGGGCCGTTTCGGGCGGCAGATCGACCTGGCCGGAGAAGGCCAGCACCCGGGACTCGTCGGCCAGAATAAAGTCAAGCACGCCGGCCAGAAAGTTGGGCTCTGCCAAGCGTCGTTTCAACGCTTCGAGATCGCATCCCGACGCAGCCAGAAACTGCGGCAGCAACTCGTCATCGGCGGCGATAAACGCCACCGCCCGAAGGGCCAGAGCTTCGGCGCCGCCGTCGGTCAGACGCGGCGGCGCCACCGGTCTCGGTTTTGGCGTGCAGGGCTTGAAAGGGTCCATCCAACGGCTCCGGCAGCTTAGTCCCCGGCATAGTACGCGCTGGTACGGTACCAGGCGAGCGATTCACGAATCAGAACACTGATCACCGCCGCCGTCGGAACCGCCACCAGCACCCCGAGGAAGCCGAGCAAATGGCCACCGGCCATGATCGCGAAGATGACCCAGACCTCGTGCAGCCCGACGCTGCGACCCACCAGACGGGGCGTCAACACATACCCTTCGAGAAGCTGACCGCAGGTGAACACGCCGATGACCACGGCCCAACCGCCCCAGCCGTTGAGACTGAACAAACCCGAGACCACCGCGGCCATCAAGCCCAGGAAGTACCCGACGAAGGGAACGAACGCCACCAGGCCGGTCATCAATCCGATCAGCAGGCCGAACCGGATGCCCGCCGCACTCAGTCCGATGGCGTAGTAAACCGCCAGGACCAGACACAGCATGGCCTGGCCCCGAAGCCAGGCCGCCAGCTTGCCCTGAACCGTCGCCGCCATCCGCCGGACCATCGGTGCCGACTTCCTCGGCATCTGGTCATCGATCCAGGCGACGATGACGTCCCACTCCCGAAGCATGTAGTACCCGACCACCGGCGTCAGGACGGCCAGCGAAACAATGTCGGCCACCGCGACCCCGCCAGTGATGGCCCCGCGCACCACCGAAGCCAGACCTTGGGCGATGGCCCCCGCCGACGACGACAGGGTCTCCCGAACTTGGGCCAGCGTCTGGTCGTCCAGATAGGGGGCCAACCGGCTCAGGTAAGGCTCGACCACGGCCACGGCATCGGCCTTGGTCTTCGGCAGGGACGCCACCAACTCGGCCGCCTGCTCCCAAACGAACGGCACCAGCATGGCGATGGCGGCAACCACCGCAAGCAAAAACGTTACAATCACCAACGCTGCCGCGACTCCTCTGGAACACCCGCGGCGTTCCAACCAGTCGCAGACCGGGTCCAGGAAGAACCCGACCAGCAAGCCCACCGCAAAAGGTGTCAGCACCGAGCCGAGCAGCCAGCTCAGAACCAAGACGACGCCCACGGCAAGCATCCACACCGAGAGTGCGCGACCAGGCATCCTGTCACTCCTTGTCCGGCCTCTGTCCTAATCCGGCCGTGACCCGGCCGCGATCGTGCTCTGCGAGCATTTTATAGCTTGGCCGGGCCGCCGCCATGGTAGATTTACCAGCCGGCGGAATGAACGGGGGGGGCCGTGATGGATCAGGCCGGATTGGGAGCACGCATCGGCCGCCTGCTGGCGGTATTGGCCCCGGACTCCACCGGCGCGGCGCTGCTGAAGGCGCCTGACGCGGTTCTGGCGCGGGCACTGGGCGAAATGGCCGCCGGCGAAGGGCTTCTTCGCCACGAACTCGGGCGGTTGCGGGCCGAACAGCATCGACTCGGCCGACGCCTGGGCGAACTCGGCAACCAGCAGGCCGAACTGGATCGGCGCATCCGGGATTCCGTCTCGGCCGGAGCCCTGGACCGGGCCCGCGCCGATATCGGCCGCCAGATCTCCCTGGGAACCGAGATCACGGCCTTGCAACAGGCGGCGGCGACCGCGGATGACGACGCCGTCCAACTGGAGGCCACCATCCGGCAGATGAAGGCCCGCCGCCGCGACGCCGAAACCCGACTGGCGACGCTGCGCCGACCGGATCATGACCAACCGGAGGGGGAGAACGGACCGGGCGTCGCCCCCCCCGGCCCGGCCGCCCCCGACAACCCCGCCGATCTCGCGGCACTGGAGGCCCTGGTGCGCGACCACCAGATTGAGGAACGGCTGGCCCGCCTGATCGCCGAACGGGAGCCCTCCTGATGATCCTGCTGTCCGATCCCGCCTACGCGCCCTTTTCGATTGCCGCACTGGTTCTGGTCGGACTGGTCGGACTGGAACTCATCACCGCCCTGATCGGGCTGTCGGCCTCAGGAGCCATTGACCACATGATCGGGATGAACGGCCATGCCGACGGACTCCATGGGGACGGACTCCATGGGGACTCCGCCCATGCCGGGAATGCCCATGGTCCCTGGACCGGCGCCCTGGACTGGCTCAATGCCGGCCGAGTGCCGCTCCTGGTGCTGGTGATGGTTCTGCTGGCGCTGTTTGCCGTGGCCGGTTTCGGACTTCAGGCCGGGACCGGGGCCATGGCCGGCGCCCCGTTGCCCCAGGGAGCGGCCATCCCCCTGGCGCTGCTGGTGGCCGTGCCGACGGCACGATGGGTTTCGCGCGGACTGGCGCTGATGGTGCCGCGTGACGAAACCTATGTGGTCAGCGAAGACGACTTCATCGGCCGCACCGCCGTGGTCACGGTCGGCCCGGTGTGCAGCGGGGCCATTGCCCGGGGTCGGCTGCGTGACCGCCACGGCAACACGCACTTTCCCAAATTGGTGCCGTCGGTGCCCGGTACCGTGATCACCGAGGGCACGGTCGTCCTGGTGGTCGGCCGCCAAGGTGGCGAACTGACCGTAATCCCGGCAACCGGTCTGCTCGCGGATGCCGAGTCCGAGCGATAAGCGCCGCCGCCCGCCCGGAGCGGGGCGGATTCCAGATCTTGGGAGCTTGCCATGTCCTATCCCCTACCGTCCTTGCCCGTTCCCGACGGCGCCCTGATTCTCCTGATCATCGCCCTATTGATCCTGATCGCCTTCGTCGGGATCGGCATGGTCGTTTCCCGGCTGTACGTGCGGACCACCAAAGACCGGGCCTATGTGCGCACCGGGCTGGGTGGCCAGCGGGTGATCCAGGATGGCGGAACCGTGGTGCTGCCGGTTTTCCAAAGTATCTGCTGGGTCAATCTTCAGACCTTGCGCCTGGATGTTCAGCGCAATAATGCCGATGCGATGATCACCAAGGACCGCATGCGGGTTGATATCGGCGTCGAGTTCTATGTCCGGGTCAAACCCGATGGGTCGTCCATCGCGTTAGCGGCGCAAACCTTGGGCGACCGGACCAACAATGCCGGTCTGTTGCGCGAACTGGTGGAAGCCAAGTTCGTCGATGCCCTGCGCAGCGTCGCCGCCACCATGAGTCTGGCCGATCTCCAGGAACAGCGCGCGGTCTTCGTTCAGGCGGTTCAAACCACGGTCGCCCGGGACCTGGAACTGAACGGGCTGGAGCTGGAAAGCGCCTCGCTGACCAAGCTCGATCAGACCGATACCAAGTATTTCAATCCCAACAACGCCTTCGACGCCGAAGGGCTGGCCGCGCTGGTGCGCATCACCGAGCAAAAACGCCAGGAGCGCAACAAAACCGTGCGCGACGCCGAGGTGATGATTGCCCAACAGGACCTCGAAGCCCGTCAGCGGACCCTGGACATCGAGCGCCAGAAGCAGGAGGCGGAACTCAACCAGCGGCGCGACATCGTCAACAAGACCGCCGCGACCCGGGCCGAGGCCGCCCAAAAGGAAGCGGAGGCCCGACGGGCCGAAGAGGAAGCCCGGATCACCGCCGAGCTGGCCATTGCCGAGCGCCAGGCCGCCGC
>CAIYNU010000015.1 GCA_903927615.1 uncultured Rhodospirillales bacterium | reverse complement strand
CGTCGGCATGTCCGGGCTGCTGGTGAAATCCACCGTGGTGATGAAGGAGAACCTGGAAGAAATGACCCGGGCCGGACTGACCATGCCGGTGTTGCTGGGTGGCGCCGCGCTGACCCGGGCCTATGTCGAAGGCGACTGCGTCGCCGCCTATGGCAGCGGCCGGGTCGGCTATGCCGGCGACGCCTTTGACGGCCTGCACCTGATGGACAAGGTTGTGAGCGGCAGCTTCGACACCTATGTGGCGGCACTCCAGGCCAAGCGCGCCAACCACACCGGCAGCCCGCGCCGGCGGGTGCTGGGTCAGGCCGCCACCGCCGCCACCGGACCGGTGGACCTGGCCCAAACCCGGGCGCGGCGGCTGGCGCTGGCCGAAGGCGTGGCCATCCCGACGCCGCCGTTCTGGGGCGCCCGCGTCATCGAAAAGGTCTCGCTTAAGACCCTGGTGCCTTACCTGAACGAGCGGATGCTCTATCAGTTGCAATGGGGCTATCGCAAACAAGGCCGCAGTCTCGACGAGTTCAAGGTTTGGGCCCGGCAGGAGCTGCGGCCGATCCTGACCCGCCTGCTGGAGACCTGCGCCCGCGACACCATCCTGGCGCCCCAGGCGGTTTACGGCTACTGGAAAGCCGCCGCCGAGGGCAATGACCTGATCCTGTTCGCCGAGGACGGCACCCGGGAGTTGGTGCGCTTCCAGTTGCCCCGTCAGGGCCAGCAGGACGGTACCTGCATCACCGATTTCGTGCGGGATGTCTCGGAACCCGGACGCGATGTGATCGGGGTCCAGGTGGTGACGATGGGCGCCCGCGCCACCGAGGTCGCCCACGAGTGGTTCGAGGCCGACCGCTACCAGGACTATTTGTACCTGCACGGCATCGGCGTCGAAATGACCGAGGCGTTGGCCGAGTACGTTCACCTCACCATCCGGGCCGAGTTGGGCTTCGGCGACCAGGACGCCCGGGACACCGAGGCGTTGCTCCAACAGGGCTACCGCGGCAGCCGGTATTCCTTTGGCTATCCGGCCTGCCCGCGCCTGGAAGACCAGGAGCCGCTGCTGAGTCTGCTGGGCGCCGAGCGTATCGGTGTGGTGTTGTCGGAAGGCAGCCAGTTGCACCCCGAGCAAAGCACCAGTGCGCTGGTGTTGCATCACCCCAAGGCACGATATTTTTCGGTGTAGGGAGGCCTAAGAAATCGGGGGGGGGGCCGAGGGGCAAAACCCCATCGGCGCCCGACGCGGCGTCACCATCACGACGCCGGCTGCGACCGGGTGGCCGCCGGTAACAGCCGAAGGTCGGCGAAGGTCCGGCACAGGCTGCCGAAGACATCGGCCACCCGGTCGGCTTCGCTGTCGGCCATCAGCCGCCGCCCTTTTGCCCCCGCGACCTCTTCCTGACCCAGGGCATCGGCCACCCGTTGCGCCAGCACCACGGCCGCGGCCGGATTGGCGGCGAGCAGGCGGTGCAACAGGCGGTGATCCAGTTCAGCGACCATCACCGGCGTTCGGGCCCGGACGGTCCGCGGATAACCGTCTCCGGTCAGCGTGGCCTCGCCGCCGAACAGATGTCCCGGGCCGAACTGGGAAGGCCGCGGCGGACGGGACTCGGCCGCCGCGGCCATTTCGCGCCGAAGCGGCTCGACTTCCACCAACCCTTCCAAGATCAGGAAGATGGTGGTGGCGACTTCGCCGCTCTGGGTAAGCGGAGCCCCGCCGGCCACCGTGCGGAGTCGGGCGCCGGCCGCCAGCAATCCGAGATCCCCTGCATCGAAACCCGCGAACAATGCGGTCCGGCCCAACAGCCGGGCGATATGGTCCGGTCCGGGTGCCGTCTCCGGAAAGCCTGTCCGCACCGACGACGACGTTGGCTCGCGAGTGGATGGCTGCAATCCGGCACGCCCGAGATGAGTCAGAATCGCCTTGTACAAAATCGACCGGCCGGCATGGCGCCGGTGCAAAGAGGTTTGGAACGCCACCACATATTCGACGCCATAAGGGGAGATGTCGTGAGTCCGGACCATGGTGTCCGTCACCTGTCCGGGCGCGATCTCGGCCACGGCTTGAGCAACGGCGCCCAGCAGAACGCGCTCGACCCGTTCCGGCGGGACCGTCACATCCAGCGTCACGCGCACCATCGCCCAAACCGACGGGGTCGGCTGGGAATAGTTGGTGATGGTCGACGAGGCGAGCTTGCTGTTCGACACCACCACACTGTTGCCGTTAAGGTCCAAAATCCGGGTGGTGCGCCAACTGATCTCCATGACCCGACCTTCGATGGTCATGTCGCCGACCCGGTGCAGAAGCACCTCGTCACCGATCCGGAGCGGCCGGTCGATATTGATCGCAAGTCCCGTGAAGATGTCGAGAATGATCTCGCGCAGCGCCATGCCGAAGACGAACCCGGCAATCCCCGAAGCCGCCCACAGGGCCGTCAGGTCCTGTTTGAAGACGATGCCGAAGATGGCGGCAAAGCCCACCAGATAGATGATCAGCGCCGACAGTTGGGAGAGCAGGCGCGGCACCGGGGTGCCCAACGCCGAAGCGACCAACCCTTCCAGCAAGACAAACTGCACCAACCGCTGGACGAAGATCGTGAGACAGATCAAAACGCCAACACCCAGGATATAGCCGAATATCCGTTGGGTGGTGTCCAGCGCCGCCGCCCCGATTAACTGATAGGCCGGTCCGCCGTAATAGAATAAAGCGCCCAACACCAGGGCAAAACACAAGGGTAAGACCAGTTGCTTGACCCGGCTGGTCCATGGATTGGATATTGGCGTCTGTGCTCCGGTCATCGTCGCGCTCACGCCAGGGTAAAGCGCGCCACCTGGGCGCGGGTCCGATGGATAATGCGGGACAACTCTTCCATGGTCGCGCTGATTTCCTCGGCGGCACCGGCATTGCTCTGGCCTTCGCGGTCCAACTCCTCCACCCGCTGTGACACCAATTGAATCGCCGCAGACTGCTGAGCGATCGCCGCCGCGATCGCCTGGGCCGCCGACCCGCTCTGTTCCACCGCGCTGCCGATCCGCTCCATCGCCGCCCGCGCCCCGGCGACTCCGACCACACTACTCTTAACCCCTTCGCTGGCTTCGGCAATGATGGTGCCGATGTCGCTGGCCGCTCGCGCCGCCTCTTCGGCCAAACGGCCGATCTGGTGCGCGACCACGCCGAAACCGCGGCCTTCGGCGCCGGCGCGCGCCGCCTCGATGGCGGCATTGATCGACAACACCTGGGTTTTGTCGGCAATGCGGGTGATGGTTGCGGTAATCGCTTCGATCCGACCATGGCGGGCGGCAATACGATCCACTTCGCTGACCAGGACCGACAATTCGGTGCGACCGGAGGCCGCCAGAGCCGCGGCGGTTCCGGCCAGGGTGCTGCCATTGACGGCATGAGCGGCAACCGACGACACCGATGCCGCGGTCTCGTGAATGGCCCCGGCGATTTCCTGCAACACGCCGGTCTGACGCACCGAAGACTCGGCGACCTGGCGGGCCGCGGCAGCGGTCTGGGTCGCCGCCACCGCCGATTGTTCGGTGCCCGAAGCCGCTTCCCCCGCCAGTTCCCGAAGCTGGGCCAAGGCCTGGTTGACGTTGGCCCGAACCTCGGCAAAGGTGCCTTGATAGCTGCCTTCGATGCCCTGACGCAGATCGGCCACCGCCATCCGCTGCGCCGTGACCGCCAGTTCGCCCAACAGCATGGCCAGGGTATCCAGGCTGCGATTGACATTGGCCTTGAGCGCCCGCAGATCGCCCTCGTAGAGGCCGGTCATCCGGCCTTCCAGCTTGCCCGAGGCCAGTTTCTGCATCACGTCGGCCACCTCGACCAGCGGCCGACTCATGGTCTCGATCAATTCATTCACCCCGGTCAGCAGGGTGGCAAATTCGCCCCGGAACGCGCTGGGATCGGCCCGTTCCGACAGGCTGCCGGCCCGAATATCCCCGATCAGGTGGTTCAACCCGCCCACCGTCCCCTGAATCGCGGCCACCGTGGCGGCGGTCGCCCGGGCGATCTGTCCGACTTCGTCCCCGCGCTCCCGACCGCTGATGGCCACCGAGAAATCACCCTGGCCGACGCGGGTGATTTCCTCCGCCAGACGCTGAATCGACCGGGATACCGTTTGTTCCAACACCACGACACACCCGACGGCAAAGAGGAGAATCAAGACACCCGCTATGACCGTCCTAGCTTGACTATTGGCAAACAGTTCATGAGCCTCACTAATCTTAACCAGGGCCTGATCACGCTTCAGCACCACCATCTTATCAAGTATCTGACTTAATTTATCAAAAATTGGGGCCATCGAGACCAGTTGATTGCGGGAATTGTCAAGTTCATCTTTTCGCGAAATTGGAATAAATTTATTGTGTTCGATCATATATTTTGTATAATTCATTACAAAATCATCATATAGAGACTTACCCTCTGGCGTTACGATCAATTCGTGAAGAATTTTTTGTGCTTTTTCGATCTCATTTTGATGGGCCACCATGGACTTCTCAATAATGTCCATAGTCGCGAGATCATGAGTCAGCGCATGCAATTCCTCTTTGGCCCGGAAGTCGCTTAATTCGGTATTCATGGTATTACTTGACAGAATGGCCGGCAGTGAATCACGTTCAATTTCGCTGAGTTGGAAATTCAACACGCTTTGCCGATTCAACGACAAAAGCGCAAACAACACAAAGACCCCCGCCAGACACAGAAAGATCATCCGGACTTTGAGGCGAATCGTCAGGTCGGTCATGGTCTCTCCAATCGGTTAAATTGCTGCCGGTGGGCAGCCATCGGCCGGAAGCCAGCCGATCAGCGCCGCCGCCACCGCTTTTTTCGCGATCATCGGTAATGCCGTAAAACGCAACGCCGGATTCAGGCGCAAGACCCAGATGCGGTGGGTTTCGTCCCACCGCACCGCCTGGATCAAGGCAGCGGCCCCCACCGGCAAACTCGGCGGCGGCTGCCAGAGGTCACCGGCGTCGGCGTCTTCCGGTTCCAACCGATCGATCAGCAACACCAGACCCGCCGGCCGGCCGGCCGGGCCAAGCCGCAACCACAGCCCCGACCGCCCGCCCGGCCGACCGGTCAACAGGCGGCGCCCGTCCAAAACCGGGATCATCCCCGGCCGGAAACGCCTGGACAACGCCTCGGGCGCCGGCGTGTCGTCGGGATCCAAGGCCGTGCCGACCACCGCCAACGGCAGCGCGCACACCACCCCCCCGCAGCTCAACCGAACGCTCCCGGCCGGTCGGTCCGAATCCGGTTGCCGCTGGCGTTCGGACGGTTCCGGCACCGGGGCCGAAGCCACCGGAACGGGCGCCGGGGCGGGCAGAGACAGGACCGGCGGTTGACCGGGCTGGCCGGTCAGGGTTGCAAAATCATAGACCCCAACCGGCGGCTCCGCCGCCCCGCTCCGCCACCAGGCCAAAGCACCGGGTAGCGACGGCACCCGGTCCAGCGCACCGGGCGCCAGCCGGTCAAACCCCACGCCTTCCGGCAACAGCAACGCCAGCTCGTGCCCGGCTGCGGCCCCCACCACCGCCCATCGCCCGATCACCGGCTCGGCGCCCAGTCGTTCGCTGAGGGCGACCGCCGGCAGCAACCGGTCCCCAATCCGCGCCAGCCACCGTCGCCCGCCCCCCAGTGTCGTGACCGCGTCTACAGCATCCAGGCATGCCACGCCCTGAATCCCGTCCAACAGCAGCGCCATCCGTTCACCCCGAAAGCGCAGCAGCAAGGCCTCCAGCGCGGCATCATGCGCCACAGGAGCGACCGAAGATGGGACACCCCGCCGCCCGGGCGCGAAGTCCCGCCACAGCCAGGACAACGGCAGCGGGGGCACCCATGGGGCGCCGTCGTGGGCCAACCCGCAGACCTGATCCACCCGCAGCGCCAGTTCGTCTTCGGTGTCGGATCCGTCCTCGGAATCGGGACGCCTCAGAACAACCAGCCAGCCGCCCGCGCCGCCCGACCCTGCTCCCGAGCCGGGCTCTGGCGGGTTCCAACCCCGCACCTGCACCACCGGCCGTCCTTCGATCCGGGTCAGTCCCTCCACCGGCAACCCACACCAAGGCAACGGCGTCAACGGTTCGGCTTCGGCCCCGATGTCCGAGAGGCTCCGAACCCGGTCCAACCCAACCGAATAGCGGCCACCGGCCGCCACCACGATCAAGGGCGCCGCACTGTCACACCGGAGTAATCGGGAGTCTGCCATCACCGGACCGGTCCCCTGAAACGTTCACCGCGGGGTGATTCCTGTCTGGACTATCCGCCGATGGGCCGTTGAAGGAAAGCGTTGGAATGGCCCCCCGGTCGTGACCCCGCAAAATCGACGCCGCCAATCCCCCCTCCCCATTCCATTGAAGGCTTCGAGACCCTATCTCTCGGGTGCGCGGTCACTCAGGGCGTTCGCCGCAACGCATCCTTAGCTGGAGAGTCGAGATGGCAAAAAGTCAGAAAAAGGGCAACCGCGAAACCAAGAAGCCGAAGCAGGACAAGTCCAAGCGGATTTCCGCCGCTCCGACTCTCACGTCGCCCATCGTTAAAAAAGCCTGACCCGAGCCGGGGACATCACCACCGAGTGGGATTCGATCCAGGCGAGGGTCCCGGGAGCGCGGGCGCCTGGCCCGCGCTCCCGGGAACACCATGCCAAGGGGGCACAGCCACTTGACAAAGGCGGCTTGCGGCAACGCCGGGGTCGGCCTATAAATGCCGACCGGGCCGGGGGCCGGGGGTATTTGGACGGCTAAACAGCGGGCATGCCATGATCGTCGTAACCGGCGGCGCCGGCTTCATCGGGTCCAACCTCGTTGCCAGTCTTGAGCGCCAGGGCGCCAGCGGTATTGCGGTCTGTGACCGCTTCGGCTGCGGCGACAAGTGGCGCAATCTCGGTGGGCATGAACTGAGCGCCCTGGTGACGCCCGAACGCCTGATCGAATTCCTTGATGCCCATGCCGACCAGATCGAGGTGATCTATCATCTGGGCGCGATTTCCTCGACCACCGAGACCGATGTGGATCTGATCATCCACAACAACTTCACGCTTTCGGTGGCGTTGTGGCACTGGTGTACCCGTCATTATGTCCGCCTGATCTATGCCTCGTCGGCAGCAACCTACGGTGATGGTTCGGTGGGTTTCGACGACGACGGCAGTTTGGAGGCGCTGGCCCGTCTGCGACCGCTGAATGCCTATGGCTGGAGCAAACACACCTTTGACCGCTACGTCGCCCGGAGCGTGGCCGAAGGCGCCCGCACGCCACCCCAGTGGGCCGGACTTAAATTTTTTAATGTTTACGGCCCCAACGAGTACCACAAGGGCGAGCAGGCCTCGGTCATCTCCCGGCTCTATCCCGTGATTCGGAGCGGCCAGCCGGCCCGGCTGTTCAAGTCCCACCACCCGGACTACCAGGACGGCGGTCAACTCCGCGACTTTATTTCGGTCGAAGACTGCGTGGCGGTGATGCTCTGGCTGGGCGAAACCCGAGTGGTCAGCGGCCTGTTCAACGTCGGCACCGGGCGGGCGCGCAGCTTCCGGGATCTGGCCCTGGCCACCTTCCACGCCGCCGATCTGGAGCCGGTGATCGAATACATCGATATGCCCGAGTCGCTCCGGGACCGGTACCAGTACTTCACCGAGGCCCGGATGGAGCGTCTGCGACAGGCCGGATATCAGGCGCCGTTCGCCTCCCTGGAGGACGGCATCAGCCGCTATGTCAAAACCTATCTCGCCGCTCCATCCCCCTATCGCTGATCGTTATCGCCCGGCCCGGTCGGGCCGATCGCCCCGACTCCGCTGTTCCCCCGCCCCCACCCCGCGGATTCCGCCATGTTGTTCGCCCTCCCGTTCCCCGCCATCGACCCCGTGGCGATTTCTCTCGGCCCGCTGGCGATCCGCTGGTATGCCCTCGCCTATCTGGCCGGCTTTATCCTGGGCTGGCGGTATTGCCTCCGGCTGTCGGCCCGCCATCCGGGACCGCCCCAGCCCATCGACTACGATGATTTTCTGACCTGGGCGGTCATCGGCGTGGTCCTGGGCGGCCGAGTCGGGTACGTGCTGTTCTACCAGTTCGATTACTACCTGTCGGATCCCGCGCAGATTCTGATGGTCTGGCATGGCGGCATGTCGTTTCATGGCGGGTTCCTGGGCGTGGTCGTCGCGGTGCTGCTGTTTTCCCGCTACCGGGGTTTTTCGCCGCTGATCTTCGGCGATCTGCTGGCCTGCGCCGCCCCCATCGGGCTGTTCTTCGGACGCATCGCCAACTTCATCAACGGCGAACTGTTCGGCCGGGTCAGCGATGTACCCTGGGCCATGGTCTTCCCCCGGGGCGGCCCCCTGCCCCGCCATCCAAGCCAGCTTTACGAAGCCACCCTCGAAGGACTGGTGCTGTTCGCCGCGCTCGGCCTGGCGGCCCGGGTGCCGGCCATCCGCAACCGGCCGGGCACCCTGATCGGTCTGTTCTTCATCGGCTATGGCCTGGCCCGCAGCACGGTGGAGTTCTTCCGGGAGCCTGACGCTCAATTGGGTTTCCTGTTCGCGGGCGCAACCATGGGCCAGCTTCTATCGCTGCCGATGATCGGCATCGGCATCGGTTTGGTGCTCTATGCCCGCTCCCGCCCGGTCACTGTGGAGACGGCGGCCACCGCCGATCCCGATCGGAGCCCCGCACCGTGACGGAACCGGCCTCCCCCCTTTTGGCCCTCCTGCAACGGCGTATCCGGCTCGAGGGGCCGATCACCGTCGCCGATTTCATGATGGAGGCGCTCTGCCATCCGCGCCACGGTTACTACATCACCGCCGACCGGTTCGGCGCCGCCGGAGACTTCATCACGGCGCCCGAAATCAGCCAAATATTCGGCGAATTGATCGGCCTGTGGTGCGCCCAGTGCTGGGACCAGCTCGGCCGGCCCGATCCGGTGACGCTGGTGGAACTGGGACCGGGCCGGGGCACGCTGATGGCCGATGCCTTGCGCGCGGTCTCGGGGGTGCTGCCAGCCTTCACCGCCGCGTGCCGCCTGGCTCTGGTAGAGACCAGTCCGCTGTTGCGCCGCCGTCAGGCCGAAGCCCTGGCCCCTTATGCACCGGTTTGGCACGACCGCCTGGCCGAGGTGGCCGGCGGCCCGCTGCTGCTGGTGGCCAACGAGTTCTTCGACGCCCTGCCGGTCCGCCAGTTTCAACTGACCCCGGAAGGCTGGGCCGAACGGCTGGTGGACCTGGAACCGGAGACCGAAGACCTGCGCTTTGCCATCGACCGGCCGGGCCGGCCGTCGACTCTGATGATTCCGCCCCGGCTGCGCGCCGTCCGCCCCCCCCAAGTCCCCCTCGGAACCGTCATTGATCTTGCGCCCGCAGCCCAAAGCGTGGCGCTGGAGCTAGGCCGACGGCTGGCCCGTGACGGCGGCGCGGCGCTGGTGGTGGATTACGGACACACCGCATCGGTGCCCACCGACACGCTCCAGGCAGTACGACAGCACACCCCGGTGCCGGCACTGGCCTGCCCCGGCGAGGCCGACCTCACCACCCATGTGGATTTCACCGCCCTGGCCACGGCCGCCAGGGATGGTGGGGCCGCCGCCTATGGGCCGGTGACGCAAGGCGACTTCCTGCGCGCGTTGGGCATCGAGACCCGGGCGGCGACGCTGCGCCGAATCGCCTCGCCCCGGCAGGCCCAAGACCTGGACACGGCCGTCCACCGTCTGACCGCCGATGACGCCATGGGCCGGCTATTCAAGGTCCTGGCGCTCACCGGTCCGAACCAAGCGGTCCCGGCCGGATTCGAAACCGCCTCGACCCAGCCGCCCCCCACCCTTCCCGAACCCAGCAACCCCCGGCCCTGCCCGTGATCACCCTTGGCGCGCTCAACGACCTTAACGGCATCCGACACGGCTTCTTCACGCGCGAAAACGGCGTGAGCACCGGCCTCTATGCCTCCCTGAACTGCGGTTACGGTTCGGGTGACGACCCGGCCGCCGTCACCGAGAACCGGGCGCGGGCGATGCGCCGGCTCGACCTTGCCCCCGAACGGCTGACCACACTCTATCAAGTCCATAGCCCGACGGTGGTGGTGGTGGACCAACCCCACCTTCCCCACCAGGCCCCGGAAGCGGACGCGATGGTCACGGTCCAACCCAATCTGGCGTTGGGCATCCTGACCGCGGACTGCACGCCGGTCCTGCTGGCTGACCCCAAGGCCGGCGTGATCGGCGCCGCCCACGCCGGTTGGAAAGGCGCCAAAGCCGGCGTCATCGCCGCCACCGTGAATGCCATGACCGCCCTGGGCGCCCGACCCCAACGGATCGTCGCCGCCATCGGACCCTGCATCGCCCAACGGTCTTATGAAGTCGGCCCGGATTTTCCCGGCCACTTTACCGCCGAACGCCCGGACGACACCGACTTCTTCGCGCCCTCGCGCCGGTCCGGCCATTTCCTGTTCGATCTTCCCGGCCTGGTGACGCGGCGACTCGGAGAGTGCGGCGTCGAAGCCCTCCAGCGATGCCCTAACGACACCCGGGCCGAAGAGAGCCGCTTTTTCAGCTACCGCCGGGCCACGCTCCAGGGAGAAGCCTGCTACGGCCGGGGCCTGTCGGTCATTGTCCTGAGGCCGTGACGTCCAGGAACGGCAGACGTCAGGCATGCCCGATCAGCGGCTATCGGGGGCTGCGCTCCCGGACCCCACCAAGGGACCGGCGTCCCGTTGAAATCCTTAACGTCAGGCAGCGCCCGGTAACGTCAGGCAGAGCCAGGATCGTCATGATCCAGTGCGGGGCGGCAGGCCAGCGCCCGGGATAACCCGCCGCCTCGGTCTGCTTAACGATTGGCGGCCACCGCCGGCAAGCTCTGGACCCGCCCCATCAGGTTCTCGGTGTAGACCTTTTCCACCGGCGCCAGTTCCAAAGCCCGGGCCGTCTTCTTCTGGGCCTCTTCGGGGTGACCTTCGGCGCTCAACACCTCGGCCCAGCTGGTATACACGTCGGACAACTCCGGGTCGACTTTCGACGCCTGCCTGAACTTGTCGTAGGCACGATCCGGATGACCAAGCAACGCCAGGGTGAATCCCCATTCGGTGTAGGCGGCCGCCAGGGTTTCGACCGGGTCGCCCGCCTTCCAACCGACCACCACCGATTGGAACTTATCAATGGCGTCCTCATGCTTACCCTCTCGAGCCATCACCACCCCCCAATTGAACATCGCTGAAGCGAAATTCGGGTCTTCCTCCAGCGCGTCTTGGAATTTTTCGATGGCGCCGTCGCGATCAGAATCCTGATACAGCACAATGCCCCAAAGATTATACAACCACTTTTTATCTCTGGTTTCCGGGGCGGCAAGCGCCCGCCGGATCACGGTCTCGGTGGTCGTGAAATCCCGAATCAGATAGTCTTTCTTGAACTGGTAAGCCGCCAGCATATAGGGATCGATCATGCGCACCGCTTCGTAGGCGACCTTATCGATCAGCTTCGGGACGTCCCGCCCCTCCACCTCTTGATGGATGGTGCTTTCGTGGTGCTGGTTGTCGCGCCCCCGCAGCACCATCTCCAGGTTCTCGCCGTTGGCCACAACCTCGCCGGAGAACGTGTACGGGATAAGCCCGAAGGTGGTCTGAACCGCGCGCAACAGGGGCGTCAGTTCAAAAAACTCGCCCAACACCGCCGCCGGCCCGCCTTCGTCCTGGGCCATCACTTCCTTGGCGTCGGCCCGGGTTTGCGCCTGGCGCTCGATCTGCTGCATCCGATCGGCCAAGCGCGTCACCACCACGTCGGCGGTAAAGCCGGTTTTGGACGACACCGCCCCGGGGACACTGATCGACTCGATATTCACCGCTTCGACATTATTGAAGACGGCCAGGCTGAAGACGCCAAGCGCCGTGAAAAACGGGATCGCTAGGAAACCCAAGTCCATCGTCATCCTCCTGCCGCCGCCCCGCCGATGTCGCGGGTCCGTGAGCAACCGTTATAGGCGGTTTTTCCGATCTGGCAAGCGGGTGTTGGTTGGCAGACGATTGCCTGGCCTTCGCCTCCCCCGGTTTTGCGCCGACCTTGCCCCTCGGGCGCAACATCGCGCTGCTGGTTTCCCGTTGTCGCCAAGGCTGGCGCTCCTGCTTTCGGGTCGCCCGCAGCATCTTGGTCCGACCCCATCGAAGGCCTATGGAGAGAAGTTGCCGGCCGGCACGGTCTTTTTTTTGTACGCGCCCCCGCGACCGTTATAAAAGAGCGGCTCCAATCCGAGATGTGTCGACTGCCACAAATCTCAAAAATGTGGTGAATGCCACAAATCGACCTTGCGTCACGCCGGCAAGTCTGCGAGGAAGCCGCCCTAACGGGGACCGGGCGATGGTATGGCATCCCCGTGACTGTCGGGCATCCAAAAGCCGGCGGCGTGGTTGAGCGTGTGCGGATCCCGGCCGCCTTCGCCGCGGACGTTGTTTTGTGGGTGTTGGGGAGAACTGACCGCATGGCCGATACACTGATGACTCGGGTCGAGACCGCTTTGGTTGACGGCAACCAGGCCGCCGGTTGGGTCGCGTACCGGTGCAGCGAAGTCATCGCCATTTACCCGATCACGCCGGCTTCGCCCATGGGTGAGTTGGCGGACGAGTGGGCGACCGCCGGCAAGGCCAATCTGTGGGGCGACGTTCCCCAGATCGTCGAGATGCAGTCCGAGGGCGGCGCCGCCGGCGCGATCCACGGCGCCTTGCAGGCCGGAACCTTGGCGACGACCTTCACGGCGTCCCAGGGACTGCTGCTGATGATCCCCAACCTATACAAGATCGCCGGGGAACTGACGCCGTTCGTTTTGCATGTGGCGGCGCGCACGCTGGCCACCCACGCCCTGTCGATCTTCGGCGACCACAGCGATGTCATGGCCTGCCGCCAAACCGGCATGGCGCTGCTGTCGTCCTCCACGGTACAGGAAGCCCAAGACCTGGCGCTCATTTCCCACGCCGTAACGCTGAAGGCGCGGGTACCGTTCCTGCATTTCTTCGACGGCTTCCGCACCTCCCACGAATTGAACGGCATGATCCCGCTGACCGACGACGACCTGCGGGCGTTGATCGACGAGGCGGCGATCACCGACCTGCGGCGACGGGGACTGAGCCCGGACCGGCCCCAGCTTCGCGGCACCGCCCAGAATCCCGATGTCTTCTTCCAGGCCCGGGAAGCCTGTTCGCCGTTCTATGAACAGTGCCCCGGATTGGTTCAGGACGCCTTCGATCGGTTGGGCGCGCGGACCGGACGACACTACCGCCTGTTCGACTATGACGGCCACCCCGCCGCCGAGCGGGTGATCGTGATCATGGGTTCGGGCGCCGAAACCGCCCGCGAAACCGCGCACTTTCTGGAGCGCGAGCGGGGCGAACGGGTGGGTGTGGTGACGGTACGGTTGTACCGGCCCTTTTCCATTGCCGATTTCGTCACGGCGCTGCCGGCATCGGTCCGGGCCATTGCGGTGCTCGACCGCACCAAGGAACCGGGCGCCGTCGGTGAACCGCTGTTCCTGGACGTGGTGGCGGCGCTGGCCGAAGCCCGGGCCGTCGGCACCCCGCGCTTCACGGTGGAACCCGTGGTCATTGGCGGCCGTTATGGCCTGTCGTCCAAGGAATTCACACCGGCCATGGTCAAGGCGGTGTTCGACGAACTGACCCGCGAGCGGCCCAAGCGGCGGTTCACCGTCGGCATCAACGACGATGTCAGCCACAGCTCCCTGTCGGTGGGCGAAGCACTGGACGTTGAACCCGCCGGCACCACCCAGGCGGTGTTCTTCGGCCTGGGCTCTGACGGAACCGTGGGCGCCAACAAAAATTCGCTGAAGATCATCGCCGAGGAAACCGGCCAGTACGGCCAGGGCTACTTCGTCTACGACAGCCGCAAGTCGGGCGCGACCACCGTTTCCCATCTGCGCTTCAGCCCGCAGCCGATCCATGCCCCTTACCTGATCAGTCAGGCCGGCTTTGTCGCCTGCCACCATTTCCCCTTGCTCGATCAGATGGACGTGCTCGGCGCCGCCGCACCCGGCGCCATCGTGCTGCTCAACGCGCCCGGCACCGCCCAAGAGGTGTGGGCCAGCCTGCCGCGTTCGGTTCAGCAGCAAGCCATCGACAGCAAGGTCAAACTGTTTGCCGTCGATGCCAGCCGGGTCGCCCGGGAGGCCGGATTGGGCCGGCGCATCAACACCGTGATGCAGACCTGCTTCTTCGCACTCTCGGGCGTGTTGCCGGCCGGGGACGCGGTGGAGCGGATCAAGGGCGCCATCGACAAGACCTACGGGCGACGGAGCGAAGAGGCGGTGCGCCGCAACCATCTGGCGGTCGACCGGTCGGTGGCCGACATCGTCGAAATTGCGGTGCCCGCGGAACCCAGCGCCACCTTCGACCGGCGGCCGCCGGTTCCGGCACACGCCCCCGACTTCGTCCGCCGGGTGACCGGGGCCATCCTGGCCGGCTATGGCGACCAACTGCCGGTCAGCGCCTTCCCGGTGGACGGCACCTGGCCGGTCGGCACCTCCCGCTACGAAAAACGCAGCATCTCCGCCGAGATTCCGATCTGGAATGCCGAGTTGTGCATCCAGTGCAACAAGTGCGCGATGGTCTGCCCCCATGCGGTGATCCGGGTCAAGGCCTGCGCACCGGAGGCGTTGGCCGGCGCCCCCGCCGGCCTGCGCAGCCTTGATTACCGGGGCGAAGAGTTTGCCGGGTCCAAGTATGTTCTGGCGGTGTCGCCCGAAGATTGCACCGGCTGCACCCTGTGCGTCGCGGTCTGCCCCGCCAAGGACAAGGCCAACCCGCGTCGCAAGGCCCTGGAAATGCGACCGACCGCCGAAATCGCCGGCGCGTCCAGCGCCGCTTTCTCCTACGTGCTGGACCTGCCCGAGGTTCCGCGGACTCAGGTGCCGCTGGCGGTCAAGCAGGTGCAACTGTTCCAGCCGCTGTTCGAGTTCTCGGGCGCCTGCGCCGGTTGTGGCGAAACCCCGTACATCAAACTCCTCACCCAACTTTTCGGCGACCGTGCGGTGATCGCCAACGCGACCGGCTGTTCCTCAATCTACGGCGGCAACCTGCCGACCACGCCCTATACGGTCAACCCCGAGGGTCGCGGTCCGGCCTGGTCCAACTCGCTGTTCGAGGACAACGCCGAGTACGGCTTCGGCCTGCGCACCGCCTTCGATCACCTGGCGCTGCAAGCCCGGGGGCTGGTGCGAGACCTGGCCGGGTCGTTGCCGGACGCCCTGGTGGACGGCCTGCTGGCGGCCACCGGCCGGGACGAAACCACCATCGCCGCCCAACGGGAACGGGTCGTGGCGTTGCGGCAGGCCCTGGCCGACACCGATAGCCTGAAGGCCCGGCGACTGCTGGAAATCGCCGACAATCTGGTGGCGCGCAGCGTCTGGATCGTCGGCGGCGACGGTTGGGCCTACGATATCGGATTTGGCGGCCTCGACCATGTGCTGGCCTCGGGACGCAATGTGAACGTCCTGGTGCTGGACACCGAGGTCTATTCCAACACCGGCGGCCAGCAATCCAAGGCGACGCCCCTCGGCGCATCCGCCAAGTTCGCCATCGCCGGACGGACCACCGGCAAGAAAGACCTGGGCATGATGGCCATGTCCTACGGCAACGTCTTCGTGGCCCAGGTGGCGTTCGGCGCCCGCGACCAGCAGACGGTACGGACCCTGTTGGAAGCCGAATCTTACGACGGACCGTCGCTGGTCATCGCCTATAGTCATTGCATCGCGCACGGTTACGATCTGGCCCATGGCCTTGACCAGCAAAAGCTGGCGGTGGACAGCGGCCACTGGTCGCTCTACCGGTTCGATCCGCGGCGTCTGGCCACCGGAGAAAAGCCGTTGATCATGGATAGCGGCCCGGCCAAGGCCCGGCTGGCCGACTTCATGGCCAACGAGACGCGCTTCCGGGTGGTCGAACGGGACGATCCCCAACGCTTCAAGGCCCTGCTCAAGGCCGCCGAGGCCGAAAGCCGGCTGCGCCTGGAGCGGTTGCGGTTCGCCGCCGACTTTCAGGAAGCCAAGAACGAGTAGCGGCCAGCCTGCGGGGGGCGATGCCGTCCCCCTCCCTGCCCCGAGCAACGGAAGACCCGCAAGGAACATCCCATGGACTTGTCCACGCGCTACCTGGGTTTCGATCTTCCCCATCCGCTGATGCCCGGAGCATCACCGCTGGTCGACAATCTGGACACGGTGCGCCGGCTCGAGGATGCCGGGGCGGCGGCGATTGTGATGCATTCGCTGTTTGAAGAACAGATCAAACAGGATCGCCTGCACGCGCTGCTGGCCACCGAAGGACCGGCCAACAGCTACGCCGAGGCGCTGAGCTATTTCCCCGGCCTCGATCACTTCGCGCTGGGTCCCGAGGCTTACCTGGAGCAAATCCGCCGGATCAAACAGGCGGTGCGCATCCCGGTGATCGCCTCGCTCAACGGCGTCAGCACCGAAGGGTGGACCGATTATGCCCGCCTGATCCAGGACGCCGGGGCTGACGCCCTGGAACTCAACGTCTACTTCGTCGCCGCGGCCCTTGATGAGTCGGCAGCGACGGTGGAAGGCCGGGTGATGATGATCGCCCGCCAGGTCAAACAGGCCATCACAATTCCGGTGGCGTTGAAACTGTCGCCGTTCTTCTCGGCCTTCGGCGGCTTCGTCCATCGGTTGGAGCAAACCGGCATCGACGGTCTGGTCCTGTTTAACCGGTTCTATCAGCCGGACATCGACATCGACATGCTCGAAGTCACCCCGCGACTGGAGCTGTCGACTTCATCCGAACTGCTGCTGCGCTTGCGCTGGCTGGCCATCCTGTCATCGCAAGTCAAACCGTCGCTGGCTTGCTCGGGCGGCGTTCATACCGTGACCGACGTGGTCAAGGCGGTGATGACCGGGGCCCACGCCGTGCAACTGGTCTCGGTGCTGCTTCAGGACGGCCCCAGCGCCCTTGCCGAGTTACGTCTGGGCCTTCAACGCTGGTTGGAAGACCATGAATATGAGTCCCTGAAGCAGATGCAAGGCAGTATGAATCTCAGCCGTTGCCCGAATCCCACCGCGTTTGAACGCGGTAATTACATGGCGACGCTTCAGGGCTGGCGGCGGTTGAATCCGTAACCGTGTCAGGGTCCGGAAGGCGAGCCTGTCGGCCGGTTCAGGGCGGCGCCCCGGCGAAGCCAAGGACAACACAGGGTGGAATAGTAACTTGGTCATGGCGCCGTCTGCGGCGATCTGATAGCGTCGCAGAGTAGCTGCCAGAAGGCAGCCCTGGGAAGAAGGAGAAGACCCATGGCCGTCGGTGCCGTATCCACCAATACCCCGGTCCAAGGTTATCAGCCGCTTCAACAGTCGCCGAAGTCCCAAAAGACCCAAAAGGTCGGCCCGGACAATGACGGCGACGAAGCCACCGAGTCGGCCGCCGCCAAGACCAAGGAAGCCAAGGCGGCGACCGCCGGGCTGCCCGTTGACACCAATCGGGGCCGCAATCTCAACATTCTGGCCTGACACCCGCGATGCAGCGCCCCACCCATCAACCGACCGTCGCTGCGGTCCGTTGATGGGTGGGGGTTGCGCTCTTCTCGCCCGGTCATGGTGTCCCGGAAATGGGCGGCGATCCCTATGGTCTGGATCATGACGGGGGACGTTAGCCAGTGCCTCAGAAAACGGCACAGGTCTTCTAATATCCTGATCACCGGCAACCAACCGGCACTTCAACCGGTGCAGATGCGCCAGAAATGCCTCGTGGTCCATTTTGTGCTGAACCGGCGACGGATAGCGGCTATCGACCCTTAACGCTTCTTCGTGTTCGAAATGCGTTAAAGCGTGCTCGTCCAAGACCGCGACGGCGGTCGCGATCGCCGCCGCGGCATTGCCCGAGAAGTCGGCAACCGCCGCCATCAGCCCGTTATAAGGATGAAACAACGTTTGGTGTTCTTGGTCCAACGGGTCAATGCCCATCCGGTCATGGTCATCCCAAATCATCGCTTGCACCAGGAACTTTGCCCCTTCCCCTCACGTCTTGCCCGTTGAGCGATTATAGCGTCGGCCGTCAGAGTTAACCAACCCAACCGCAGGGACTCAGGCAACAAACCCGATTATCGGGGCTCGGGACGCCCCGTTAGATGACATTTGAATGGCCTTTTTGTTATGGTTTTATTGCATAGGTGACAGTTCTGAAGGTAGTGTGTTAGAGGCTCCCTTTGCCTGGTTGGGTTGCCTTTGCCGGCCGGCGTAACCATGACGACTGGTTGAGGAGCGCAAACCCATGCTGTCGAAGAGTCCCATCGGCGTTCGCATCGGTTTGCTGGTCGTGGCGTCTCTGGTAACGCTGGCGCTGTTGATCTGGACCGCCGCCGTCGGCGAATGGCGGATCGACCGCGCCACCGGTGATCTCAACGCCTTTCGGGCGGTGTTCGAACAAACCGCCACCGCCGAGCGCCAGGCTGGCGAAATCCGCTTTCAAGCATTGCGCTTTCTCCATGAACGCGATGAAACGGCGGTGACCCATGTGGACAATACCGTAACCGGCCTGCAAACGGTGCTACGCACCCTTCATGATGCGCCGGGCGCCGCACAAATGGGTGTTGAGATCGACGCCCTGTCCCAGGCGGTGGCCGCGACCGGCGTACGGTTCACGACCCTGGTCGGTTTTGCCCGGCAACTCGGTCTCACCGATCAGTCCGGACTACGCGGCCAATTACAGGCCTCAGCCGGCGCGGTGGAGGCCGAACTCAAGTTGTGGCCAAACCTCGACAAGCTGATTGTGCCGATGATCACCATGCGGCTCAATGAAAAAGACTTCATCATCTATAATGACCCGTCGTTCCTGGGACCTCATCGCAAGGCCTTTGGAGAATTCAAATTTAAACTGGGCGATGTCGGCCTGGACGGCGAGACCCAGCAGAAATTGGATAAGCTGGCCAAGAGTTATAAGACCGATTTTGCGACCTATGTCGAAACCACCAAGAACTATCGAACCGAGCTTGGCGTCTTCAACGACCAGATCGAAGCCCTGGAGCCACGCTTTGCCGGCTTGCTCGAGGCGGCCCGTAACGGCATGAACAGCGCGGTCGCCACCCAGCAACAGGTCCGCGACGGCGTGGTGCGAACCACCCTGCTGACCGGATCGGCACTGGTCGTGGCCTTCATCGTTTTTGCCCTGCTGGTCGTGTTCAGCATTACCCGACCGCTCCGCGCCATCGAAACCGCCATGGAGCGGTTGGCGGGCGGTGATCAGACCGCCGATGTCCCGGGAACCCAACGGGGCGACGAGATCGGGGCTATGGCGCGGGCGGTGCAGGTGTTCAAGGAAAACCTGCACCATACCCGTCAACTGGAGGTTGAGGGCCGCGAGAACGAGCGTCGGGCCGAGGCCGCCCGCAAGCAAATGCTCCTTGAAGTGGCCAACGACTTCGACGGTGCGTTCAGCCGGGTACTGGCCACCGTCGGTGCCGCCGCCGAGCGTATCCGCGACGGCTCCCACATCATGCGCGACACGGCGGAAAAGATGGCCGAACAAGCCGCCGACACCGCCAACAAATCCCACAAGACCGCTGAAATTGTCGGTACCGTCAACCGTGTTTCCCGGACGCTGACGGCCTCCATCGGCGAAATCGGGCAGCGCGTGAGCAGTGCCGGAACCGCCGTCGGCCGGGCCGTCGAGCATGCCCGCACCAGCGATGCCAGGGTCAAGGCGCTGGCCGAAAGTTCCCGCCGGATCGGCGAGATTGTCAAATTGATCAACGGCATTGCCGGGCAAACCAACCTGTTGGCGCTGAATGCCACCATCGAAGCGGCGCGCGCCGGGGAAGCCGGCCGCGGCTTTGCCGTGGTCGCCGGCGAAGTCAAAATCCTCGCCGGTCAGACCGCCAAGGCCACGGGCGAGATCGCGAGCCAGGTCGGCGCCATTCAGGCCGCCACCGAGGCCGTGGTCGGCGCCATCCAGGCTATCCGAACCACCGTCGAAGAGGTCGAAACCTTGTCCGCCGAAGTCTCGGTGGCGGTCGAACAGCAATTGGTGCAGACCAATGAAATCGTCGGCGCCGTCGACGACGCCACCGCCAATTCCAATGCCGTCTCAGAAAGCGTCGCGAATATGGCCATGAACGCCGCGGAAACCGGCCGCTCGGCGGTCGAGATGATTTTCTCCGCTGATCAATTGCACGAGGAGTTGCAGCAACTCCAAAGCGACGCCGGACGCTTCGTCGACTCCATCCGAAACTGAGCGCCGAAGCCCATGGCCACCCGACTTCTCAAGTACTCATTGATGACTACTCGGTTATTCACGATCACATCGTGATCAATTTGTCATAAAGCCGTCATGTCCCTTTGTTAAACAGGGGCAAGAGTGGGCGCTCCGTTGAATACGCGACCATGGATGAGCTGATAGATTGGTAAGCCGAATGACCGTGCCGCTCCAGAAGTTTGGAACCGACGCTGACCTGGACGCTCGCGGCCGCTATGCCGACGGCCCTATGCTGGCCGCCGAGATTCAACGCCAAATCTATTATGCCTATCAGCCCATCGTCTGCATCCGCTCCGGGCGCTGCTTTGGCTTTGAAGCCCTGGCCCGTGGCCAGGAGCAGTTGGGCTTTTCGAGCGTGGGCGCGCTGCTGGATCAGGTCCATCGGACCGCCATGCTTCCCCGGGTCGACATGATCCTACAGGAAAAGGCGGTATCAGGCGCCGCCGATCTGCTCCAACGAACGCGAACCCGACTGTTCTTCAATCTGGATAACCGCGTTCTGCAACTGCCGGACTACGCGCCGCATCGGACGACGGAAATCCTGAGCGATCACGGCCTTGATCCGGCAGCCCTGTGCCTGGAAATCTCCGAGCGCCACGCGGTTCCGGACGCCGTGCGGGTTTCCGAAGCCATGCGTTTTTATCGCCACCATGCTTACCTGTTCGCTCTGGATGATTTCGGCACCGGCTTTTCCGGCCTGCAACTGCTGTATGACCATCACCCGGATATTCTTAAGATTGATCGATTCTTCATCAGCGGTATCGGTGAAGACGAGCGTAAGCGGCTTTTTGTCAGTACCATCGTCAATCTCGCCCATATCCTGGGCATCACGGTGGTGGCCGAAGGCGTCGAGACCGAGTCGGAATTCCGGGCTTGCAAGCGGATCGGGTGCGATCTGGCTCAGGGTTATTTCATCGCTCGCCCGACCGCCGACCTGGCGACGCTGCACGAATACTATCCCATCGTCACCGAAACCAATCGCCGGGAACGCCGGGAACGCCGCGGCGACGAGCGGTTGATGCGCGACGAGTTGGTCCGGTTGCCGACCCTCTCCCTTTCCGATCCCATGAGCACCGTGTTCGAGACCTTCCGGGCCCATGTGAACTGCGGTTTCTTCCCGGTGCTCGACGGCCGGAGCTATCCCGTTGGGGTGGTTCGCGAAAGCGACATCAAGCCCTATATCTATTCGCCGTTCGGCAAGGAACTGCTTCAGAACAAGGTGAGCGGCCGCAGTCTGCGCCATTTCATCTCTTCCGCCACCGCTTGCGACGTCAACACCGACGCCGAGATGATTCTGGCCATGTATGCCCACGCGCTCGAACCGGCGCCGATTCTGGTGACGGAAAACTTTCGGTATCTGGGGGTACTCCGACCGGAATCCCTCTTGAAGGTGATCAACGAAAAAAACCTGATCTGTGCCCGCGATCAGAACCCGCTCACTCGACTGCCCGGCAACAATCCGATCGCGGATTATCTGGCCGAAGTGATCGATGACGAAGACTCTGAATACGCTCTGGTTTATTTCGACCTGGATCATTTCAAGCCGTTCAATGATGCGCTCGGCTTTCGCCAAGGCGACCGGGCGATCCTGATGTTCGCCGATGTGATGCGCATGAAGTTAAGCCAACCTACTATCTTTTTGGGACACATTGGCGGGGACGACTTCTTTGCCGGTTTTCGCGGCTTGACCATCGACCAGGCCGAAGCCCTGGTGTTGGAGGTCCTGTCGATGTTCCGCGATAATATCGAAAGCTTCTACGATGTTGAAACCCGGGCCCAGGGCTTCATCGTCGCCGTGGGCCGTGACGGCCTGCTCGCCCAATTCCCGCTGTTGAGTTGCAGCGCCGCCGTGGTTCAGGTTCCATCGGGACCACGGGAAGCCAGCCTCGACCACCTCGTCTCGGTGATCGCCGACATCAAAAAGGCGGCCAAGGCCAGCCCCAACCACCTGTCCCGGCACCGTTTAGGCACCGGCATCGGACATTAAGGCCGGCACCGATCACGACGCCCGCGCTCTTACCAAATAAGTTGACGCGACCGGCTTAGGGCGTGTCGTCAATTAGGGGATTCCCAAGGCAAGCAATCAGTGATTCATAGGGGGTTGGCCGGAAGGAGGGCCGACCGATGCGTCGATATGGCTTGCGGGATGACCAATGGGAGCGGATCAAGGAATTCCTGCCGGGT
>CAIYNU010000014.1 GCA_903927615.1 uncultured Rhodospirillales bacterium | reverse complement strand
GCTGTTCGCCGACGACAAAGGCGTGCTGGCGCTGGATGCCCGGATCAAGGTCGCCCCGCCCAAACTGCCCGGGGCCACCCGGCTGGCCATCCGGCCCTATCCCAAACACCTGGAGGAGATGGTCCGGCTCAAGGACGGCAGCGAATATCTGGTGCGGCCGATTCGGCCCGAGGACGAACCGGCGGTGCAACGGGCGTTCGAGCGGATGTCGCCCGAGGATGTCCGGCTGCGCCTGCATACCCCGATGTCCCAATTGACCCATGCGACGGTGGCACGGCTGACTCAGATCGACTACGACCGCGACATGGGATTGGTGGCGGTGGCGTCACCGTTCCATGGCGCGGTGGCCGAGATTCACGGCGGCGTCCGGATCAGTGCCGATCCCGACGGCCAGACCGCGGAATTCTGGATCACGGTCCTGAGCGGGGTTCAGGGCCATGGTCTTGGCCATCTGTTGATGAGCAAGATTCTGGCCTATGCCCGGGACCGTGGGATCGGCGAGGTTTATGGCCGGGTTCTGCGCGAAAATGGCGGCATGCTGACCCTGTGCCGGGATCTGGGTTTCCGTGAACTCGAGGCCGAAGGCCCGACCGGTATGATTAATGTCCGTCTGACACTGTCGTGATCGCGATCGCGGGGAGGTTGACGTGGCTGGGGTGTTCAAGCCAGGGGACGAGGTGCCGAAGTCGGGCATCTATAAGGTAACCCATGGTGCCGATCACGCCGACGAGCATGAAGTGACCTGCCTTAAGGGCGAGCAGTTTCCGGCTTGCCACGGCTGCGGTCACCATGCCCGGTTCGTCCTGCTACGCTCGGCCCACCACGTCAGGAGCCACGAATACTTTAAGAAATAGCGGCGGGTTCGATGGTGGCGCCAGCCTCGCGCCAGGGGCGGGTCAGTTCGAGACTGGCCTGCCACAGGCGCTCAGCGGCGTCCTCGGAGCACGCCGCCGGAGACGGCGCCGAGGGGCTGTTCCTGACATAGTAGCCGCCAGGCTCCAGGTCGGAGGTGGTGGCGAGGAACAGGATACGCTGCCCGCCCGTTTCGGCGGACTCGGCAAACAGTCGCTTGGCCGCGCCGAGCGCCAACGCGAACAGGCCACCATTGGCATCGCCGAAGCGTGTGGCGACAAAACCGGGATGAAGACAAGCCGCGGTCACACCGGTCCCCGCGTTTCTCCGGGCAAACGCCTTGGTGAACAGGATGTTGGCAAGCTTGGAGCGTTGGTAGGCGCGCCAACCGCTATAGCCGTGAGTGGTTTGAAGATCGTCGAAGTCCAGGGCCGCCCTTCGGTGAGCGCCCGAGGCGACGCTGATCACCCGGCCGGCGCCCGATCGCCGGAGCGGCTCGGTCAGCAGGTCCGACAGCAGGAAATAGGCCAGATGATTCAACGCAAAGGTCAGCTCCAGGCCATCGACGCTGTCCTGCCGCAGTTGAAACAAGGCGCCGGCATTATTGACCAGAAGGTCGATCCGGTCGTGACGGGCCCGAATGGTATCGGCCAGGCGACGGACGTCGGCCATGGCGGACAGGTCAGCGGCCAAAAACGACAGGGCGTGGTTGCCGGTATCGGCGATCAGTTGATCCAATGTGGCCTGTCCCCGCGCCGGATCCCGGCCGACCAGAATCACGACATCGCCCCGGCGGGCCAAGCCGGCGGCAGCGATGCGGCCGATCCCGGAGGTGGCGCCGGTAATGACCGAAATTCGGCCGGGGACGGTGGCAGACGACGGCATCGGGAGCTTCCTTTCATCAACGGGGGTCAGTCCGGCGCCGTGGTCATCCCCACAGGACCGGGTCCGGAGGATACACCATCGCCGCGTCGTAGCGCAGGCCGGGTTCCCGGTCTGCCGCCAGCAACAGCGGCCCATCGAGATCGACCACCGCCGCCCCTTGGGCCACCAGCAGCGCCGGTGCCATGGCGAGGGAGGTTGCGACCATGCAGCCGACCATGACGCCAAAGCCCGCGGCTTCGGCCGCCGCTTTGAGTTGCAAGGCTCCGGTCAGGCCGCCGATTTTGTCCAGCTTGATGTTGACCACTTGAAAACGCCCGGCCAGACGGTCCAGGCTGTCCGAACCATGGCAGGATTCGTCGGCGGCCAGCGGCACCGGTCCCGGAACGGTGGGCAGAAGCGCGTCATCGGCGGCGGGGAGCGGTTGCTCGATCAGTTCGACGCCAAGGGCCGCCAGTTCCGGAGCGAATCGGAGCAACTGGTCGAGGCTCCAGGCCTCGTTGGCATCGGCAATCAGACGGGCCTCGGGCACGGCGGCCCGCACCGCCCGCACCCGTTCGAGGATCAACTCGCCGTCAAGCTTCAGTTTGAGCAACGGCCGCCCGCCCGCCGCCCGCGCCGCCGCCGCCATCCCGTCCGGGCTGTCCAGGCTGAGCGTAAAGGCCGTCATCACAGGGCCGGGCGCGGTTCCCAAGCCGGCCCGTTGCCAGACCGGCTGGCCGGTTTGTTTCGCTTCCAGGTCCCACAGAGCGCAATCGAGGGCATTGCGGGCTGCCCCCGGGGGCAGCCGCCGGGCCAGCGCCGCCCGGTCGAGCCCCGCGGCCACCGCATCCGCCAACCCTTCCAGGGTTGCCATCACGGCGTCGGTCCCCTCGCCATAACGGGCATAGGGCACGCCCTCGCCCCGCCCAAGGGCATCACCGGCGCGAATCTCCGCCACCACCACTTCGGCTTCGGTCTTGCGGCCCCGGGAAATGCGGAAACCGCCCCGAATCGGAAACCCCTCGCGACGCACCACCAAAAGCCGCCGGCCTGGGGTGACCGCCAGGCCGTTGGTGTTCCCTCGAGTCTGCTCCATGAGTGTTGGCCTTTGCGGTTGGGTGTGCCACGCCCCCGTTCAATTCGGGGTGGCGGGCAACCCGTCTATTTTCCAGCCGTTGAGGGTGCGATGCCCGGCGCCATCCATTTGCCCCTCAAAGCCATTGGCCACATTATAGGTGGTGTACCCCAAAGCCGCCAACAGCTCCGCCGCAGCCCGCGAACGAACACCGCTGCGGCAAATCACGTAAACCGGGTGTCTGGGTTGAACCCCTTCGGCCGCCACCGCCTCGGCAAAGCTCGGGTTGCGAAGGCCGGTGGGCTGCTGCCATTCCACCCGGATGACCGGGCGGTTCAGGCTGGACAGGTCCGGACCGCCAACCGCCGCCCATTCAGCTTCGGTCCGCACGTCCATCAGCACGGCCTGAGAGTCTGCAACCAGTCGCTGCCATGTGTCGTGCGGGCTAACATCGCCCCCGAACTTCCCGACCATACCGCTCCTCCGATCGACTTTGTCGCTGGAAAGGACTCAACTAAATTCTTCAAGATAGTTTCGGCTTTTTGACAGCAGTTTTTCGATAATGCCGACCGTCTCTTCGATCATTCCCAACGTTCGATCGAGCTGGTCGGCCATCTGATCATCAACAGCTTGCTCTAACAGCATATTATCGAAAAACGTTTTGGCTTCCGAAAAATTTTTTTGTTCATTTTCCAGAACATCCCGCGCCGTCAACGATCCGGTCATAGTTAACGGCGGGTTACGGACAAAATCTAAACTAATTTCCACAAAAATTGTAACTGCCTTGAGCTTCGCCTGCATCAGCCAGCGCGTCATCTTGGGCGGCAGGAGATCGCCAATATCGGTCATTTTCTCCTTAATAATGAACACAAGCCCTTGTATTTCGTTATGTCGATTCCTAATCTGGCAAAAATCGTAAAATGTCTTAGGTGGTCGTTCGTTCTGACATCGTTGAAGAAGAGCAACATCATTTTGGAGCTTCTTCGACATCTGAAGAACGAGTTGAACTTTCCGGATCTGTTGCTGGTCCAAAGGTAGCGCCATCCCAAGTCCCTCGCCTGTTCCTTATGGACATCACTCGGTAGAGCGACACCGGAGAGCGACACCGGCAACCCGACATCTTCATGATAACAGGCTGTCGACACCGACGGAAGCTGGAAGCCGCGCCGCTTGGCGCATTGACCTTCGGCCGGAGCAGGCGCTGCCCGACGCAAAGACCCGGACGACCATCTTCAACTTATCCTTAAGGCCGACCATATAAACTGCCAACGGCCGGGCTTCGGCAGTCTGGCGTCGGTGTTGAGGAGGAGAATCATCATGGCCGATGCGGTCAGGAAATATCTCGATGCCATGCGCCAACTGGATGACCTCACCGACGAACTCGGTGGCATCATCGGCATCGTCGGCGCGGTCGCCGAGGCGCTGAAAACCAAGCCAGCGCGCTTTATGTTCAATGATACCGCCCCGGAATTGCCGGCAGAGGTGGTGCTCGGTCACGCCACGCGTATCGAGGGTGACAAATGGCCGAGCGCCGAAAAAATCCAAGAGTTGCTACTGCGCTGGCACAATGCCAAGAAGCAGGCGCTCAGTGCTTGGGCGGCGATTCACAAGGCGGATCAGGCTCACCTGAAATCTCCCGAGCATTGATCGCCCGCACCTGACCGAACGGATCAGGTCGTGATCACCTCCATCGGGTCGGCTACTTGACGGTCCTCAATTGAGCCTGGGTCTCGGCAGCGATTTTCTGGGCGGTCGTCAGGTCGTCGACCTTGAGGCCCGACTCCGCGTGTTCCAAAGCGGCGTCCAAAGTTGTCTTCGCGGCCGCATCGGCGGCATCGACCAGTGCCCCGTTGCCCAAACCGGCGCAGGGATTCGATGCGGTGGCGTCATAGCCTGGCCCGTGAACCCCCGCCAGGCAGTTGATGGTGTGGTGCAAGTGGGTATGCACCATCTTGATGTCCTTGGCCTCTGCCGCCAGGCCGGCATGGGTGGCGGCGGTCTCGATTTCCTTGACGGGATCGACCATAGTCGACGGGGCTTGATCGGCCGCCGTCGCAGGCGCCGGAGCAAGCGCCAACGGGCCGGTCCCCGCCATCGCCAGACCCAGGCAAATGGCCAGTGTGCGCGTCCTGATCATCATCCTGCCTCCCTCTCACAGTTTCAACACCGGAATCTCTCCGGTCCACTGAAAACCCTAGGCCCCCATCGGCCGCCGGCAAGGGCGCAAATGTTTGTAAGACCAGACCCGACACGGCCTTGTCAGCGCCGGCGGTGGGTGTTATAGACGGGACAAGCGTCCGGCGGTCGGGCCGGCGCGACGGTGCGGGCGTAGCTCAATGGTAGAGCTCCAGTCTTCCAAACTGGTGACGAGGGTTCGATTCCCTTCGCCCGCTCCAATTTTTCGGTGTTCGCCGTGGTGGACGCGGTCCGGCCGGCGATCGCGCGGGTGATCGAGTCGGCGGACTGGGCCACCGTAACGGACACGGGAACGGAACGACACAGAATGGCAAAGGCAAAATTCGAACGGAATAAGCCGCACTGCAATGTCGGCACCATCGGTCACGTTGACCATGGCAAGACCTCACTGACCGCGGCGATCACCAAGATCCTGGCCGAGACCGGCGGTGCGATTTATACGGCGTATGATC
>CAIYNU010000013.1 GCA_903927615.1 uncultured Rhodospirillales bacterium | reverse complement strand
TTGCGGTGGTGGCGTCGGAGGTGAAGAATCTGGCCAATCAGACCGCCAAGGCCACCGACGACATTCAGGGCCAGGTCGGGCAGATGCAGGCGGTGACCGGCACCGCGGTGGATGCGATCAGGGGCATCACCGGAACCATCCAGCGGATGAGCGAGATCACCACCACCATTGCTTCGGCGGTGGAGGAACAGGGGGCCGCGACTCGAGAAATTGCCCGCAATGTCCAGCAGGCCTCCACCGGCACCCGCGAAGTTTCGAGCAACATCGGCGGCGTCACCCAGGCTGCCGGCGAGACCGGACACATGGCGGGCAGCGTCCTGGGGGCCACCAACGAACTGTCGCGGCAGACCCAGCGGTTGCGCCAGGAGGTGGATAGCTTCGTGCAGCGGGTGCGGAACAGTTAGTCTGGGCGGTCGGGTACGGCGAGTGATTTGATGGTGCCGGGCGTTGCCCCGCACCCGCCAGGAGGTTGACCTCCTGGACCTCATGACCTTTGAGGTCCACAGGGCCGACCGGCCCTAGGGGGGGTGCGGGCAATGCCCGCTTGACCGGTTGATCGGTCATTGTTAAAGCGGTTTCCGATCACGTTGGATCGCCGTTGGGCGCGCGGGCGTCTCGCCCGCCCTTTTTGCTACCGGCACGGCCGCGGTCCAGACTCTGCACCCTGAGCGGAAACGCTCCAGTGCGCGTCGACCGGATTGGTATAGGGGAGCGATGGCTCTTAGTTACTGCCGGGATGCGCCCGGCCACCCCTGGCACGGTCCTTATCACGCGGAAGAATACGGCTTTCCGGTGACCTGTGACCGGGTGCTGTTCGAGCGACTGGTTTTGGAAATTAACCAGGCGGGCCTGTCGTGGCTGACCGTGCTCAAGAAGCGAGAGGCGTTTCAGCGGGCGTTTGACGGCTTCGACCTGGATCGGGTGGCGGCTTACGGCGCAACCGAGCGGCTTCGGTTGCTGGGCGATGCCGGCATTATCCGCAACGGCCGCAAGGTCGACGCCGTCATCGAGAATGCGCGGCGACTGGTGGCGTTGCGGGCCGAAGCCGGATCGTTCGCGGCTTGGATCGCCCGCCACCACCCGCGTGGCAAGGCGTCGTGGCTCACACTGTTCCGGCAGCACCTGACCTTCATGGGCGGCGAGGTGGTGGGCGAGTTTCTGATGAGTATCGGTTATTTGCCCGGCGCCCATCAGCCGGACTGCCCGGTCTTTGCCCGGCTTGCCGCGCTGCACCCCCCCTGGATGGTCGCCGAGGCGGCGGGCTTTACCGATTACGCCAAGTAGGTGATGGACCAGCGTCGGAAAAAAGAAAAGGCAAGCCGGATCGCCGGCTTGCCGTAATTTAGGCCAGAACGCCCTTACATCTTTCCCTCTTTTGGAGGACCGCCGCAGTGGCGGTATCCTCGGGGATGGGTATCGGCCGTTCTTCCTCCCTAAACTCAGGCCGCGTGACGCTTATTGCCCGTCTTTTTGTGTTGCGCCGCAGTCTTATGGTTCGGTAGCACTCGATCCTCCCAACCTTGCCTGAGCATAGCAAGGTTTTATTTCTTTTGTAATTCTTTTTAGGTTGATATTGCGGGTCGTAAGACCTAAGCCTTTCGGCTAAAATGCTGCAAGTGCGAAGTCGGGGAAAGATCAAGAGGCAACCACTATCCCCCTGTGTTGTGGGAGTACTGTACAGTGATGGCGGCTGGGGGTCACGAAGTTTTTTTGTTTGCCTGGCAATCACGATAGTCGCCGCTCGAGTTCGGCCAGACAGGGCTCGCGCCCTGGCTCGAAATTGTGTTCGGCCCACCAGACTTCAAGGTCACCCAGGCACCGTCCCAACCCGGGGCCGGCCGGAACCCCGCGCATCAACAGATCGTGCCCGGACACCGGAAACGGGGTGGCGGCCCGACGAGCGGCCATGGCCAGGGCCGGGCGGAGCGCATCCGGCACCGACTCGGGGGCCTCGGGGGTGGCTGCCGCTGCGAGCAGCATCAGATCGCGAAAGCGGGCGGGGCAGCGCAGTGTCACCAAGGCCCGGCACAGGTCGGCGGGCGGAGTCCCTGGACGCGGCGCCACCAGGGGCGCGACCAGCCCCAGCAGGCGGTCGTGTTCGACCCGGGAGAGCCGCAAACGCCGGGCCGCGGCTTCGGCGCCGGCGCGGTCGGTGGCCAGCAGCGCCGCCAGGCGCACCACCGCCCGGTCTTCGGCCGGGCCGACGCCGAGCGCGGCGTCCAGTCGCACCAGCGCGGCCAGGCGATGGGTCTGGGTGGCGGCCGGCAGCAGGTGGGGGACCACGGCGTTGGTGATCATCAGGTCCCAGACGTCGGCGCACCGGTCATGGGCGAGGATCCGGCACACTTCGGCGCGGATCCGTTCCCCCGACAGGCCGGGCAGCCGCGGCGCCAGCGCCCGGCAGGCGGCCAGGGCCTCGGCGTCCGGCGGCCAGCGCCCGTAGCGGCCCTGGAACCGAAAGAAGCGCAGCAGACGCAGGACATCCTCGCGGATGCGGTCCTCGGCCCGGCCGATGAAGCGCACCCGGCCGGCGGTCAGATCCGCCACGCCGTCAAACGGGTCATAGAGCGTGCCGTCGGCGGTGCAGGACAGGGCATTGATGGTCAGGTCCCGGCGCGCGGCGTCGGCCTGCCAGTCCTCGGTGAAGATCACCTGGGCATGGCGCCCGTCACAGGCCAGATCCCGCCGGAGCGTGGTGATCTCGAGGGTGGCGCCGCCCACCATCGCCGTCACCGTCCCATGGGCAATCCCGGTGGGCACCGCCCGGATGCCGGCCGCCTGGAGCCGGGCCATCACCGCGTCGGGCACCAGCGGTGTCGCGATGTCGATGTCGGCCACCGTCCGCCCGGCCACGGCATCCCGCACACAACCACCAATGAACCGCGCCGACCCCAGGGCCGCCAACACCCGTCGGGATGGCTCGGCGGTCATCCAGGGCTGGGGCGCGATCCTGATCATCGGGTTCGGGCCTGTTGGCGGTGAGCACGGGGGCCGAGTGTCGCCGATGAACCCTGCCGCCGGTGACGATGTGGTCCATCCAGGTCCAGCAGCCGGGGCAGAGGTCAAAGGCTTAGTAACGGTTTTTCGCTTTGATGAAGATGTTGGCGTCGAGAAGACAGGTCATAGCGTTCCGTTCTGCTGCCGACCATAGGCTTCAACGAGGGTTGAATACCCAACCCGGACCGCTCGCGCGCCCATCGGAGAAGGGCGGGGTTCACCAGCGCCTGGGTCATCGCATCCGCACCCGTCATCCTTCAGTCCGGGGCACACCGGTCCCGTATGATACGGCACCGGTGTGACCAAAGGCAATGATGCGCTGTGATTATTGTCATGTTGCAATCAAAGAAGGGTAATGATCAGGATGTCGGCACGCCATCGATGAGCAACGCCCCGTCCTTGGCGCTGATTCGCACGGTTTGGCCGTCCACCACCGCGCCGCTCAGGATTCGGGTGGCTAGGGGGTTTTGCAGTTCGCGTTGGATGATGCGTTTCAGCGGACGGGCGCCGTAGACCGGGTCGTAGCCGGCATCGGCCAGCCATTCGGTGGCGGCGGCGTCCAGGTCCAGGGAGATATCCCGGTTCCCCAGCATTTTGGCCAGCCGCGCCAACTGGATGGCGACAATGCTGCTCATATGCCGGCGGGTCAGGCGGTGGAACAGCAGGATTTCGTCCAGCCGGTTGAGGAATTCGGGGCGGAACGTGTCGCGGACCACGGTCATGACCGCTTCCCGGACCAGCGCCGAGTCCTGCTCCAAGGGTTGGGCCCCCAACACCTCGCTGCCCAGGTTCGAGGTCATGACGATCAGGGTGTTGCGGAAATCCACGGTCCGGCCCTGGCCGTCGGTCAGGCGGCCGTCGTCCAGCACCTGGAGCAAAACGTTGAAGACGTCCGGGTGGGCCTTCTCGATTTCGTCGAACAGCACCACCTGATAGGGCCGCCGGCGCACCGCTTCGGTCAGCGCCCCGCCTTCGTCATAGCCGACATAGCCGGGCGGCGCCCCGATCATCCGCGCCACCGAATGCTTTTCCATGTATTCGGACATGTCGAGTCGGACCATGGCCGCCTCGTCGTCGAACAGGAACTCGGCCAGGGCCTTGGTCAGTTCGGTCTTGCCGACACCGGTCGGCCCCAGGAACATGAACGAGCCGATCGGCCGGTTGGGGTCCTGGAGCCCCGCCCGCGCCCGGCGCACCGCGTCGGCCACGGCGCGGATGGCGTCTTCCTGGCCGATCACCCGGCGCGCCAACCGGTCTTCCATGCCCAGCAGCTTATCACGCTCGCCGGCCAGCATCCGGTCCACCGGGATACCGGTCCAGCGGCTGACCACCGAGGCGATGGCGTCGTCGCGCACCTCTTCGTTGATCATGCGGTGTTCGGCGGCACTTTCGGCGGCCTTGAGTTTTCGTTCCAGGTCGGGAATCACGCCATAGGTGAGTTCGCCGGCGCGGGCCCAGTCGCCGTTGCGCTGGACCTGTTCCAGGGTGGCCCGGGCCTGCTCGAGGTGCTCTTTGGTCTTCTGGGCCCCGGCCAACTGGTCCTTTTCGCCCTGCCAGCGACCGGTCAGCTCGGCTGATTTGGCTTCCAGGTCGCTCAGTTCGCCCTCGAGCCGGCTCAATCGGTCCCGGGAGGCGGGGTCGGTCTCCTTTTTGAGGGCCTCGCGCTCGATTTTGAGCTGGATGATCCGGCGGTCGAGTTCGTCGATCTCCTCGGGCTTGCTGTCGACCTCCATGCGCAGGCGCGACGCGGCCTCGTCGATCAGATCAATCGCCTTGTCGGGCAGGAAGCGGTCGGCGATGTAGCGGTTCGACAGGGTCGCCGCGGCCACGATGGCGCTGTCGGTGATCCGGACGCCATGGTGCAATTCGTATTTTTCCTTGAGCCCGCGCAGAATCGAAATGGTGTCGGCCACCGTGGGCTCGGGCACGAAGACCGGCTGAAAGCGTCGGGCTAGGGCCGCGTCCTTTTCCACATGCTTGCGGAATTCGTCCAGGGTGGTGGCGCCGACGCAGTGCAATTCACCCCGGGCCAGCGCAGGCTTCAGCATGTTCGAGGCGTCCATGGCGCCTTCGGCCTTGCCGGCCCCGACCAGGGTGTGCAATTCGTCGATAAAGAGGATGATTTCGCCGGCCGCAGCCTGGATTTCCTGAAGAACCGCCTTCAGCCGTTCTTCGAATTCGCCGCGGAATTTGGCGCCGGCCACCAGGGCGCCCAGGTCCAGGGACAACAGCCGCCGCTTTTTCAGGCCTTCGGGGACGTCGCCGTTGACGATCCGCAGGGCCAGACCTTCGACGATGGCGGTTTTGCCGACGCCGGGTTCGCCGATCAGCACCGGATTGTTTTTGGTCCGGCGGGCGAGCACCTGAATGCAGCGCCGGATTTCGTCATCCCGACCGATCACCGGATCCAGCTTGCCATCCCGGGCCGCCTGGGTCAGATCGCGCGCGTACTTCTTGAGGGCGTCGTAGCCCTGTTCGGCGGTGGCGCTGTCGGCGGTCCGGCCCTTGCGCAGGTCGTTGATCGCCCGGTTCAGCGCCTGAGGCGTTACCCCGGCCCCGCCCAGCACCCGCTGGGGTGGCGAGCCATGGGCGAGCGCCAGCGACAGCAGCAGTTGCTCGGCCGTGACGAAGCTGTCGCCGGCCTTTTGGGCCAGCTTTTCGGCGCTCTCGAACAGTCGGGCGAGGTCGCCGCTGAGGTAAATCTGCCCGGCGCCGGAGCCTTCGACCTTGGGCAACCGCGCCAATTCCGCTTCGGTGCCCGAGAGCGCCGCGGCGGCGTCGCCGCCCGCCGCCCGGATCAGGGTGGCCGCCAGGCCTTCGGTGTCGTCGAGCAGGACCTTGAGCAGGTGCAGCGGCACCAGTTGCTGATGGCCGCGCCGTTGGGCCACCGCCTGCGCCGCCTGCATGAAGCCGCGCGAGCGCTCGGTGTATTTTTCGAAATCCATGGCCGGAAACCTCCGCTTTGGCCCGATCGTCCGCCACGCAGCCCGATCCGGCCGATGATCCACACTGGGGTGCAATCGAGGAAGATGCCCGGCACATATGGCGACGAAGTGGTGGGTTCCAAGGGCTGGTCGGCCGGCCGCCGACCCCGGATCGCCCCCGTCCCGGCCGCCAAGGGGTGGGCGAGACGCCCGCGCGCCTATCCAATAAGTTGAGGTGGCCCACTCGGGCCGCGTCACGGAGGTTTTGACGGAGTTGCGCTCATGGCGGACATTCCGTGGATATGCACCAGTTCCCGACAGGGGACACCACAGTTAAGTGCAGCGTCACCGTAATCCCGTAATCCCAGTCACCGTAATCCCAGTTAAGTGCAGCGTCACCGTAATCAGTAATCAGTTAAGTGCAGCGTCACCGTAATCCTAAGTGCAGCGTCACCGTAATCCCGTCACCGTAATCCCACCGTAATCCGTCACCGTAATCCCCGTAATCCCAATCCGCTCTCCCAGCGGGTTAGGCGTAATGTTGCTGTCCGATTAGTCAACTCATTGATTTTGTTTGATTTTATGAGTTTACAAAGATTTGATACGGGCGGATTTTTGACGGAAAGTTGTGATTTTACACGTATTTTACACGCACAATGCTGATCGATCGCGAGAGAATTATCGTTCACGGTCGCCTCATCACCGAATATCCCATTGCAGCATTTCGCACTCATTGGGTACTATCTTTCTGGAAAGGGCGATGAGTACGTTTTTCGTACTACTACCTGGGTAGGCTACCCGGAAGTTTTGGTGCCACGCATTTTAGCACATCTGGATGGAGACATAAGTGACAAACCAAGACCAAGAAAAAGATTTTGAGAATGAAGTTCGTCGCGTGGCTCGCGCAAAATGGCCCAGCGCACAATACTCCGGGTCGGCTATCCTTGATGGCAAGGAGCGCGACGGTATATTTGAGACAGAGGAAGCAGTTTATTTCATTGAGGCGACAGTATCGAAGGGAAAAGAAAAGGCAAAAAATGATACAAAAAAGATATTTAGATCTATATGTGATCATAATAGCAAAAAATCGCTGAAGGGGGCAATCGGCTGGTTTATTACTAAAGAGGAGCCGACAGCTGATCAGCGAAAGGAGGTTCAAGAGCATGGAAAAGGTCAGGTGAGATGCCTGTCATTCTCTCAATTTCTGCAAAGTTTAGTGGACGTTCGCGCATATCTCTCGACTCGAAATAATCATATATTTGGTAGCGTCCGAGGCTTCAAATCCGACTCCAAGACTCCTGAGGTATCCTTTGTTGATATTGGGTTTGCAAATTCGTCAACATCTGAGAATTTTTCGTTAAATGACATCTTGGTCCGCGTTGAAAAGCGTGAGCGCTTTGCATTGGTTGGCCAGTATGGTGCTGGAAAAAGCATGGCCCTTAGAGAGATTTTCATGAGGTTAGAGGACCGATATATTCGCGGCAAGACTTCAATTTTTCCAATATATTTAAACCTTCGAGAGCATTCTGGACAAAAGGATCCTGTTGAGGTTCTGGAGAGGCATGCGCGGAGCATAGGATTCGATCCGCCATCCTCTTTGGTTAGGGCGTGGCGGGCGCAGCTTGTCACTTTATTGATTGATGGATTCGACGAGGTTGCATCGATAGGAGTACAGGGTTCATGGAAAAAATTGAGAGACGTTCGCATGCGTTCTCTTGAAGGTGTTAGGAGGTTAATAAAAGAAAGCACTAACATCGGGATTGTCGCAACTGGTCGAAGCCACTACTTTGAGGACGAGAAGGAGCTTTGTAGCGCACTTGGAATGGCGGGCGCCCATGTTCTTAATATTGGAGAGTTTACAGAAGAGCAAATTAAGGATTTTCTGGCGAAATTCAAGGGCGTCTCGTATGGAAAAGCGCTTCCGGATTGGATACCAGCAAGGCCCTTGTTGCTGGGGTATCTTGCTTCAAGAGGTTTTCTTTCTGATTTATCAAGCCAGGAGGGCATGCCAGATGCGATTGATGGTTGGGATTATCTTCTTGGCCGAATTTACGAACGTGAGGAACAGATCGAAACGAACCTCGATGGAGTAACCTTACGCCGCATTCTTGAGAGGTCCGCCACTTTGGCGCGAACGACGGAAGATGGTCTGGGGCCAATTTCCAGGAAGGACCTATTTTCTGCATTTAACGAGGTCTGTGGATATGAACCAGACGAGCAAGGCGTTCTTGCAATTCAGAGATTGCCGGGACTTGGAATATACAAAGCCGAAGATGATAGTCGTTGCTTTATTGATAAGGAGCTAGTCGAGGTATGTAATGGAAGAGAGTTTTTGAGGTTTCTAGAGTCGCCATATGAAACAATTAGCGAGAGAATCTGGGTTGATGTAATGAATGAAAGCGACAAGCCGCTTGATCCTATTGGTTGTGAGGTTTCTATTAGAAACCTTAGCAAAAATAAGGATGTTAAGGGGGTTTTTCTCCAGGCAGCAATATTTTTAGGCAAGCGCAACGACCTCAAGTGTGTTAGGGGGGATGTTGCAATGGCAATATTAAATGGAAATATAGGCATTGGTACTGAAATAGTAGTAAGCGAGATGATGGTTGGGAGTCCCATCATTTTTCACGAGGAAATGAACGACTTTTCAAAGATTAGTTTTAACTACTGTCATTTTAAGTCAATAATATTTGAAAGTGGCGTCTGCGCAGATAAGCTCCCGTCATTTTCTAACAGCTTATTTGATGGTATTACTGGACGACTGTCCGTTGGCGATCTTCCTCGGGCAAAGTTCCATTTGTCGTGTGAATTTGGGTGCTTTGATCAAGCCGAAACCAGCGGAGCAATTCTTAATACTAATTTAAGCAACGGTCAGAAAGTTCTACTGGTTACGTTGAGAAAGCTTTTTGTTCAGAGCTTGTCGGGAAGGGTTGAGAGCGCCCTTTATCGTGGCTTGGATATCGATGAACAGCGCTACGTTCCTGACGTTTTAAATCTGCTCAAGAAGCATGGGATTGCGCAGGAGTTCGCGCGCGGGACTAATATTGTGTGGCTTCCAATAAGGAAAGAGCTTTCGCGTGTTCGAAAGATGCTTGCTGCGCCGAATGAATGTAAGGAGCAGATGATAGAGGAGGCGGCCCAACTCTGAACGCAGGGATTACGGTGACAGTGCAATTACGGTCAATTACGTCAATTACGGTGACAGTGCAGTTATTGACAGCGATACACCGGCAAGCTAGACTTAGTCATGGCCCGTCTCGCTCGCCTTATCGTCCC
>CAIYNU010000012.1 GCA_903927615.1 uncultured Rhodospirillales bacterium | reverse complement strand
CTTACTTCACGATCTGAGCGACGACACCGGCGCCAACGGTCCGACCGCCTTCGCGGATGGCGAAGCGCAGGCCTTCGTCCATGGCGATGGGGGCGATCAGCTCGATCTGCATCGCGATCTTGTCGCCCGGCATCACCATTTCGGTGCCCTCGGGCAACACCACCTGACCGGTAACGTCCGTGGTCCGAAAATAGAACTGCGGCCGGTAGTTGCTGAAGAAGGGAGTATGCCGCCCGCCCTCTTCTTTGGTCAGGATGTAAGCTTCGGCCTTGAACACCGTGTGCGGCGTGATCGAGCCCGGCTTTGCCAACACCTGACCGCGTTCCACATCCTCGCGCTTGGTGCCGCGCAGCAGCGCGCCGATATTGTCGCCGGCCTCGCCCTGGTCCAACAGCTTGCGGAACATTTCGACGCCCGTCACCGTGGTCTTGACGGTGGCCTTCAGGCCGACGATTTCCACTTCTTCGCCGACCTTCACGATGCCGCGCTCGACGCGGCCGGTCACCACGGTGCCACGACCGGAGATCGAGAACACGTCTTCGATCGGCATCAGGAACGGCCGGTCCTTCGGACGCTCGGGCTGGGGAATGTACTGGTCCACCGCCTTCATCAGTTCCAGGACCGCATTCCGGCCCAGGTCCGGCTTCTTGTCTTCCAGCGCGCACAGCGCCGACCCCTTGACGATGGGAATGTCGTCGCCCGGGAAATTGTACGAGGTCAACAGTTCGCGGACCTCCAACTCCACCAGCTCCAGCAACTCCGGGTCATCGACCATGTCGACCTTGTTCAGGAAGACCACGATCGCCGGAACGCCGACCTGGCGCGCCAGCAGAATGTGTTCGCGGGTCTGGGGCATCGGGCCGTCGGCCGCCGAGACCACCAGGATGGCGCCGTCCATCTGCGCCGCGCCCGTGATCATGTTCTTCACGTAGTCGGCGTGGCCGGGACAATCGACGTGGGCGTAGTGGCGGGCGGTGGTCTGGTATTCCACATGCGCCGTCGAGATCGTGATCCCGCGCGCCTTCTCTTCCGGCGCCTTGTCGATCTGATCATACGCCGTGTAGGTCGCGCCGCCGGTCTCGGCCAGGATCTTGGTGATCACCGCGGTCAGTGAGGTCTTGCCATGGTCAACGTGACCGATGGTGCCGACATTGCAGTGCGGCTTATTCCGCTCGAATTTTGCCTTTGCCATGATCCCAAGTCTCCGTTCGTCTCGATTCCCGCGGTTCGCGATCAGGCCAGCATGACATCAGGTCAGCTTGGCCCGGACTTCGTCGGCAATCGCTTGTGGCACCGGTTCGTAATGGTGGAACTGCATGGTGTATTGAGCGCGTCCCTGGCTCATGGAGCGCAACGTATTGACGTACCCGAACATATTGGCCAGTGGCACCATGGCGGCGACCACCCGGGCATTGCCCCGCTGGTCCATGCCGGTGATCTGGCCGCGCCGGCTGTTCAGGTCGCCGATGACATCGCCCATGTAGTCTTCGGGCGTCACCACCTCGACCGACATGATCGGCTCCAGCAGCGCCGGACCAGCTTTGGAGATGCCCTCCTTGAACGCCGCCCGGGCGGCGATTTCGAAGGCCAGCACCGAAGAGTCAACGTCGTGGTAGGCGCCGTCAATCAGCGATACCTTGAAGTCGATCACCGGGAAGCCGGCAATGACGCCGGTATCCTTGGACGACTCCAGGCCTTTACTGACACCCGGAACATACTCTTTCGGCACCGAGCCGCCGACGATCTTGTTCTCGAAACTGTAACCAACCCCCGGCGCCTGCGGCTCGAACACCAGCTTGATCCGCGCGAACTGACCCGAACCGCCGGTCTGCTTCTTATGCGTGTAGTCGATTTCCGCTTTGCGGGTAATGGTCTCGCGATAGGCAACCTGTGGGGCGCCCACATTCGCTTCGACCTTAAACTCCCGCTTCATCCGATCGACAAGAATTTCCAGGTGCAGTTCGCCCATGCCCTTAATCACCGTCTGACCACTCTCATGGTCAACCGTCACCCGGAACGACGGGTCTTCCTGGGCCAGACGCTGAAGCGCCGTGGACATCCGCTCCTGGTCCGCCTTCGACTTCGGCTCGACCGCGACCTCGATCACCGGCTCGGGAAACTCCATACGCTCCAGAATGATCGTCTTCTGGGTATCGCACAGGGTGTCGCCGGTGGTGGTGCCTTTGAGAGCCGTGAAGGCGACAATGTCACCCGCATAACACTCCTTGATCTCTTCCCGGGAGTTTGCGTGCATCAGCAGCATCCGCCCGACCCGCTCGCGGTCACCCTTGACCGAGTTCAGGACATAGGAGCCGGTGGACAACGTCCCCGAATAGACCCGCACGAAGGTCAGCGAGCCCACGAAGGGATCGGTCATGATCTTGAAGGCCAGACCGGAGAACGGTGCGGCGTCGTCGGTATGACGCTCTTCCTGGGTCTCCGTGTCGGGCTTGATGCCGACGACGTTGGGGATGTCGGTGGGCGCGGGCAAAAAGTCCACCACCGCGTCCAGCATCGGCTGCACGCCCTTGTTCTTGAACGCCGAACCGCACAGCACCGGCACGAACGCAAAGGCGATGGTGCCCTTGCGAATGCAGGCCTTCAACGTCTCGACCGAGGGCAATTCGCCGCCAAGGTACGCCTCGAGCGCCACGTCGTCCTGTTCGACCGCGGTCTCGATCATCCTGTGACGGTATTCTTCGGCCTGAGCCGCCATATCTTCGGGAATTTCGACCTCTTCGAATTCGGCGCCGAGAGTCTCATCCCGCCAGATCAGCGCCTTGTTCTTCACCAGATCGATCAGCCCGACAAACTCCGATTCCGAGCCGATCGGCAATTGGATCACCAGGGGCACCGTGCCCAGGCGGTCCACCATCATGTCGACACAGCGATAGAAGTTGGCGCCGATGCGATCCATCTTATTGACGAAGCACATCCGCGGCACCCGGTACTTGTCGGCCTGCCGCCACACCGTCTCGGATTGGGGTTCGACGCCGGCAACACTATCAAAGACGGTGACGGCACCGTCCAACACCCGCAGGCTGCGCTCGACTTCGATGGTGAAGTCGACGTGGCCCGGCGTGTCGATGATGTTAATCCGGTGGCCCTTCCAAAAGCAGGTCGTCGCCGCCGACGTGATGGTGATGCCGCGCTCCTGCTCCTGCTCCATCCAGTCCATCACGGCGGTGCCCTCATGGACTTCGCCGATCTTGTAGGACTTGCCAGTGTAATAGAGTATGCGCTCGGTGGTCGTGGTCTTACCGGCATCAATGTGAGCCATGATGCCGATATTACGATACCGGTCGAGGGGCGTAGTGCGCGGCATGGTCGACTCTCACGCAAGGTTTCTCTGGATCGTCAGATGACGACTACCAACGATAATGGGAGAAGGCCTTGTTGGCCTCGGCCATCCGGTGCGTATCTTCCCGCTTCTTGACTGCGGCGCCGCGTTGATTGGCGGCATCGAGCAATTCGCCGGACAGGCGCTCGGTCATGGTGTTTTCACTGCGAGCCCGGGCACTGTTGATCAGCCAGCGGATGGCCAGAGCTTGCGCCCGATCGGTCCGCACCTCAACGGGCACCTGATAGGTGGCGCCGCCGACCCGGCGGGACCGCACTTCCAGATGTGGCTTGACGTTGCCCAGAGCATCGTGGAAAATTTTGACCGGGTCGATTTTGGCCCGGCCTTCCACACGCTCCAGCGCACCATAGACGATCTGTTCCGCCACGGACTTCTTGCCGTCCAACATCAGGCAGTTCATGAACTTGGTCAACACCCGGTCGCCATACTTGGCATCGGGCAAGACTTCGCGTTTTTCGGCGCGACGACGACGGGACATCGACGTATCTCCTTACTTCGGCCGCTTGGCGCCATATTTAGACCGGCGCTGACGACGGTCCTTGACCCCCTGCGTGTCGAGAGAGCCGCGAATAATGTGGTAGCGAACGCCGGGCAAATCCTTGACACGACCGCCACGAATCATCACCACCGAGTGTTCCTGAAGATTATGACCTTCACCCGGGATGTAGCTCGTGACCTCGAAACCGTTGGTTAACCGGACGCGCGCAACTTTACGCAGCGCCGAGTTCGGCTTCTTTGGCGTCGTCGTGTAGACGCGGGTGCAAACCCCGCGCTTTTGGGGACACTGCTCCAGTGCCGGGACCTTGTTGCGCGCGGCGAGCGGCTCGCGCGGCTTACGGATCAATTGATTGATCGTTGGCATCGAAACTCTTCGTCCTAACAGCGACCGAATCCGGCGCTGGGGCAACACGCTGCATAAACACCGCGGCCCGAGAGTGTCGCTACAGACAACAACCCAACGACCGGAGCGTCTTTACCGCCTCGGCCAGGGTCATCCATCAGTTTCATGCCACGCCCTACGCCTTACGGCGACGAACGGCTGTGGCTTTCGCGACTGCTCATCGGGACTGCGTCTAGGCCGCAACGCCTACCACCAGCCCCCTTATCGAAGGTTGGCGGACTTTATAAAGCGCCCCCCCCGCCGTCAAGCGTCTTCTGGCGGTCGATCCGCATTTTTCCCGAAATCACGCGGCCAGGGCCGCCGTCCGGGTGACGCGACCTTCGGGTTCGTAGCCGCGAACCCACAAAGCCCCGGTCCCCGGCACCGCCTCCAGCGCCACCCGGGTGGTGTCGTTGAGTATCGGCGGCGCCAGCCAGGCAAAGGGCCGGGCGTCGGCCCCCCGCGTGGCCTGGTGGCTGCGAATCGCGGCCAGTCGCTCCACGGTCCAGCGGCTTCGCGAGCGGCCGGGCAGGCCCGGCGTGAGCCAGTGGTTGGACACCGCGGCCAGCCCGTCATGGGTCACCGCACCCCGACGGGTCCGTTCAATCACCACCGAATCGCCGGCCACGGTTCCGACCAGGGTAAAGAGGGCCCCCGCACAAATCGGCGTTTCGATCAGCCGGGCCCGGGCCTGGGCAAAGGTCCGGCAGTCGTCGAAGACCGCACGAAGCAGCAGTGCGGGGGGCATCAGACCATTCCGCCAGATGGCCACCTTGCCCGCCAGCCAGTCACCGACCTGACCGCAGCCGCTATCGGGATCGGGCGCCTGGTTGAGGGCCGCCGCGAATCGTCCGGACGCCACCGCCTGCACGGTTCCCACGAACCCGGGCCAGCTCAGGTTGAGCCAGACGCCAGCGGCGCCCCGACGGCGGACCGCCAACAGGGTCCGGCCGAGGGTGGGCATTTGCCAGTCCATGGTTCTCAGCAGCCGGGGCGCCCCCGAGGGTCCGTCACGGACCACGGCGGCCGTGCAACCCCACTCGTAGCTGAAATTCAGCAACCAAGCCCCGGGTTGTCCGACCGCCGCCGCCACCGCCGCGTATTCGTCCAGGTACGGCAGATCGGCGCGCGACGCCCAGCCCCGGGACAACCGGTCGCCCAGCCACAACACCGGACTGGTGTACTGACGGCGGGCCGCACCCAAAATCATGTCCAGGCGGTCGCGGTAGTCCCGGATCAACCGGTCAAAGCCGTCGGTTCCCAGGTCGACCACCGGAATCTCGGTCAGCGCCACACCGGCCGTTGGGGTGCCGGCCTGGGGAACACCCGAATGTGGGGTCATGTCTTCACCTCGCGCCCCTCCGTCCGCCAATGTCTCAGTCCGATGGAAGGGGGGCTGCCACTAAGGTAGCGCGGGAGTCACCGCCGGACAGGCCGGTTTCGGGCCTGCGCCGCCGCAACCGTCTTCAACCAAGCAGGGGTCGGAAACGGGGGCGCCAATCACGGCAAAACCAAATCGTCGCATCGACCTCCGACACCTTGACCGTCGGTTCGATTCGTGGCCTTTGGCACGGGTCGGCCGGCGGCACGGACACCCGAAGCGGAGTCGGGGGGGAGCGGAGATGGGATTCTTCAAGACAACCCATTGGCCGGGCCTCCTGGCCGTGGCGCTGCTGGTCACGGCGACAACGCCCGCCGCCCAGGCCGCTGATACGGACACCGGTGCGCCCGGCGGCGCCACCCTTTGGGACACGGTCAAGGCCACAACCCGGCAACTAATCGCAATCGGCGACGGCACCGTCCGGTCGCTGAATACCTGGCTTGCCAATCCTGGCGGCGGTTCCCGGTTAGCCTCGACTCTTCTGGGCCTCACCAACACCGATGTCCGTGACCTGGACAGTTTGGTCGATCAGGCCGGTTACCGGCTTGAAGACATCACCATCCGTCTCTGCGACCCCAGCCTGGTCTGCGGCCCGAGCGACGTGACGCTCGGTTTCAGCTATCGGCACCCGGCCGACGCCACGCGCCAGACCGAATTGCGGAGCACCCTGGATGGCTCCACCCTTACCGTGGACGACGATACCCGAGCCCTGATCGGCGCCCTGCTCGACGCCGGGGCGCACGCCGGTTCGGCCCCCTCGGACCGTTTGGCGCTCGACCGGGTCGAGGTCCGTCTGGGCCGGCCACCGGTTGTTAGGCTTGATTTCAGCGCGCGTCCGGACCATCCCAACGATGGCATGCCGCCGCCCGCCATCGAGAGCCCCCAACCCATGCCGGCCATGGAGACGGGAACCGCACCGCAGGAGGCCACTGCCGCGCCTCCAGTGTTGGCCGAAGCCGCGCCCGTTGCCGGTCCGCCCGCCGCCCCTGAACCCAGCCCCGAACCCGCCGCCACCGCGGCGTCACCGGCCCCGGAGCCCGTGCCGCCGGCCACGGCCCGGGCCGAAGCCCCGGCCCCGAGCCAAGCGTACCGGATCGTCCGGGCCCGGGTGTATGGCCACGCCGGGCCCGGCCTTCACGAACCGGTGATCCGGGCGCTAACCCCCTCCGACCGGCTGACCGGGACCGGCAACCGCCATCACAACTGGGTCGAGGTCACGCTCACCGAAGGCCAGGGGTCAGCCACCCGTCTCTGGGTTTACGACAGTGTGATCGCACCCGCCCGCTAACCCGGGCAGCAACGGCTCGACGCCCCAAATGTCCTTGGCATACTCGGCGACGGTCCGGTCGCTGGAAAACCAACCCATGCTGGCGGTATTGATCACGGTCCTGGCCGTCCAGGCTTGGGGGTTGCGGTAGAGCGCCAGCACCTGGCCATACACCCTGACATAGTCCTCGAAATCGGCCGTGACCATAAAGTGGTCGCCGCCGTCGGTCAGGGAGCGCACGATGGGAAGGAACCGCCCCCGGTCGTCGGGTGAAAAAGCGCCGTCACCGATCATCCGCAGCGCCTGGGCCAGTCGGGGGCTGGCGGCGATGCGCTGGCTCGGGTCGTAGCTGCCGCTCCGGTGCAACGCCGAGACCTGATCGGCGGTGAGACCAAAGATAAAGATATTCTCGGGCGCCACCGCCTCGCGAATCTCGACATTGGCACCATCGAGGGTGCCAATGGTCAGGGCACCGTTCAACGCCAGCTTCATGTTGCCGGTGCCCGACGCCTCCATACCGGCGGTGGAAATCTGCTGGGACAGATCGGCCGCGGGAATGATCAGCTCGGCGGACGTCACGCTGTAATTGGGCAGGAAGACGATCTTCAACAGATTCCGCACGGCCGGATCACGGTTGACCACCTCGGCCACGTCGTTGATCAACTTGATGATCAGCTTCGCCATCTGATAAGACGGCGCCGCCTTGCCGGCAAAAATCTTGGTGACGGGGATCCACTCACGATCCGGATGGTCGCGGATATCGTTGTAAAGCGCCACCGTCTGCAACAGATTCATCAGTTGGCGCTTGTATTCGTGAATACGCTTGACCTGAACGTCGAACAGGCTATCGATGGACACGTCGATGCCGACCTGGCGGGCGATGTACGCCGCCAATCGCGCCTTGTTCTCTCGTTTGGCGCGGCGAAACGCCAGTTGAAACTCCACATCGCCGGCCAACGGCTTCAGCGCCGCCAGTTGCTCCAGATGGCTGATCCAGCCGTCACCGATTCGCGCGCTCACCAGCCGGGCCAGCGCCGGGTTCGCCTCCAGCAGCCAGCGCCGCGGGGTGATGCCATTGGTCTTGTTGTTAATCCGTTCCGGGAACTCGGCATGGAGATCGGCGAACACGGTCTTGGTCATCATCTCGGTGTGCAAGGCCGAGACCCCATTGACCTGATGACTGCCGATGAACGCCAGATTGCCCATCCGCACCCGCCGGTCGCCGCGCTCGTCGATCAGCGACAGACGCGCCACCCGGGCGATATCGCCCTCGGCGCGGGCGCGGGCGTTGTGCAGGAACTGACTGTTGATGTCGTAAATGATCTGCATGTGGCGCGGCAGAACCCGTTCCATCATCCGCACCGGCCAGGTTTCGAGCGCCTCGGGCAGCAACGTGTGATTGGTATACGAGAAGGTCTTGGTGGTGATCTCCCAGGCGGCCTCCCACGGGACTGCGTGATGGTCGACCAGCAGACGCATCAGTTCGGCGATGCCGATGGCCGGATGGGTGTCGTTGAGCTGGATCGCCGCCCGTCCCGGCAGCAACGTGAAATCATTATGATGCTTGAGGAACCGGCGCAGAATGTCCTGCAACGAGGCGCTGGTGAAGAAATATTCCTGTTTCAGGCGCAACTCGCGCCCGGTTTCGGTGGTATCGTTGGGATACAGCACGCGGCTCAGATTCTCGGTCAGCACCTTGTGCTCGACCGCGCGAAGGTAGTCGCCGACCGCAAACAGGCCCAGATTGAGCGAACTGGTCGCCCGGGCCTGCCACAGCCGGAGCGTGTTGATGGTCCGCCCGCCATAGCCCACCACCGGGGTGTCGAAGGCCTCGGCCAGCACCCGCTCGGCATCGACCCAGCGCCGGGCCACCCCCCGCGGGCCGTCACGCACCTCTTCGACCCGGCCATAAAACTGCACCGGATACAGCGCCTCGGCGCGCGGGAACTCCCAGGGATTGCCGAATTGCAACCACTGTTCGGGATATTCCACCTGCCAGCCTCGCTCAAAGTGCTGCTCGAACAGGCCGAACTCGTAGCGGATGCCGTAGCCGAAGGCCGGCAGCCCCAAGGTTGCCATGCTGTCGAGGAAGCAGGCGGCCAGGCGGCCGAGGCCGCCATTGCCCAGCGCGGCGTCGGGTTCGGACGCCAGCACCTCGTCGAGATCCAGGCCGATTTCGCCCAGGGCCTGCCGACACTCGTTCAGCACCCCAAGATTGGCCATACTGCTGGTCAACAGCCGCCCGATCAGAAACTCCAGGGAAAGATAATAAACCCGCTTGACATCATGGCGATATTGGGCGCGGGTGGTTTCCATCCACCGATCGACCATGCGGTCGCGCAACGACAGCACCACCGCATGGAACCAGTCGCGGCGGGTGGCGTTCAGCTTGTCCTTGCCCATGGCATAGACCAGCCGCTCGTAAAAGGATCGTCTCAGGCTGTCCGCGTCCAGCCCACGGGGTTCCAACTCCTGCACCTTCAGCCCTACGTCCATCACCGGCCCCACCGTTCCCAACCCATCCAGACCAATCCCACAACCCACCCGCGCCGGTCCCAGGCGCGGACGGGCCTCTTCATGCCAGAAACCCCACAGGATTGCGACGGTTTCCGTCATTAAAGCGTCGCGGTTTGAGGCACGCGCCCCCGGCGTCCGGCACAGGCGCGGTCAAGCCCGCGGCGCCACGCCCGGAACATAAAGCTGCGGAAATACCGACGGCAACTCGGATTCATCCGATAATTTCGGCAAAGATAACCACCATCGATTGTATAGACGACGCTTGTTTTCCAGATAGAAATCGCCATAGCTGGCGGCAAGATACTCTTTCTTTGCCACATTGACGGGGTCTGCGTCCTCAAGATAGCCGTGAGACACCGGAATCTCAATTTGCCGTTGGCGAAAGCCAAACGCCTCATAGCGCCGGCACATGTCGGTGTCTTCGAAATAGGCCGGGGTGAAGGCGGCATCAAACAGGCCCAATCGCAGGGCAACCCGGGCCCGAATAATCGCCACCGCGCCGCAAATATAGGTAAAGTCCTGTCCCACCGCCGCCGCCGTCGGCCGCACCACGTCGCAGAACGGCCCGCCGACCGCCAGCCGATGGTCGGCCTCCATGGCCCCGACCAGGGTGTCAAGCCAGCCCGGGCGTCCGAAAATGACATCGTTGTTGATCGTGACAAAATAATCAAACGCCAGCTTCCGACGCATGATTTCATAGGCCAAATTATGGCCGGCGCTGTAGCCGATATTGTTTCTCAGAAATCTGATCGATACCTGGGGTCTGCGGGCGGCGAAGGCCCGGATGAGGGCGCGGGTGGCGGGCTCCGAGCCCTGATCGACGATGATGAGCGCATAGTTCGATCCCGGCGGGTGCGCCGCAAGATCACCCAGCAGATTTTCCAGATAACGGGGCGAATCCCAACTGAGGAGACTGATCAGGGCCGTCGGAGCCATGGTCAAGACGCCCGGACGGTCATGGGCCGCGCAACCGGGCCAGGTGTTCGGCCACCGCGGCCTGCCGGTTGGGAATCGTGGTCGGACCAAACGCCCGCTGTTGCGCTTGCCAATCGGCCAAGGTCAGCGGCATCAAGCCGGCCACGATCTGGTCGAAGGCCTCGACCAGAATGGTGGACGATGGATCAAGCCCACTGACCACCGCAAGACCGCTGGGTGCCGTCGGCACCACGAACACCGCCAGATCGGGGCGGTAGCGGCGCAAGGCCGGCAGCACCTTCCAGGTGTCGCCGGTCCAGAAGTCGGAACGGCGGACCCGGGCGGAACTGATCGCGTCGAGCGGCAGTATGTCGTGGAAAACGATGACCGTCGAAGCGTTCGCCGACCGCTCGAGATTGGCGAAGTCCTTCAACGCCTGGTCGAAGGTGTGGAGACCGTCGATGAAGGCCAGTTCAACTCTTTGACCGTCCAATTCGGCGATCAGGTCGTGGCGGGCAAAAAAATCGTCGCTGGTGGTCACGAACAGGCGCGTCGGAACCCCGAACGTGTGGCTTACCCGGGGCGCCGGGTCGATCCCCAGGGCCAGCGTCGGCGGCCGGGCCAAAGCCAGTGTGGCGCCACTCTCGACGCCGATCTCGACATAGGTCCTCGGGCGCAACGCCTCGTGAATCCACGCCAGCACCGAACGGTAATCGGCGCCGGGCAACGTCACCGACGCCAGGCCGGACAACGCGCCGGGAAAGGCCGGGTGACGGGCCAGCACAGCGGCCAGCACGGTCCCGGCCTCGCGCCGACGCCCCATTCGGGCCAGGATCAGTCCCAAGTCGCGCTGGAATTCCGGATCAGCGGGCGACAGCGCCACCGCCCGCCGGTGATGCTCCAACGATTCGCCGAGACGTCCCACTGCCGCCAGTGCCAACCCCAAGGTATCGTGATGCCCGGCCGAACCGGGTTCAAGGGCAACGGCACGATCCGACAGGGCCAGCGCCAGGTCGTGCCGACCCGCGCGCAAGGCCACCGCACCGGCCAGCCCCAATGCCCCGGCGCCGTCCGGAGTCGCCTCCAGAAGCTGCCGACAAAGCGCCGATGCCCGGTCCAGCCGACCGGCCGCCAGTTCGGCCCGAACTGCCGCCGTGATCTGGTCCGTCGAAGACGGCAAGGGCGTAGGACAAGGATCCATGATGGCTGACTTCATGCCAGAAAACCCGCGGGAATGCGACCCTTTCCGGCATCGGCGGATCCGATCGGTCAAGGGTCGCCGGCCCCCGACTGCCCCCCCGACCGTGGCTGCACTTGCCCCGGCGTCCAATGGGACTAAACTACCGCCCAGCCCGGAGGGACCATGCCCGATCTGCCCGCATCTCCCCGGCCGGATGCCGCCGCCCTGGTCATCCGCCCGGCCACGACCCACGATATCCCGCACCTGCTGCGCATCGAGTCCGACAGTTTCGCCACCGACCGGCTGACCCGGCGCCGGTTTCAGCATCTGTTGACCCGGGGCCATGCCCGGTGTCTGGTGGCCATGGCCGAGGATCGGCTGGTCGGCTACGGGCTGGTGCTGTTCCACGGCGGAACCTCACTGGCCCGGCTGTATTCCTTCGCCATTGATCCCGCCTGCCGCGGCCTGGGCGCCGGCCGGCGGCTGCTGGCGGCCATCGAGGCCACGGCCCGGGAAGAGGGCTGCGGCTATCTCCGGCTGGAGGTGCGGCCGGACAACGACGTTGCGGTTGCCCTGTACCGGCGGCACGGTTACCGGGAATTCGGCGTCTATGCCGACTATTACGAAGACCATACGGCGGCGTTGCGCCTGGAAAAGCTGCTGGGGCCGGACGCCGGCGCCGAACAGCCGGCGGGGGCGCGCACCGTGCCCTATTATCGCCAGACCCTGGATTTCACCTGTGGGCCGGCGGCGCTGATGATGGCCATGAAGGCGCTGGACCCCACGGTGGACCTGAGCCGGCAACTGGAGCTGCGCCTGTGGCGCGAATCGACCACGATCTTCATGACCTCGGGCCATGGCGGCTGCGGTCCCCACGGGCTGGCGCTGGCGGCATGGCGGCGCGGCTTCGCCGTCGACCTGTTTTTGAACGACGAAGGCCCGCCGTTCCTTGACAGCGTCCGGTCCGAGGAGAAGAAAGAGGTGATACGGCTGGTCCATGAGGATTTCACCGCGATCATCGCCGGCACCGACATTACCCTGAACCATCGCCCGCTGGCACCGGCGGATCTGGCCGGCGCGGTGGACGACGGGGGCATTCCCATTGTTCTGATCAGCTCCTACCGCATCTATCGAGAGAAATTCCCCCACTGGATTGTTGTCACCGGCGCCGACGACACCTTCATCTACGCCCATGACCCGCTGGTCAGCGGGCCGCATCACCAGTCCGATTTCGACCGCATCCACATGCCGATACCAAAAAAGGATTTTGAGCACATGGCTCGCTACGGTAAAGCCCAGTTGCGGGCCTCTTTAATCCTCCGCGCGCGACCGAGGGTCTGAATGTCCACGCATTTGATTGTCGTTGACCGAAGGACCGATTTTAAAGGGACCCTCGGCAGTCTGCAACTTATCACAACCAAAGAATACATCACCAAACCCGAGATGGTGAAGGGGCGTGCGGTCCGGGTTATCAATCTCAGCCGCAACTATGACTATTTGGGGTTCGGATACTATTGCTCGCTCCTGGCCGAGGCGCGGGGCCAGAAGGTCATCCCGACGGTTCGGACCATCCTGGATCTCAGCCAGAAGAGTCTCTACCGCTTTGCCCTGCCCGAGTTGGAGGAGGGCTTGCGGCGGCGCATGCGCCGGCTGACCCAGCCGCCCGAGGCCTCCTTCAGCCTCAAGGTCTTCTTCGGCCACACCGACGACCGTCGCTTTCCCGACTTTGCGCGCCGGTTATTCGACCAGTTCCGCTGCCCGATGCTCAAGGTCCATCTGAGGCTGAAGGAGGATTGGAGCATCAGCGGCATCGAGGCCATGGCCCTCGACGACCTCAAGCCCGATGACGAGGCGCGCTTCGAGTCCGCTCTCGATGCCTATACGCGCAGCAGTTGGCGCGAGCCCACGGTCAAGAGCACGCTTCGCTATTCATTGGCGATCCTACACAATCCCAAGGAGGCGCTGCCCCCCTCGTCACCCAAGACGATCCAGAAATTCATCAAAATCGGCGAAACGATGGGCTTCGATGTGGAAACCATCGAAAAGAAGGACTATCTGCGTCTGGCCGAATTCGATGCGCTGTTTATCCGCGAGACCACCAATCTTGACCACCACACCTATCGTTTCGCAAAAAAAGCCGAAAACGAGGGGATGCCGGTGATCGACGACCCCAACTCGATCCTGAAATGCACGAACAAGGTTTATCTCGCCGAACTGCTCAAGGCCCACAAGGTGCCGGTCCCGAAGACGGTCATTTTCGATCGGAGCAAACTCGCCACCGTCGATCAGGAAATCCCCTTCCCCATCGTCCTGAAGGTTCCCGACGGCTCGTTCTCGCGCGGCATCTTTAAGGTGCAAACCCGAAGCGAACTGGAGGCCACCGCCGCCACGCTTTTTGAAGAGTCCGACGTGATCCTGGCCCAGGAATTCATGTATACCGCCTTTGACTGGCGGGTGGGCGTCCTCAACCGGCAGCCGATCTTCGTCTGCCAGTACCTGATGGCCAAAAAACACTGGCAGATCGTCAAGCACGGCAGCGACGGCCGCTTCCAACAAGGAGCCGGCAAGACGCTGCTGGTGGAGGAAGCCCCCCCCGAGGTGGTGGACACCGCAGTCAAGGCCGCTGGCCTGATCGGCAACGGCCTCTATGGCGTCGACCTCAAGCAGAACGACCGCGGCATCTTCGTCATCGAGATCAACGACAACCCCAATATCGACGTGGGCAGTGAAGACCTGAGGCTGAAGGATGAACTCTACCGCATTATCCTGCGGGAATTTCTACGCCGGCTTGACCCCAGACCGGGTGTTTGATCGGAGTCCCGGCTCGATAACACTTCCGTCACTGGCGACCGCCCCCAAGACGGGTTGCCACCGCTCCGCCAGCAGTTTCCCTTACGGCATACAGTGGGCTGCGGCCGTCCCGGCAGCACCCGGCGGGCAGGATGCCCGCCGGGTGCTCGGCGATTCCCAAGCGAGAGGGCTAAACGGCGGCAGCCGCACTCTTAAGCATTGACAAGGCGGCCATACGGCACCCTAAAACGAATAAATACAGATCAATTATGTAATTTTTATGTAATATATTTACAAATAATAACGCCATAGATGGCATATCGCCCGCCGCACCATGTTATCAAATCGCATTTTTCACTGGTTTTTTCTCCAATACCAATACATCACATGATAATGGTCCGAATTGATCTGCGATTTTGCACTGTTAAGGCAAAATGCGACTTCGAAACCTTGACGACAGATGCTGAACACCACATTGTCAGGGTTTGTATCGCCACCGGGGGCGTCAGGACGAATCCGGGAGACAATAGCGCGCTCGCGCTGATCGACAACTCCGATGGCCACACCTGTTTGCCGCCCTCCACCCATCGGCCCCGCCACAGATCCACCGCAGATCCCGGTTGAGTACTAAAGGATTATCCATACATGCTGAGTCTATCTTTCTCTAAAACACTCTATCTCTTGATGACCGTGTTGGCCCTTTGGGTGTTAATCCTGACCGGATCGGGAATGTGGCACGCGGGCCTTCGATACCAGGACAGCCAGCGGATCGCAGGCCTGGCGGAAACCGATAAAGAGTTGTTCAAGGCACTGAAATTGCGCTCGCTGCGCCCCGACGTCCAAACCGCGCTGTTAACTCAGGACGATCCGACCGCGAAGGTCGAGGACGTCAAGGCGGCCATGGCGGCCATTGCCGAAGGTGCCCTGACCGCTTTGGCATCGGCCAACCTGCCCAACACCCAGGCGCTCATGGCGCCGATCCAAAGCGCCTGGGCATCCGTCAAACGGGATTATGGATTGATCGATGACGAGGCCCGCAAACCCCGGGCCGACCGCCATCTGCCGGAGCCATGGTTCAAGAGTGTCGATACCCTCGTCACCCAGATCACCGCGGCCTCGAAAACGGTCAACAGCAGTATCGCGACGGCGGATCCGCTCCTCGCCGAAATGATCGAGGCCCGGCAATTGGCGACGATGATTCGGGTTAGCTTCCAGTGTGCCCCGCTGCGGGAAACCGTCGAGCATGGCCGGCGGCTTGATGCTCAACAACGCGCGAAGGTGGAGCAATTTCGTGGCGTGATCGGGTCCGCCTGGGCCGCTCTCGATGACGTGCTGAGTCGCCCCGGGATACCGGCCTCGCTCACCACCGCCGCCGCCGCCGCGCGCCGGAGTCAGCAATCCCAAGAGCTGAAGATGGATCAGATCATCAACGCTCTCGACGATACCGCGACGTCGGCGCCACCGCCGGGGGTCTTCCTTCCCATCTGTCTCGCCCCGTTGGATCCGATCATGGTCATTGGTCAGACGGCGCTTGATGAGGTCGTCGCCATTTCGACGGACCACCAGCGCGATGCCGAATACGCGCTGCTCAGCCATGTGGCGGCCTTTCTGACCGCCCTGGCGATCAGCCTGGCCGGGGCTCTGATCATTCGACGTCGCTTCACCGGGCCGGTCCACAACATTCTGCGGACCATCGAGCGCCTGATGGCCCAGGATTACGCCACACCGGTCGCCCAAAGCCGCTACGATGACGAGTTCGGCACCATCACGCACTCCCTCGACGCGTTGCGGGCCAGCGCCGGGACGGCCCAGCGACTGACCGACGAACAGGCGGCGGCGGCGGCGGTGCGGGAACAGCAAGCCAAGCGCCTGGAAACCCTGGTCGCAAGTTTCCGCAATCAGATCACCGCTGTGGTCCAGGGCGTGTCGACGGCCGCCAATACCTTGCAGTCCAGTTCCCGCTCCATGACCGTGATCGCCGAGGAATCGGCGCGCGGCGCCGTCGCCGTCGCCTCGGCGGCCGAAGAGGCATCAGCCAATGTCCAAACCGTGTCGGCCGCCACCGAGGAACTGGCGGCGTCGATCAACGAAATTAACCGCCAGCTCAGCGACTCGACACGGTCCTCGGCGGCGTCGGTGGTCGAGGCCGAACGAACCAGTCTGGTGATGGGTGACCTCGCCGAGTCCGCCGAACGCATCGGCACCGTGGTCAAGCTGATCGAAGGCATTGCCAGCCAGGTCAATCTGCTGGCGCTCAATGCGACCATCGAGGCGGCGCGGGCCGGCGAGGCCGGCAAGGGCTTCGCCGTGGTGGCCAACGAAGTCAAGAATCTGGCCAATCAGACCGGGACCGCAGCACAGGACATTACCAAGCAGATCACCGATGTCCAGAGCCAGACCCGGAAGGCGATCGAAGCCATCGCCGGCATCACCGTGACCATCCGCCGGACCAATGAAATCTCGACCGCGATCGCCTCGGCGGCCGAAGAGCAGGGCGCCGCCACCGGCGAAATCTCCCGCAACATCCTGCAAGCCTCCCACGGCACACGCCTCGTGACAGAGACCATCTCTCATGTCAAAAATGCCGCGTCCGAGACCGGCGCGGCGGCGAGTCAGGTTCTGGATGCGGCCGAGCTGCTGTCAACCCAGGCCAAGACCCTGCACAGTGTGGTCGACGCCTTCATCAGCCAGGTTCGGATGGCCTGACCGGCGGCGCCCCCCCTAACGGCGGCCGGGCCTGATGGCACCCTATGGGTCCATCAGGTGCCGCGCCGTGTTGAGCGTGGCCTGGGTCCCCATGGCCACGGCACCGCCGCCGGTGCCGACCAGGCAACCGAACACCGAGGTCCCCATCAACGACGCCACCCCCACCGGCAGGCCGACTCCCGACACGGCCGCCGCCAGCACCGGCAGCGCATGGGCGACCAGGCTGGACGCCGCGCCCGCCACACAGGCGATGACCAGGGTGTCGGTGCTCATGAACTTGTCCTGACGCTTCTTGAGCACCAGCACCGACGGGCCGTCACTCACCGGCCCGGCCATCATGCCGATGATGTACGGATCAAAAAGCTGGGCGTGGGCCGAGGTTGGGACCAGACCGGCCGCCGCCAGGCCCCCCCATAACCAAGCCCGCCGCACCATCGCCATCCCCAACATCATCACCATCACCGGGTTCCCCCTTTGTGAGCGGTCGCTCCGGCGAGTATGACAGGCTACGGGCCGGACGGGAACCGGGACGCCTCAAGACCCCCGATTCGGAGCCGGTCATGGCCATCAAGGCAACATCCGTACCGCAAAAGGCACACCACCCGCAAAATCAAATGACCACGGGCGTCATCCCTTTGGAATTGTCCCGAGGTCCCGGCGAGCAATGATAAGGACACGGGGGACGCTATCCCGCCGCTCAGGCGGCGATGCGACCCAGGGCGATGCGGCTCATGAGGCGGTGGGCCTCGCGAGTCGGGACCTCGACAAGAGGATCGGGTTGAGGCAGGGTTGGTCCCCGTTGCAGCGTGAGTCGAGCGATGAATCAACCGGACATCACCGACAAAAGATTGTCCCGACTTCTTGATTTTTGGGTGGAAAAGCGTGGAACGCGGCCACTGCCGGAACGAAGTGACTTCGACCCGGTGCGGTTGAAGCCCTGGCTCGGCAATTTGGCGCTGATTGAGGTCGGTGACGGCGGGCAATACCGCTACCGGCTTTACGGCACCAACTTCGTGTTTCGCTTCGGCGTCGAGATGACCGGCCGGACTCTCGATGACCTGCCGCCCGAGCAATCGGCGACGATTCGTCAGGACTACGACGCCGTGGTTGAGCGGGCGTGGCCGCTTTGCCGGCGGTACACCAGCAGCTTCGACATCATCGATCTGAATCGGCGTCTGGATTCCCAACGGTTGGAAACCTGGGAACGGTTGGTGCTGCCCCTGGCCAATGGCGGCCGAACCGTGGCCATGCTGATGGTGGCCGCCTACCACATCCCGGATGCCCCATCCTGATCCGCGGTCATTGACCAGAGGCCCACACGCGGGCAGGACGCCCGGGATGGCCTCGCGCCGATGGGGCTTTAGCGATTTTCAAACAGGGGGCGAAGGCCGGACCGCGGCCGTCCCGGCCGCAAGGGGGCGGGCGAGACGCCCGCGCTCCCAGCGGCCATCCGACGTGATGGCAAACCGCTTAACGCCCGCCGGCGTTATTCCTTCACGGCATTGATTTGCAACCGCCCCGCCGCCATGCGGGCAAATTGCGTGGGCGCGTTGGCCGCCTCGACGGTGGCGCCCGGCTGGGCAAAATCCCCGGGGACCACCGCCCGCGCCAGATAGACCACCCGAAAGCCCGGATGCGCGTCATCTAGATCGAGCACGGCGGTGAACCGGTCCCGGCGGTAGTCAACATGGCGGGCCGGACTGAGTTCGCCCAACCAGGACAGGTCGCCCAGTTGGGCACTGTCGGCCAGACGGACATTTTCGATGTCAAGCCCGGCCGGCAGCGGGTCGGTGACCACCACCTGCTGGCGCTGGGGCTCCACCCCGTGCCCCTCCAAAATGACCACCAGCAGATCGTTCAGGCGAATCGCCTCGGGCTTGACCGGCTTGCCCGCCATATCGAACATGGCGCGGGTCAGGACGAAGCCCTGATCAATCGCCGGTGGCGGATCACCGGGCAGGCCCACCACGCTGACGGTCCCGGCCAGGGTCGCCGTGCCGGCATTCCGAATGGCGGGGGGCGTCCCCATGTCCAGTCGCTGATACCGGGTCCCGGTCAGCTCGACCACCTTATCCAAGACCGCGAGCTTCGCCGGGACCGGCGGCGCCGTGCCGCCGGTCAGAGCGCGTGCGGCCAGAGCCAGCCAAGCCTGCTCCTGGGTACTCAACAGCGGGGTACTGAACTGAGGGGTACTGGATGACAGATCGGGCGTGGTGATCCGGCTGGCCAGCCGGTCGGCCAGTTCCCCCAGCCGGTCCCGGGCAACGGCACCGCTTTCGGCCGCCAGGGCGACCACGCCGGCCCAATCGCGCAAGGCCGAGCCGTAATCGCCAAAATCGACCGCCGCCGCCGCCGTCCGTTCGGCGGTGCGATCCAAGGTCCGGTTAAAGGCGACGGCAGCCGCCCGGGTATTGCCGAGCGCAGCTTGGGCCGCGCCCAGTTGCGCGCGCGCCAGATCCGTCTGAAGCTTGGCCCCGTAGGTTTGCTGGAAATAATCCACCGTCCCCGCATCGACCAGCCTGGCCCGGGCCAGCACCGCCAGGGCATAGGCCCGGGCCGGCAACTCCCGCTCCTCGAACCAGCCATTGTTGAGCGACCGCTTCAGCCAGTCGAGACCGCCCCGAAGGGTGGCTTCGGCGAGCGGGTAGCCGGCATCATGGGCGCGACCGAGCATATCGACCACGAACGCCGTCAGCCACGGATCGGCATCCTCGGCAGACGACCACCGGCCGAAACCACCATCGGCCCGTTGCAAGGCCGCCAACCGGTCGAGGGCCTGCTGGACCCGCTCATGGAGCGCCGTGGCCGGGTCGAGACCCAGTGCCACCGAGACATCCTCGCCGGCCAGCAAACGGGCGACCCCGGCGGCCAGGTCGCCGGTCTCGTTCGGGAGCGGCCGGTCGATGGTCATGGCCAAACCCGCCCGGTCCAGATCCGGTCGCACGCCCAACGCCAGCGCCGCCGTCACCGAGTCGGGCCGGAGCCCGTCCCAAAGGTCGGCGGGTTGGGTCACGGCCTGGGCCGCCGGCAACAGGAGGGCGCGATGGCGCCAGATCATCGGATCGGGCGAACGAACGGTCAGCGTCCGGGTACGAACCAGATGGAACCCGTCGGGACCATTCACGTCCAGTTGGACACTGCCGGTTCCGGGCCGGTCGGCGATCAGGTGCCGGGCCAACGTCGCCTGCCGGCCCCGCTTCAGCCCCAGGGTCGCGACATCCGCTTCGGCCAGCGCCAGCACACCGTCGGCGGTCAACGTCACCTGATAGTCGCCGGGCGCCCCGGTCTGGTTGACGAGCGTGAGACTGATCCCGGCGCGGTCGCCAGGGGCCAGGAAGCGGGGCAGTATCAATTCGGCGGCGACCCGGTCCCGCACCGTGACCGTGGTTTCGGCATGGCCGAGGCGGGTACCGGTCCAGACCACCGCCATCAGTCGCAGCCGGCCATCAAACGCCGGCAGCACGAGCGGCACCTGGGCGGTGCCGTCGGCACCAACCCGCACGATGCCGGAAAACAGCGAGGCCACCGGCGCGTCCCGGTCGGGCAGACTCGGACTCTGGCGCAGTCGCCGCTTGTCGGGCAGCCCGACCCGGGCCGCCGCCGCCTTATCGGCGCCGGCAGGCTCCAGCAACCGGCCGTAAACGTCGCGCAACTCCACCCCCAGCCGCCGCTGGCCCAGATAGTAGTCAACCGGATCCGGCGGAGCCTGATCGGCGAGTTGCAACACCGACTCATCCACCGCGGCCAGAGTGACATAGGCCGCGTCGTCGGCGGGCAGCGGCGCCCCCCCCGCGTCCCGGACGGTCACGCCGACCGTCAGCGTCCGGCCCGGTTCGTCCCCCGCCGGGGCCTCGAGTTTGACGGCCAGGGTATGGGGCGCCGGATCCACCGCCAGCCAACCCACGCCGATGGCCCGGGGCGGCGGCGCCTTCTTGGCGGCATCCACGGCGCCATAGGCCGTGGCGATGATCGTCACCCCGGCCGTCCAGGCGGCGTCCACCGGAATGTCCAGGAACGCGCCCTTGGCGCTGATCTGCTGGGTAAAGGTCTTGCGCACGGTGCGGTCGGCGACCGCGATCAGAACCTGGCTGTCGTAGGGTGGGCGGACGTAAACCCGCGCCACCTCGCCGCCGCGATAGCGCGGCAGCATCACCGAGACCTCGACCTTGTCGGGCCGATCGCCGGCCGCCGGCGTCACCCACCAGCCCGCCGAGAAGCGAACGCTGGAAGCCACGCCGCTTTTCGGGTCGAACACTTCCAGCCGGTAGCGACCGGTGGCGACCGGCTCTTCGATGACCGCCGGCGTCGCCGCCGCAACCGCCAGCGTGCCGCCGGTCACCCGATGATCGCGCACCACGGTTTCGTAGTCCCAACGGCCATTGGCCTCGAACCAGCGGTAATCGTAGTCCTCTTCATAAAGCTCATAGGACAGGCCGGGCATGTCGAGGCTGGCGCCGTCGGCGCCCACCGCGATCACTTCGACGCCGGCGGTCGCCCCCTCGGGCACCGCCTCGTTCTCAAAGCGCGGCTTGAGACCGATGGCGAAGGGCTGGTGCTGGACCGGCAGCACCAGTTCCCGGCTGACCGGCCGGCCGCCGATGTCAAAGATGGTGCCGCGAATCACCGCCTCGAGGGGGTGGCTCGAGTCGGGCGGCGTGGTCGCCGGCAACTCCACCGTGGCCTTGCCGGCGCGGTTGGTGGTGAACCCCGGCAACTCGGTGCGCACCGGAACGAACTTCTCTTGGGCCAGACCGAAGCGGAAGCCGTCATGACCCGGGAACGGCGCCTCCGCCGGACGCAGGGTCAACGACAACTCGCCGGGCAACCCCGACGCGACAGCCCCGAACAGGTAGCGACCCTCAAGGCTCACGGTGGTTGGGGCCGGTGTGGGCGTCACGGGGGCGGACGCCCCGGAGCCGGCCGCAGCATTGGACGCCGGGGCCGCGGGGGCGACCGTGGCCAGGGCCGGACGGTTCGACGACAGGGTGAAATCAAGACGCGGGCGCAGGAAATTATGCACCATGAACTCAACCCGGCCGATGGCCGGCGCGTCGGCGTCCAGATGCGCGGTGATGCTCCAAACACCATGCACCGCGGTATCGGGCAGAACAAAGCCGGCGGCGGCACTGCCGGCCCCGGCATCCGCCGCGGTCCGGCGCCCGGCCTCGAAGCCGTCGGGTCGCCACAACTTCAGGCTCAGGGTTCGTCCCGAAACCGCCACCACATCGGCGGTGCGCAACAACGCCGTCACCGCGACCGCCTCGCCCGGCCGATAGATGCTCCGTTCGGTATAAAGAAAGGCATCGAGCGGGCCCGGGGTCGCCCGGCCGCCAGCCCCCCGGTCGGTCAGGTCGAAACCGGGCGCCGCCAGGTCCAGGAAACTGAAATCGCCGCCGGAACCGTAGGCAAACAGCGCCTGCGCCGCATCATCGCCGCTCTTGCGGGCGATATCCGCCTCGAAGCGGGCGATGCCGTCGCTCCCCGTGACCCGACCCGCCAACACCTTGCCGTTGCGGGCCAGCAGATGCAGTTCCACCCCGGCAACGGGCTGAGCACTGGTCAGGGAACGGGCAAACACCATCAGCCCGTCATCGCCCACAAAACTGGTGAGCCCCAGGTCCGAGACCACGAACCATTGGCTGGCTTTGCCGGCCCGGGGCGCCGGAGCGGGCGTTGCCGCAGACTTGCCGGTATCGGACTTGCCCGTATCGGACTTGCCGGTATCGGCTTTCCCGGCGCCGTCGGGAGACGCGGCCGACGGCCCGTCGCCGACATCCGGCTCGGCGATGGCCAGGTAGACCCCAGGCTCCAACCCACCCAGCACCGTCTCGATGGGAAACGCCGTCACCACCGGCACATTTCGGGGCGCGGTGATCGGCAACTGCCCCTGCCACACCGACAAGCCGGCCTTTTCGACGGTCTCGCCGATGTCCCAATCGCTGAGGGTCTGGCTGACCTTGCCCGCGTAAATTTTCTCGACCAGATTGCGGTCGGTGATGCGGAGCACCCGCAGATGGGCGCGGTCGACATTGATGGTGCGAAGCGGCAACCCATCGGCGCCGATGCGCGGCAGAATGTAACCGGCGCCGCGGAAGGCCAGGCTGGGCACGCGATTCGGCACCGCTATGTCATGAAGTTCCGCCGCCTCCAACCGCTTGCCGCCGGCGCCGGGCAATCCTTCCCGGAGCGTGATTCCATACGCGGCCCCATGGACCAAGCCCTCGACACAGAGGGTGGAGTCCCTGGCCACCACCGTGAATTGCGGTAGGGCCGGCACAACCTCAACGAAGCGGGCATACCCCGCGCCCTGGGCCTTGTCCAGCCGGTCTCCGAAGGTAAAACAGGCCTCCGGCTGGTCGCGTTCGGCCGCCACCTCCACCGCCGTGACCCGGAATCCGGCGGGTGTTTCCGCGGCGGGCGCCCCCGACGGCGGGGTTGCCTCGGTGTCGGTAGGGGCGGCCGACGCGGGCGCCGCCGGCGGGGAATTGGGGGGCGGTGGGTTCGGGGGAGGCGCCTCCGCCGCCGGAACGTCCGAAGGCAGGCCGGTGGCGGGCAAGGCCGACGCAGCCGGCGGGGCCTCGGCCCGCGACGGCCATGACGGAACACAAAGGGCGGCTACGGCAACCGTGATGGCGGCGGCAAAACCAAGCAAACGCGACATGTGACTGGAACGCTCCCCGAACCGGTGCCCACCATGCCGCCGCATCAGGGCGACGGCCGGCCGGCACCCATGAACACCGGCGCAAGAGCGATTATGCCGTGCCGTCGACGTAATCGCCACGGTATTGGTAGCACCGATCGGAAATGCTGTGGCCGGGCGTCCCGGGACCGGTCATCGGCCGGTGAAGTGGCGGATCAGGCGGGCCACCGCCTCGTCCAACACGGCATCGCTCTTGCAGAAACAGAACCGGATGCAACCCGATAGCGGCGCACTGGCATAAAAGGCGCTCACCGGAATGGCCGCGACTCTGGCCTCGACGGTCAGCGACCGGCAGAAGGCGACATCGTCGCCGGTAAAGCCGGTGGCCCGGGTGTCGGCAATGAGGAAATAGCTGCCGGCGCTGGGCAACACCGTCAGCCCGGCGGCGACCAGACCCGCCGCCAGCCGGTCGCGTTTGGCCTGCATGCCTGCGGCAAGGCCCGTAAAATAGGAGTCGTCCTTGGCCAGACCGAACGCCACCGCGCTTTGCAGATTGGGCGGGGTGGTGAAGGTCAGGAATTGATGCGCCCGGGCCACCGGTTGGAGCAGGGCCGGAGCACCGGTGACGTAGCCGACCTTCCAGCCGGTCAGGGAAAAGGTCTTGCCCGCCGAGCCGATTTTGAGACAACGGTCACGCAGGCCCGGCCAGGTGATCAAGGGGATGTGCCGCCGGCCGTCGAACACCAGATGCTCGTAAACCTCGTCACACACCACATAAGCATCGTGAGCCAGCACGAATTCGGCAATCAGCCCCAGTTCGTCCGCCGTAAACACCTTGGCCGCGGGGTTGAGCGGGTCGTTGACCAGCACCAGCTTGGTGCGCGGCGAAAACGCCGCGGCCAGTCCGGCGCGGTCGAACCCCCAGTCCGGCGGCCGCAACGTCACCAGCCGCGGAATGCCGCCGGCCAGCCGGATGATCGGCCAATAGCTGTCGTAGAGCGGCTCGAACAGCACCACTTCGTCGCCGGGCCGAATCAACCCCAACAGACAGGCCGCCAGCGCCTCGGTGGCGCCGGAGGTCACCATCACCTCGGTTTGCCAGTCCACCTCAAGGCCGTAAAACCGTTGCCCGTGCCGGGCCACCGCCTGACGCAGAGCCGGCAGGCCCATCATGGAGGGGTACTGGTTCGAGTCGTCCCGGAGCGCCCGCACCGCCTCGGCCAGGACGTCCGGCGGACCGCGGTCGTCGGGAAAACCCTGGCCAAGATTGATCGCGCCGGCCTCCACCGCCAAGCGCGAAAACACCTCAAAGACGGTGGTGCCGCAACTCGAGAACGTCTCGTTGGCCGGTTTCATCCTGTCACCCACTCGTTCGGTCAGGCCGTCGCGCCGTCACACGGTCCGCCGCGACACACCGTCACCGCTGGCGTCGGTGACGCCAGGCGTCGAAGGGACGGAAGGTCTCGGGGTAGCGGCGCTTGATCCGAACGAACATCCGGCGGGCGTCCCGGGAATTCCGCAACAGCACGACGGCTCCCACCAGGAACAAGGTGGTCCCCATCACCACCGGCGTCAGGGCGATCAGCAGACCGGAGATGATCAGCGCGGCGCCGAGACCCATCCAGACCAACTGGCGGATTCGCAACGGCGGCAAGGTGGTGACGGACGCAAGCCATTTCATCGGGATACCCATATTACCGTGGAGGCCATTCAGCCGGTGGGCGGAGACGCGGCCGTCAGTTAATGCGGCGGGCGACCGGGCGTCAATGGCTTCGCCACCCCCCGGGGTGTTCCCCCCGGTTGTTGTTGAGTCGCGGGCCTTGACCGGACCATGATGGCGGCGGCTCTTGCTCCCGAGGTCGCCGGCTCATGCCCGAACTGCCCGAAGTCGAAACCGTATGCCGTGGCCTGGGGGTCCGTCTGGTGGGGCGGCGGCTGGTGCGGGTGGACCAGCGGCGCCCGGGACTGCGACAGCCGTTTCCCGAGGACATGCCCGCCCGGCTGACCGGCCGGCGGGTGACCGCGATCCGCCGGCGGGCCAAGTATCTCCTGATGTCCCTGGACGATGGCTGGGCGGTGATTCTTCATTTGGGCATGTCGGGCCGCCTGGTGATCTCGGACGCGCCGGGGGCGCCGCCCGGCCGGCATGATCATGTGATTCTCGAGACCGACGACGGCGCGGTGGTGATGTTCAACGATGCCCGCCGATTCGGCCTGATGACCCTGTCCCTGGAGACCGGACTGGCGGCCCACCCGCTGCTGGCCGGGCTGGGACCGGAGCCGCTGGCGCCCGGGTTCACCCCAAAGGCCCTGTCGGCGCGGCTGGCCGGGCGCGCCACCCCGATCAAGACCGCCTTGCTCGACCAGACCGTGGTGGCGGGATTGGGCAACATTTACGTGGCCGAGGCGCTGTTCCACGCCGGGATCAGCCCGCTCCGCCCCGCGGCGAGCGTCGCCGGGCCGCCGGCGGCCCGGCTGGTGCCGGCCATCCGCCGGGTCCTGAAGGCGGCCATCGCCGCCGGCGGCTCGTCCTTGCGCGATTACGTTCAAACGTCGGGCGAGCTTGGCTATTTTCAGCACCAGTTCGCGGTCTATGACCGCGCCGGCCTGCCCTGCCCGGGCTGTCACTGCGCCGTCGCCGAGACCGGCGGCATCCAACGCCTGACCCAGGCCAACCGCTCCACCTACTATTGCCCTCGCCGCCAGGACTGAGTGTCGCCAGGATTGAGTCGCCGTCGGCTTTGTTGTAGAAGGACACTTATGACCGCCCGATCCGTTCTTCCCGCCGTCCGTCCCGCCATGATCCTGGCTGTGCTGCTGGGAGTGCTGCTGCTGGGGTCGGCGCCGTTCGCGGGCTCGGCCCGCGCCGCCGATGTCTTCGTCGACGGCTTTGCCGAATTGCCGTTGATGCCCGGACTCGCCGCGGTCAAGGAGGAAAGCCTGACCTTCGACAAGCCCGCCGGCCGCATCGTCCAGGCCGTGGCGCGGGGCGCCGTCACCGTCGACGCCGTCCGCAAATTCTATCGCGAAACCGTGCCCCAACTGGGCTGGCGCCGCGGCCCGGGCGAAGACCGGTACCTGCGCGACGGCGAGGCGCTGCACCTGGACATCCACCCCACCCACCCCGACGCCGCCGGCCGGCCGCAAGTCACAGTGCGCTTTTCGCTCAGCCCGGAGTGAGGCGCGCGCGCGACCGTCAGAGAGGGACGACGGGCGTTATCCATTCCGGACAACGCCGGCCATACCGGCATGACGGCGGGCGGCGATAGCCATTCGGCAACACCACCGTCAGTCGCATTCTCGCCGAAAGGCTGTTATTGTCACTATGACGGCGTTTTCCGATCAGGTTGAACCGCCGCCGGCAACCCGGGCGTCTCGCCCGCAGGGGGCCGCGTGTGCAACATGATCGGTGCCCGCTCCAGCGTCCAGGTCGCCCGCGCCCCCGGATGCGAAACGGCGCTTGCGCCCCCTTTCAGACCAAGGCGTTCAGCTTGGTCCCGCGACTGCCGCTGGTGGCCAGCGCCGTGGCGTTCTGGGCTTCCTTAGCCTTGGCGGTGGCGGACTCGGTGGCTTCATCGCCATCGTTGTCCCGACCGGCAGAACGAACCGACGGAACGGACACGGACTGAACGCTGCTGCTGATGGCTCCGATCGACATCGGTCTTCTCCTGTCAAGAAGCGCCTTCTGGCGCGATGAAGACCACTGTGGCCCCCCACCCTTGCAGCAGTGTTGCCGCCCGAACCGCGGCGTCGCCTTTTTTTGGGGGCGACGCGTGCCTACCGCTTGCCGGCCAGCAGATTCTCCAGCCAATGGATGTCGTAATCGCCGTTGATGAAGTCCCGCTGAATGATCAGGCGGTTGTGCAACGAGATGGTGGTTTCCACGCCGCCGATCACGAATTCCTCAAGGGCCCGGCGAAGCCGCATCAGGCATTCATTGCGCGAGGCGCCGTGAACCACCAGCTTGGCGATCAGGCTGTCGTAATGGGACGGCACCCGATAACCGTCATACAGCGCGCTATCGACTCGGACGCCCAACCCCCCCGGCGCGTGGTAGCCATCGATCCGGCCCGGTGACGGCGCGAAGGTCTCGGGATGCTCGGCATTGATCCGGCATTCGATGGCGTGGCCCTGGATGCGGATATCCGTCTGGTCGTAGCCCAGCGGTGCGCCGGTGGCGACGCGAATCTGCTCGCGCACCAGATCAATGCCGGTGATCATCTCCGAGATGGTGTGCTCGACCTGGAGTCGGGTGTTCATCTCGATGAAGAAGAATTGTCCGTCCTCGAACAGAAACTCCATGGTCCCGACGCCGCGATAGCCGAACTGCTGAACGGTGCGGGCGGCCAGACGACCGATGCGGTCGCGCTGGCTGGCGTTGAGCGCCGGCGACGGCGCCTCTTCGATCACCTTCTGGTGGCGCCGCTGCACCGAACAGTCGCGCTCCCCGAAATGAACGACGTTGCCATGCATGTCGGCCAGCAACTGAATCTCGATATGGCGCGGCCGGACCAGATACCGCTCCATATACACTTCGTCGTTGCCGAACGCGGCCCGCGCTTCGCCCCGGGCCAGTTGATAGGCCTCGCGCAGAGACTCGGGATTGCGGGCCACCTTCATCCCGCGCCCGCCGCCGCCGGCGGCGGCCTTGATCAGAATCGGGTACCCGATCTGGCGCGCGACCTCGTCGGCTTCCTCCAAGCTGGTGACGGCGCCGTCGGAACCCGGAACCACCGGCAGCCCCAACTCCAGCACCGTCTTCTTGGCCATCACCTTGTCGCCCATGATCCGGATATGCTCCGGGGTCGGGCCGATGAAGGTGAAGCCGTGCTCCTCCACCATCTCCGCGAACTGGGCGTTTTCCGACAGGAACCCGATCCCGGGATGGATCGCGTCGGCCCCGGTGATGGTGGCCGCCGACAGAATGGCCGGAATGTTGAGATAGCTTTCCCGAGCCGATGGCGGTCCGATGCAGACGCTTTCGTCGGCCAGCCGGACATGCATCGCGTCGGCGTCGGCGGTGGAATGCACCGCCACGGTGTGGATGCCCATTTCGCGACACGCACGATGAATGCGTAACGCGATCTCGCCGCGATTGGCGATCAGCACCTTTTCAAACAAGCCAGCGGCCATGGGATCGACCAATATATTATTCGATGATCAACAGAACTTCGCCGAACTCGACCGGCTGGGCATCGGCAACCAGAACCTGGCCGACGGTACCACTTCTGGGCGCCTTGATCGGATTCATGACCTTCATCGCTTCGATGATCATCACCGTCTGGCCTGCCTTGACCGAATCGCCGGGCTTGACGAAGGGCGATGCGCCAGGCTCCGCCGCCACATAAGCGGTGCCGACCATCGGCGACGTTACCGCGCCGGGCGGAACCTGGGGTCCCTGGCCGGGACGCGCCGCCGCACCCGCCGCAACCACTGGCAGCGGCGGGGGCGCCACGCTGACCGTCGCCACCGCGGCCTGCCGGGTGACGCGAATCCGCCGATCCCCGTCGGCAAATTCCACTTCGGTTAATCCAGTCTCGCGCAACAGGTCCGCAAGCTTGCGGATCAAGTCGCCATCTATATCAAAACTCACCATACTTTAATCCTGTTGCCTAAACCTGATCGAGAATCGACGCCATGGCGTCCAACGCCAACAAATACCCGTGAGCACCGAGGCCACAAATCACACCCTTGGCCACTGTGGACACGTACGAGTGGTGACGAAATGATTCCCGTCGGAAGATGTTTGACAAATGAACTTCGATCACCGGCAATTCCGCCAGCGTCAAGGCATCCAAGAGGGCGATCGAGGTATGGCTATAAGCCCCGGCATTCACGATAATGCCATCATTAGCGGTCCGCGCCTGCTGAACCCAGCCGACCAGTTCACCCTCGCTGTTGGACTGGCGAAAGTCAATGACCAACCCCAGAGCCTCGGCGCGTTCCTGACACGCCGCCTCCAGCTCGTCAAGGGTCTGCGAACCGTAGACCGCCGGCTCGCGCACACCCAGCATGTTCAGGTTGGGGCCATTGAGGATCAGAACCGAAGCGTCGATGGGCAAACTCAACCTCGTACCACTGCATCTCCGAAACGCGCGTTTATATCACACGCCGCGGCAACGGCAATGGCCGCAGCGCAATAAAGATCAATTTGTCTACGCCTGACCATGCCGCCGGAGACGGCAAAGAATCTGAAGCCGGCCTTCGGGTGTGGTAGCGTGCTCCCGGCGGCTGTGGTTTCCGGCTTGGTCCCGGGGCCGGCCGGTTCGGCACGACTTCCTTTCGCACGAAACGAGACCCCATGCTGGCCATCTGCCCACCCGGCGACCTGCGCCGTGTGCTTGCCGCCATCCCGACACCGACCCTGGTGTTCGATGCAACCGCCATCGCCGAGCCGTCAGACCGGCCCCTGCCGACGCTGGCCGCCAACCCGGCGGCCCGAACGGCCTTCCGCCTGATCGCCGAGGCCGCCGAGGCGTTTCAGGTACCCGACGACCTGTCCGCGACCTTTGCCACCATCTGCCGGCGCTGTCTGACCACCCGGGCACCGGCGGTGGTGTCCCACCGGACCGCCGGCCGGGGACCGGACGCCCCCCTGGTCCTGGTGGCGACGCCGCTGTTTGACCTTTCGGCCACCATCACCCGGGTCATGGTGGCGGCGCCGAGCCCGACCGGCAGTCCAGCGTTCATGCCCCCGCCCGACGATCAGGCGGTCGAATCGGCGCTGGCCGAGAGCGAAAACCGGTTGAGGGTGATCCTCGACACCGTGGTTGACGCCATCATCACCATCGACCACGGCGGCGTGATCCGGGCCTTCAACAAGGCCGCCGAAGTCATCTTCGGCCTCCCGGCCGCCGAGGCCATCGGCAGCCCGGTGGAAACGCTGATGCCCGAGCCGCTACGGTCGCAGCACCAGGCGCATATTGACCGCTACCTGGCCACCGGCGTTCCGCGCATCATCGGCGCCGGCCGCGAGGTCCAGGGTCGGCGACGAAACGGCGCGTTGGTTGACCTGGACCTGTCGGTCAGCGTGGTGGAGATCGGCAACGACCGCCTGTTCACCGCCATCCTCCGCGACATCACCGGGCGCAAACGCGCCGAGGCCGAACAGCGGGCCACCGAGCGCCGATACCGGAGCATCGCCGAAACCGCCCTCGAAGGCATTTGGACCCTCGACGCCGAAGGCCGCACCACCTTCGCCAACCGCTCCATGGCCGAGATGCTCGGCTACACCCCGGAGGAAATGCTCGGCCGCTCGCTGCTCGACTTCGTGGACAGCGACGCCCGGGTCGATGCCGGCCGGGTTCTCGCCCGCCGTCGGCTGGGCATCGCCGAACGCTTCGACTTCCGCCTCCGGCGCAAGGACGGCGCCGAGCTGTGGACGCTGGTTTCCACCGTGCCGCTGGTCTGTGACCGCGGACTGTACGCCGGTGCCTTGACCATGGTCACCGACATCACCCAGCGCCGGCAGGTGGCCGACGAGGAGTCCCGCAGCCGGCAGTTGCTGCGCGATGCCGTGGAAGCGATCTCGGAAGGCTTCACCCTGTACGACAGCGACGACCGTCTGGTGCTGTGCAACGAAAAATACCGCCAGCTTTACGCCCTGAGCAGCGACTTGATGGTGCCGGGCGCCCGGTTCGAGGACATCATCCGGATCGGCGCCGAACGTGGCCAATACGCCGACGCCATCGGCCGGACCGAGGCGTGGGTGACCCACCAACTGGCCTTGCGGCGCGCCCATGGCCGAACCCTGGAGGAATCCGGGGATCCCCGGCCGGGAGCCCGGCGACCGGACGACCGGATGGTCGAATTGCGGCTGGGCGACGGCCGGTGGTTGCTGGTCAGCGACCGCCCCACCCGCGACGGCGGCATCGTCGGCATCCGGACCGACATCACCGCCCAGAAGCAAGCCATGGCGGCGCTGGCCGAAAGTGAACAGCGGTTCCGCCTGCTCGCCGACAACGCCGCCGATCTGGTCTCGCTCCAGTCAGCCACCGGGGACCTGCTTTACCTGTCGCCATCCTGCCAACGCATCCTCGGCTACCGCCCCGAAGAGCTGCTGGGGCGAACCCTCTACGCGCTGGTGGATGCCGGTGACGTGGCGCGGGTCCGCCGCGCCCACGGCGAGGCGCTGGCCCACCGCCGGGTCCAGTCGGTGTCGTACCTGATCGCCCACAAAGACGGATCGCCGGTGTGGCTGGAAACCACCGTTGCCGCGATCGACGCCGAACACCTGTTTGCCGGCACCGCGTTGGTGGCGTCGTCACGGGATGTGACCGAGCGTGTGCGCTATGAACAGGAACTCCGCGCCGCCCAGGAACAACTGGCGCGGCAGGCCGCGGCGACACTGGCGCTGGCCGAAGACCTGGACCGTTCCCGCGAACGCTTCGACCTCGCGGTATCGGGGACCAATGACGGCATTTGGGATTGGGACCTACGCACCGACACCATCTATTTCTCGCCGGTGTGGTTCCGCATCCTCGGCTACGACGCCCATGAGTTGCCGTTCGCCGCCACCACCTGGACCGACAACATCCATCCCGATGACCTGATGATCGCCTATCGGCGCATCCAGGATCATCTCGACGGCAAAACCGACCTGTATATCCACCCGCATCGGCTGCGTCACAAGCACGGACATTTCATCTGGATCGAAGCCAAGGGCAAAGCGGTCAAGAATGCCGAGGGGCACCCGTACCGGCTGGTCGGCACCATCACCAACATTGAGGACAAAAAGCAGCAGGAGGCCGACCTGCGCCGGGCCAAATCCGAGGCCGAGGCCGCGGCACGCGCCAAATCCGAGTTCCTGGCGGCCATGAGCCATGAGGTTCGCACGCCCATGAACGGTATCATCGGCATGACCGAGTTGCTGCTCGACACGCCGCTGACCGCAGAACAGCACCAGTTCGCCCAGGCGGTGAGCACCTCGGCCACCGCCCTGCTGACCATTATCAACGATATCCTGGATATTTCGAAACTCGAAGCCGGCCGCATGAACGTCGAAGCGGTTCCGGTCGAGGTCACCCGGCTGGTCGCGGACGTGGTTGATCTGCTGATGCCCCGGGCGCGGGAAAAAGGAATCGAGATCAGCGCCTTCGTCGCGCCCGCGCTCGACCGGCCGCTGATCGGCGACCCGACCCGGCTCCGCCAGATTCTGGTCAACCTGGCCGCCAACGCGGTCAAGTTCACCGAACAGGGGCACGTCGCCATCGAGGTCTCGGTGGTGCCGGCCGCGGACGACGCCCCCGACGAAACCAGCCAAGCCGTTCGCTTCGAGGTTTGCGACACCGGCATCGGGATTCCCCAGGCCGCGCTCGACCGCCTGTTCGGCAAATTCGAGCAAGTCGACGGCTCGATCACCCGCCGGTACGGCGGCACCGGACTGGGCCTGGCCATCTCCCAGCAACTGGCGGCCCTGATGGGCGGAACAATCACCGTCGACAGTGTGGTTGGCGAGGGCAGCCACTTCAGCGTCACCCTGCCCCTCCAGCCCGCCGCCCCGGACCCGGTGCCGGCGAGCCCGCCACCGGCGCTGCTGGCCGGGCGCACGATCCTGGCCATGGACCGGCAGCCTTTGCGCCGCCGGATTCTGATCCATCACCTGGAGGCCCTGGGGCTATCGGTGGTGGCCGTCGGCACCCTGGGCGAGGCCGCGGCGCGGCTTCAGGCCGACGCCGCCGGCCCCCGGTCGACCATCGATGCCGTCGTCGTCGATACCGACGACGACGCCACCGACCACACCCAGGCCGCCATCGAGGCGGTGCGGCCGGGATTGCCGGTACTGAGCCTGACCAACAGCTTCGGCCAACGCGCCCCCAGCCCCTGCGAGACCTGCAACCAGCCGTGCCAATCGATCTTTCTGGTCAAGCCGGTTCGGCGCGCGGGCCTGACGGCCTGCATCGCCCGCTTGCTCGACGGCGCCCTTGCCGCCGAACCGGCCCCCTCGTGCCCGGCCCTGGCCGCAGCGGCCCCCATGGCGGCACCGGTCGCGGCCAAGGCTTCGGTACCGCCCACCGGACCGCGTCTGCTGCTGGCCGAAGACAACCGTACGAATCAATTGTTCGCCATGACCCTGTTGCAAAGTGCCGGTTATCGGGTTGATCTGGCCGAAGACGGAGTCCAGGCGGTTGCGTCGGCCGCAGCGCAAGATTACGCTGCGGTGCTGATGGATTTGCAAATGCCGACCATGGATGGTTTGGAGGCGGCTCAGCGCATCCGCGCTCTGGATGGACCGCGGGCCAGGGTGCCGATCATCGCGCTGACCGCCCACGCCATGCCCCAGGCGCGCGCGGAATGCCTGGACGCCGGCATGAACGACTATCTTGCGAAGCCGATCAACAAGGCGGAGTTGACCGCGATGATGGCCCATTGGGTGACGAACCCGGCCGACGCCCAAGCCGGGGGTCGGGATGTCGCGCCGCCGGTGGTCCCGGCCCCCGAACCCCCGTCTCCCGATACGGTGGTGATCGACGAACAGCAACTCACCGAATTGCTGACCGCGGTGCGTCCCACCGAAGTCCGCGCCATCATCACCTGTTTCCTCAACGACATCGCCTTACGCATCAACCGCTTGGACCAGGCCGTGGCCCGTCAGGATCTGCGCGCCATGACCGCCGAAGCCCATGACCTGTCCAGCACCGCCGGCAGCTTCGGCGCCACCGTGGTGATGCAACTGGCCATCCAGTTGGAGGTGATGGGACGCGAAAACGATCTGGCCGGAGGACTGGCCCACTATCCGGTGCTGGCCAGGGCCACCCGCGCCCTGATCGACATGATGGAAACGCGCTTTGCCGATTTGCGCACCGAACCCAAGCCGTAACGGACCGTTCGTCAGAGGAGGCGGTCGTTTGGGAGGCGATCGTCAGGGGCCGGGGACCGATGACCCCGGGGTCCCCTCGCCGACCAGAAAAATCCCAAATTTACGATCGGCGCTGAGGATATGACCACCCAGCCATTTCGCCAGCAGACTCAACAAAAAGGCGCTGAGATCGCTCCCCACCGCCAGATGATACCCGGCATCGGCAATCTGGCGCGTGAAGGTGTCGTGCATCTTCTTATGGCGTTCATAATCGGGATAATGGCTTTCCTGCATCAGCCGTTCCTCCCGAGAAAAATGGTATTGGGTATACTCGATCAAATCGTCAAGTATTCTGCGCACGGCGCCATCGCCTTGCCCGGCATTAACCGCCGTCGAGAACTCGTTGAACAGCGCCAGCAGCCGCCGATGATCGGAATCGATACCAGGATTGCCGGTGATGTAATTATCAGTCCAGGCAATCAGTTCCCAGCGGCCTTCGCAGTCCATCGGCAAACTCATGATCGGGGTGTCACTGGTAACTCGGGGTGTCGTTTGGTATAATTCGGTTTCGCCACCCGTCTTCCGGAAACGACAGCCATCGCCTCGCAACCCTTGCCAACGGGTCCCCGACGAGACCCGTGGCCTCGGTCTCCAGAGTTTCTAACGGTCTCCAGTCAAAGCCGGCCCACGGCTGGTCCGAGTCTATCCTCGAGTCCAACCGGAACGCAACGCCTTCGCCGGCCTGGCCATGAAATAGTCCACCGCTACCGGCTCTATACCCCAGCCCTTAAATCAAATGCTGGATTTGCCCCCCTGCTCGGTCGCGCCCCCAGCCGGGACCCGAACGCCACGCGCCGGCTTTGGCGCAGCTCCCGGCTTTTTCAACGCTGGGGTCTGGACGCCCCGGTTTCGCGGTGTCATAGTGCGCCGCATTCGATAATTGTTTTCGGGGCTCTGCCCCAGCGCGAGCGGCCATGTTCGACCTGACATCCCTGCTGACTTCGTTAGACAGCCTCCAGATCAAGCTTTTCACCTGGCGCCGGGGCACCCTGGTTGGCACCGACTCCCTCGGGAACCGCTACTTTCGGGGCAGCCGAAAGCGGACCGATGGACGCGAGCGCCGCTGGGTCATGTACGAGGGGGCCTTCGACCCCAGCAAGGTGCCGCCCGAGTGGTTCGGTTGGCTGCACCACACCTCCGATGAGCCCCTAGCCGCCGACAGCGCCTTTCACAAGCCGTGGATCCAGCCCCACCGGGCCAATCCAACCGGCACCGAGGCGGCCTATCAGCCGCCCGGCCATCCGTTGAAGGGCGGGCAGCGGGACAAGGCCACCGGCGACTACGAGCCCTGGCAACCAAACTGACCGGCCACGGAGTGCCTTTTCACTCGAAACGGCACCAGCCACTGATACGGATCATGAAAAAAAACGTCATTGAGACCGTGCTGGGTGCGGTGGTGCTGGTGGTCGCGGGCTTTTTCCTTGCCTTCGCTTACGCCAGCGCCGATCTCCGCAAGGTCAAGGGCTACGCCCTCACCGCCCAGTTCTCGAGCATCAGCGGCCTTCAGAACGGCGCTGATGTCCGCATCAGCGGCGTCAAAGTCGGCAGCGTGGTCGGACTGACCCTGGATCCCGCGAGCTATCTGGCGGTGGTTCACCTGTCAATCGACCCGTCCATCCAGCTTCCACGCGACACCGTCGCGCTGGTGGCCAGCGAAAGCCTGCTCGGCGGCAAGTTCCTGTCCCTGGAACCCGGCGGCGACGCCGACCACATTCCCGAGAATGGCCGCATCGAGTACACCCAGTCCACGCCGGGATTCGAGCAACTGCTGGGTCAGGTCATCTTCAGTCTACAGAGCATCGGCAAACAGCAGAGTAGCCCAGGAAGCGACGGAACCCCGGCCAAGCCGGGCAAATAGCGTGATGCCGTCCGCCGCCGCCTCCTTGTCCCTGGCCGACTGGAACGCCGAAGGCTATCGGCGCCATGCCGGATTCGTGGCCGATTTGGCGGCCCCGGTGCTGGAGACCCTGGCGCCGCGTCCGGGCGAGCGGATTCTCGACCTTGGCTGCGGCGATGGCGTGCTGACCGCGCAACTGGCGGCTCAGGGTGCCGAGGTGATCGGCGTCGATGCCAGTCCCGCCATGGTGGCGGCGGCCCGGGCGCGTGGCGTGGATGCCCGGGTTCTCGACGGACAGGCCCTCGATTGGGACGTCCTGTTCACCGCCGGGGAGGACCGTCGGCCCTTTGACGCCGTGTTCTCCAATGCCGCCCTGCATTGGATGCTCCGACCCGACGCGGTGATTGCCGGTGTCGCCCGCCTCCTTCGCCCGGGCGGCCGGTTCGTCGGCGAGTTCGGCGGGGCCGGCAACGTCGCCCGCATCGGCCGGGCTCTGGTCGCCGGCCTCGACCGGCGCGGCCTCGATGGCCAGGCCGCCTGGCCCTGGTACTTTCCCGAGCCCGAGGATTACCGCACCCGCCTGACCACCGGCGGCTTCATCGTGGTCGGACTCGAGGGATTCGAACGGCCGACGCCGCTGCCCACCGGCCTTGCGGGATGGCTCGCCACCTTCGCCGGCCCATTTCTGCGCCACCTGCCCGCCGCCGAGCATGAGGCCTATCTGGCCGAAGTGGCCGACACGGTCGAACCGGCCTTGCGGGACGGTCGCGGCGGGTGGTGGGCCGATTATGTCCGATTGCGATTCGCCGCGGTCAAGCCGGGCTGATCCCGCGTCGCCGACTCGATGCCTTATCGGGTCGGCCGCAATCCCGCCGCGACGGCGCCGGCGCGCCCTATGCGCGAAAATCCCAACGGGTCAGGCTTCAATCAAACCGAATGACACCGCTGCCGACGCCCTGACCGGCCCTGGTGATCGTCGAACGATTATTATCGTTGCAAGCATTCGGTACCGGCTTGGCCAGGCAGCGTGTCTGGAGTACGCTGTCGCGTCGCTGCCACCGACAGGCGGCAGGAACAAACAGCCGGGAGCGCCGGAATGGCCGAGCGGATCGCGCCACGCGGAAAGACCGTAAGACGCGGAAAGACCGTCAGAAACAGGCTGGTGGCCAGCCTGGCCGTCCTGTTGGCGTTGACGGTTCTGGTCGGCGGAACCGCCCGCGCCGATGAACTGATCCGTATCGGCACCTACCGCCATTATCCGCCCTGGACCATCAGCAGCCCCACCGGGACCATTACCGGCTTTGAAATCGACCTGATCCACGACCTGTGCCGGCGGTTGGGCACCCGTTGTGAGGTTACCGCGGTCAATTGGGAGCATATTTTCGATGCCCTCGACGCCCGGGAATTCGACGTCTATATCGGCTGCATGACCATCACCCCGGAACGCGCGCTGCGGGCCAGCTTCAGTCAACCCTATGCGCTGACGCCCGAGTACTTTGCCACAGCGGTGGGCAGCGATCTAACCACCCTGCTCACCCTCAATCGACTCGACCTTGATCACCTGGACGCGGACGATCAGGCCAGCTTCACGTCACTCATCCAGGCGCTGCGCGGCAAGCGGATCGGAATCCATAGTGAGACCGTCTATGAGACTTTTGCCCAACAATACCTCAAAGGGGTCGCAGAAATCCGCATCTATCACTCCGAAGTTGATCAGTACGCCGACATGATCCATGGCAAGCTCGACGCCATCCTCGACGGCGGCGCGGCCCTTCACGAATTCATCCTGGCCAAGGACGGCGGCGGCTCGGAATTGACCCTGTTCGGGCCGGCGCTGCTCGGCGGCCCGTTCGGCCATGGCGTCGGGGCGGCGTTGCGCCGGGACGCCGACGGCTTGCGGACCCGGCTTGATGACGCCATTAGCGCCGCCAAGGCAGATGGCACACTCGCCCGGCTGGCCCTCACCTGGTTCGGCTACAACGCCGCGGCCAATTAATAAGGACCACGCCGAAACGATGGTCGATCAACGCGCCGACACGGTCCTGACGGGCGATGTCCATGCCGCTGGCGCGACGGTGCCGCGTCGACGGTGGGGCATCCTGGTCACAATGACCATCGCCTTCGCCGTCGTCGCGGGCATGGCGGTCACCTCCGAGATGGTTGCGTGGGTCTCCCTACGGCACATCGAAACCCAGTTAACGGTGGTGGTTCAACATTCGGTGCCGGCGATGGCCACCGCCGAGACCCTGGTGGTCGAGGCCGCGGCCATCGCCCACGCCTCGGGGACTCTGACCGCAGCATCCACCGAGGACCAACGGACCACCGCCATGACCAAGCTGGCCGGACGGATCGCCGGCCTCAACCGCCAGCTTGACGAACTGCAACGGTTGGAAATCGACAGCCGGATTCTGGGGGACCTGCGCGACCGCGTCGCCTCGCTGGCGGTCAACCTGAACCGGCAGAGCGACCTTGTGGCCCAACGCATCGCGCTCAATACCCTGTTGTATAACGACGCAACACAACTGGCGGACGGCCACAAGCAGTTCCTCGCCGCGGTCACGCCGCGGATCGACAACACCTATCGATCCCTGTTTGCCGGGATCAAAACCCTGGTGGATGACCTGGGTCCCCGCCCCGGCAGCGACGGTCCGACCGGGGACCAGGCCAAGGCAACCGCCGCCCCCACCCACCGGGACATGGAGCTGCTGCAACACCGCATCGGCCACCTGTTCAACCACAATGTCGGGGAAATGCTGGCGCTGTTGGAACTGGCCGCCGCCGGCAACCTCGCCGCAGGCCTGCTGAACGAGGCCATACTGGTGTCGGATCCGGCCCGGGTCCATCAGTTGCGCAGCCGGTTTGGCGACGTCACCATTTCTATGGGCACCATCCGCCTGAACCTGGCCACCACCCCTGAAAACCAAGTGTTGCTGGGGTTGACCACACCGATGCTTCAGTACGGGCTGGGGGCCGACAACCTGTTCGACCGGCATCTGCTGGCGCTGAAGCTTGGCCAGGCGACGGATGCGGTGGTCACCGAAAATCAGCGGCTGTCCGACGCCCTCACCGACTCGGTCAGCCAGTTGCAGGCCACCGCCCGGACCAACGCCGACGAGTCGGCGCGGGACGTCCTGCACACCGTCGCCACCGCCCGGGCGCTTCAAACCCTGGCCGCCATCCTGGCGGTGCTGGTGGCCCTGGGCATTGGCTGGCGCACCGTCGGCCGCCAGATCATCGGCCGTATTCTGGCTTTGCAACGGGCCATGGAGGCGGAGGCCGCCGGCCGGGAAATCGTCATCCCGGCCCATGGCGACGACGAGATCAGCGACATGGCGGCGGCGCTTGGACACTTCGTCAACCGGCGCAAACAGGCCGAAGCGGAGTTGCGCGCCGCCAAGGAACGCGCCGAGGACGCGGTTCGGGAACTGACCGAGCTTCAGGAAAGCCTGGTCCAAACCGAAAAGATGGCGGCGCTGGGCGGTCTGGTGGCCGGCGTGGCCCACGAACTCAATACCCCGATCGGCGTCTGCCTGACCGCCGCTTCCTTGCTCACCGAGCGGACCGAGGAGTTCGGGCGGTCCTTCAACACGGGACAGTTGCGAAAATCCAAGGTCCAGGACTATGTCGACCTGGCTGGCGAGGTTTCGGTGCTGATTCGGTCTAATTTGGAACGTGCGGGCGATCTGGTCCGGGTCTTCAAACAAGTCGCCATCGCTCCGGCCGAGGGGGAACGCCAGATTTTCCGGGTCCGCGAGCACATCGATCTGGTCACGGGGTTGATGACCGAACGCCTGCGGCTGGCGGGTCACCGGCTGAACCTGCACTGCCCGGCCGACCTGACCATGAACGGTTTTCCCGAAGCCTTGCGTCAGGTCCTTGACGTCTTGCTGGACAACGCCCTCACCCACGCCTTTTCCCGGGACACGGCCGGCACCATTTCCGTCACGGCCAGCGCGACCGGAAACACCATCACCCTGACCATTGCCGACAACGGCGTCGGCATCCGGCCCGAAGACATGCCCCATTTGTTCGAGCCGTTCTTCACCACCCGGCGCGGCCAGGGCGGGGTTGGTCTGGGCCTGCACATGATGTTCAACATCGTCTCCAGCGTTCTGGGCGGGCGCATCACCGTGGACTCGACGCCGGGACAGGGCAGTTCCTTCGTCGTCACCCTGCCCGCCACCACGCCGACGCCGGCATCGGGTCGTCGTGCCGCGCAACTCTGGACGCAGGAGGGCAGCCGTCCTATAGATGAGCCGCTCGGGTGACCGGCGTCGTCCGCGGATGGGCGGCAGACCGGGATCGCCCGAAGTCTCCCCTTTCCAGCGCAGGATCGCCCGTGCTCCCTTCCGACCGCCCGCGCCCCTGTCGTCTCGTCCCGTTCCTGGTGATGGCCGCGCTCCTGTTCGCCACGCCGCCGGCCCGGGCCGCCTCGGACCAGCCCGCCGCGACCGGCTCCGAGATGACCGACAGAAGCGTGGCGGTGCTCCAGGGACTGGACAAAATCACCGCCCGGGTCTCGACCTTCGAGGTCGCGGTGGGCGAGACCGCACGGTTCGGAACCCTGCTGATCACGTTGCGCGCCTGCCGGGAAGCGCCCCCCATCGACCCGCCCGAAGCCGCCGCCTTTCTGGAAATCAGCGAGGTCAAGCCCGACGAGGCCGCAGCGGCGCTGTTCAGTGGCTGGATGTTTGCCTCGTCGCCGGCACTGTCGGCCCTGGAACATCCCATTTACGATGTCTGGGTCACCGGTTGCCACGACAAAAAGTCGTAGCCCCCGGAACGCCGGTCACAGAAAGCTGTAGGGATCGATATCCACCTGCACCCGGATCGCCGACGGCAACGGCGTTGCGGCCAGCCACGACCGGATCACCGGTTGAAGCACCACCGAGCGCGGCGCCCTGACCAGCAGCCGGCGACGGTGCCGCCCGCGCAGTAAAGCCAGGGGCGCCGGAGCGGGCCCCAACACTTCGACCAGATCGCTCCGCGGGGCGTTGCGGCCAAGCAGGATGGCGGCGCTGTCCACCGCCTCCATCTCGGTTCCGGACACCACCAGCGCCGCCAACCGGCCGAAGGGGGGCAGAAGGCCATAGCGCCGTTCAACCGCCTCGGCCTCCAGGAAGCGGTCGCGGTCGCCCGAGGCCAGGGCCATGATCACCGGATGCTCGGGCATGTAGGATTGCAGCAGGACCCGCCCCGGCCGCTCGGCCCGGCCGGCGCGCCCCGAGACCTGATGCAACAACTGATAGGTGCGTTCCGCGGCGCGCATATCTCCTCCCGCAAGCCCCAGATCGGCATCCACCACACCCACCAGGGTCAGCATCGGGAAATGGTGGCCTTTGGCCATGATCTGGGTGCCGATCAACAGATCCAGGTCATGGTCGGTCACCCGACGCACCAACGCATCGATGGCGCTGGGACCGGCCAGGGTATCCGAGGCCATCACCGCCACCCGCGCCTGGGGAAACAGCCCGGTGACTTCCTCGGCAATGCGTTCGACTCCGGGACCGCAGGCGGTGAACGAGTCCCCCTTTTCGCAATGGGGACAGACCTCGGGCACCGGCATGGCGTGGCCGCAATGGTGGCATTGCAGACGACCGGCGGCCCGATGTTCCACCAGCCAGGCCGAACAGTTGGGGCATTGCAGCCGGAAGCCGCAGCCGCGACAGAGCGTCAGCGGCGCGTAGCCGCGCCGATTGAGAAACACCATAGCCTGCTCGCCGGCCTCCAGAGTCGCCGCCAGCGCCCGACGCAACGGCGGCGCCAGCCAGGAGCGCGGCTCCATCTTGCAGCGGCGCAGATCGATCACCTGAATCTCGGGCAGCACCGCGCCGCCGTGGCGCGCCGGCAGATGCAGCCGGCCATAGCGACCCGTTTCGATGTTGACCTGGGTCTCCAGGGACGGCGTCGCCGATGCCAGGATAATCGGGATGCCCCCGAGCCATGCCCGCGCCACCGCCATGTCGCGGGCGTGGTAAATCACGCCTTCCTCCTGTTTGAAGGCGGGATCGTGCTCCTCGTCCACCACCACCAGCCCAAGATCGGCATAGGGCAGGAACAGGGCCGAGCGGGCGCCCACGACGATCTTCGCGCGGCCCTCGGCCACCGCCCGCCAGGTGGCGCGACGCTGACCGCCGGTCAGCTCCGAGTGCCACAACGCCGGCGCCGCACCGAACCGGCCGGTAAACCGGTCCAGCCACTGGCTGGACAAGGCAATCTCGGGCAACAGCACCACCGCCTGCCGCCCGGCGGCCAGGCAGGCCGCGATGGCCTCGAAATAGACCTCGGTCTTGCCCGAGCCGGTCACGCCGTCCAGCAACGTCACCCCGTAGCCGCCGGCCCCCAGCGCGGCCCGGAGCGTGTCGGCCGCCCCCTGCTGATCGGGGGACAGAACCGGCCCGGGCCGGTTCCAGTCGGGTTGGACCGGTTCCGCGTCCGCCGCCTGGGGCACCGCCACCAGCAACCCGGCCTCGATCAGGCCGCGCACCACCGCCGGTCCGCAACCGGCCGCCGCCGCCAGCTCGGCGGCGGCGCGCGGTGCGCCCGCCGCCGCCCGCTCCAGCACGGTCCGACGCGCCGGCGTCCACTTGAACCCGGCCGGCACCGGAGCGCCGCTAGGGCGACAAACCACCGAAACCCGCGGCGGCTCCAACGCCGCCGGCACGCTGATGGCCATCCGCAACACCTGCCCCGGCGGCGCCAGGGTATAGCTCGCCACCCAATCGATGAAACGGCGGGTCACGTCGGCCATGGGCGGCAGCGGAAAGCGCCGCACCACCGGGCGAAGCCGGCCGAACTCGAGCACACCGGACCCCTCATTCCACACCACGCCCGCAAGCCGGCGCGGCCCGAACGGCACCTCCACATAGTCGCCCGGTTGCAACGCGACCCCGTCCAGACCCCGATAGTCGTAAGGACCGGTCAAGGGCAGCGGCAGCAACACGCCGACCCGCGTTTCAGCGTTCGGCACAGGGGCTCCTTTCTGCGGGAAACTGGCGCCGCCGCTGACCATGGACTAACCTACCCGGTGATGGCCGGAGCGTCGCCCCAACCGGCGACACCCCATCCCCGACACCATAACCTCAACCACGGGAACCCGCCTGACATGAAATTCTTTGTTGACACTGCCGACCTCCAGGAGATTCGGGACCTCGCCGCCACCGGCCTGCTGGACGGCGTCACCACCAACCCATCGTTGGTTGCCAAAGCCGGGCGCAACTTCCTGGAACTGGTCGCCGAGATCTGCCAGGTGGTCGACGGGCCGGTCAGCGCCGAAGTGGCCGCCACCGATTTCCCCACGATGCTGGCCGAAGGACAGAAGCTGGCCGCGATTTCGCCGCGAATTGCGGTGAAGGTACCCCTGACCCCGGCGGGGCTCAAGGTGTGCAAGCACCTGTCCGCCAATGGCACCATGGTCAACGTTACCCTGTGTTTCTCGGCGGCACAGGCGATTCTGGCGGCCAAGGCCGGTGCCGCGTTCGTCTCGCCGTTCGTCGGCCGACTCGACGATGTCGGCACCGACGGCATGGCGCTGATCGCCGACATTTGCCAGATCTACAGCCGGTATCCCAGCTTCACCACCGAGGTCCTGGTGGCTTCGGTCCGCCACCCCATGCATCTGGTGGCCGCCGCCAAGCTCGGCGCCCATGTGGCCACAATGCCGCCCAGCGTGATCCGCCTGCTGTTCGGGCATCCCCTGACCGACAAGGGACTGGCGCAGTTCGTGGCCGACTGGCAAAAGACCGGTCAGGCTATATTGTCTTGACAATCATTGGGTTGCGTGAGACTGTTGATCCTAGATATTAGCAATTGGGAACGATCTCTCCCCTCCCCTTCCCGGCCGGATGTCACCCGACGGCACCGGTCCGGGGCAGCGGGGGCGGTCGGGGGCGTGGTGACGGAAGGCAGGCAACACATGGTTCGCGAGCACGGGCATAGCCAACGGATCAGCGGGGCAGTCAACGCCGAAGTGGTTTCGGCGTATTTGCGAGACAATCCGGATTTCCTGATCCGCCACGCCTATCTGATCCAGCATTTGAAGCCGCCGATGCTCCGACGGGGCAGCAATATCCTCGACTTGCAATACTATATGGTCGAGCGGCTTCAGGCCGAGGTCGGCCGGATGCGCGACCAGCAACGGGAGCTGATCGAGACCTCAAGAACCAACCTCAACAGCCAGGGGCGCATTCACGCGGCGATCCTGCTGTTGCTGGATGCCCAAAGCTTCGAGCAACTGATCCAGACCATCACCACCGACCTTGCGGTGTTGCTGGACCTGGACGTGGCGTGCCTGATCGTCGAGTCGGGCGATTGCGACCTGCCCGGAACCGAGACTTCCGGGGTGCGCGTGGTCAAAGCCGGCTCCATCGACGCCTGGCTGGGCCGACGCGAAGTGGTGCTGGCCGGCAATGTTTACGGCGACTCGTCGATCTTCGGCGCCGCCGCCGGGCTGGTGCGCTCGGAGGCGCTGATTCGCCTCCATATCAGCGGTGACGCCCCTCCCGGCATGCTCGCCTTCGGCAGCCGCGAGTCGGCCCTGTTCCAGCAGGGCCACAGCACCGAGCTGATCAGCTTCCTGGCCCGGGTGGTGGAACGCTGCATCCGCTCCTGGCTCGACCTGCCGGCGTGACCGATGAAGGCTGTCCCTGTTCGCTGGGGTTGCCAACCCGGCCGGAAGCCGGTAGGGTGAGCCGGTTGGCAGAAGGTCCGCGTAGCTCAGCAGGATAGAGCACAAGTTTCCTTGTTGGTAAAAACTGGGCGTTGCGTTTGGAAACGGCGCAATGGATTCGCTCAAAGTCGGGGAACGCTACGGCGCAACGTGCCCGTTGCCAATCCCGAGCCAAGCCTTGTTGGGGTCAAGCCCCGATTGAGGAAGGTGTAGAGACTGGATGGGCGACACCTAACGGCTACGGCCCACGGTGAAGGGACAGTCCAGACCACGAACGCCGAAGGGCGGCGGCGAAAGCCGAAGTGGTATGAAACTTGGGGCCGGGGGTTCGAGTCCCTCCGCGGACGCCAACATCACCGACGGCACCCGGGCGTGGGCCACGGTCCCGACCGGCAAGCTTGGTCCATGGCCGATGCGACGGGCCAAGCCCCCATCGTGCGGCCATTCCCGGAACACCCGGAACAGAGCTGCCAACCAGCCCACAACGAAACAGGAACCGGGGCCGGCTACTTCGGGCGCTTGGGCGGGGGGCCGATGCTGTCCAGGGCACGGGACATGGCCGGGCTGAGGGTCGGCGGGTCGCCAACCGCGGCCTCCGACAGGCCCCGGTACGGTCGGTCGCGGTCGGCGGCCTCCTTAAAGTAACGGGTCAGAGAACTCCGAATCGCCGTCACCAGGCCGGTCTGGCCGCGCTGGCGATCGATCGCCGTCACCACCTCGTCGGGGGTCTGTTGCTGACGTTGACAGACCTCGTCCAACGCCTGCCAAACCGACGGTTCCAGGCGAACCGATCGGGGCCGGCCGCTGATCGTCAACGTCCTGTCGATCCGCACCAAACCGGGCGGCGGGTTAAATTTGGTGTTTTCAAGGTCGTCCATGAGGTTTTCCGGTGGTTGCCGGCCAGATTTTCACCCCGAACAACCGGTCCGTCGTCGACCACCAGAAACATTCGGGCGAAACAGCTATACATGCGATCGCATGTACGGATCAACAGGGTTGTGCGCCGGCCGGACTCAGGCACCGCCTGCGGGTGACGCCGCCACCGTCACCCGCAGACACGATCATCCTGATTTCACTATCACAGGGTGAGGGCGGCTTGGTTTATAGTGCGCAGCCGTCGTCGCGTCGGGGACCGGCACCGGCGATGACGGGCATGCTCAAGATTGACCGGGGGGTAACGGCGATGACGGATTTTCCCAAAAAGAGCCTGGCCGACTGGACGGCGCTGGCCGGTAAGGACATTGGCAAGGGCGGTTCGGTTGACCAGTTACTGTGGCGGACGCCGGAAGGCCTGACGGTCAAGCCGCTTTATACCGCTGCTGATTTGGAAGGGCTGGAGCTGGACGGGCTGCCCGGGTTTCCGCCGTTTGCCCGGGGACCGCGCGCCACCATGTATGCCCACCGGCCCTGGACCATCCGCCAGTATGCCGGTTTCTCCACCGCCGAGGAGTCCAACACCTTTTACCGCAAGAATCTGGCGGCCGGGCAGATGGGTCTTTCGGTGGCCTTCGACCTCGCCACCCATCGGGGCTACGACAGCGATCACCCCCGGGTGGTGGGCGATGTCGGCAAGGCGGGGGTGGCCATCGACAGCGTCGAAGACATGAAGACCCTGTTCGACGGCATTCCGCTGGACAAGATGAGCGTGTCGATGACCATGAACGGCGCGGTGTTGCCGGTGCTGGCCGGCTACGTGGTCGCGGCCGAGGAACAGGGAGTGCGTCAGGAGCTGTTGGCCGGCACCATCCAGAATGATATTCTTAAAGAGTTCATGGTTCGGAACACCTATATTTACCCGCCCGAGCCATCCATGCGGATCATCGCCGACATCATCGAGTACACGGCACGCCATATGCCGAAATTCAACTCGATCTCGATCAGCGGCTACCACATGCAGGAGGCGGGCGCCACCGCGGTTCAAGAACTGGCGTTTACCCTGGCCGACGGGCTGGAATACGTCCGGGCGGCCCAGAACAAAGGACTTCGCGTCGACGAATTCGCCCCCCGGCTGTCGTTCTTCTTCTCCATCGGCATGAATTTCTTCATGGAGATCGCCAAGCTGCGCGCCGCCCGGCTGCTGTGGGCGCGGCACATGAAGCGGTTGTTTGCGCCCACGGACAGTCGCTCGCTGGCCTTGCGCACCCATTGTCAAACCTCGGGGGTCTCCCTGACCGAGCAGGACCCCTTCAACAACGTCATCCGCACCACCATCGAGGCCATGGCCGCCGTGCTGGGCGGCACCCAATCCCTCCATACCAACGCCTATGACGAGGCGCTGGGGTTGCCGACCACCTTTTCGGCCCGGGTCGCCCGCAACACCCAGTTGATCATTGCCGAGGAAAGCGGCATCCCCCACGTGGTGGATCCGCTCGGCGGCTCGTATTATGTGGAGGCGCTGACCCACAGCCTGGCCACCGCCGCCGACGAACTGATCGGCAAGGTCGAAGGCCTGGGCGGCATGACCCGCGCCGTCGAGTCGGGCATGCCCAAATTGTTGATCGAGGAGGCGGCGGCCCGCCGGCAGGCCGCCATCGACCGCGGCGAAGAGGTGGTGGTCGGGGTTAACAAGTACAAAGTCTCCGAAGCCGATACCGCCGCGGTGGATGTGCTCGACATCGACAACAGCGCCGTGCGGACCGCCCAGGTCGACCGCCTGAAACGCATCCGGGCCAGCCGCGACACCGACGCCTGCACCGCGGCGCTGGCGGCACTGACCAAAGCCGCCGCCGACCAGTCGGGAAATCTGCTGGAACTGGCCATCGTCGCCACCCGGGCGCGCGCCACGGTCGGGGAAATCTCCGATGCCCTGGAGACGGTTTATGGCCGTCACAGCGCGGTGATTCGCTCGGTTTCCGGGGTCTATGGCGCCGCTTACGCCGGCGATGACGGCTTCAAGCGCATCCAGGCCGACGTGGCGGCCTTTGCCGAGGTCGAAGGGCGCCGGCCGCGCCTGTTGGTGGTCAAGATGGGCCAGGACGGCCACGACCGCGGCGCCAAGGTCATCGCCACCAGCTTTGCCGATATCGGCTTTGACGTGGATGTCGGGCCGCTGTTCCAGACTCCGGAAGAGGCGGCCCGTCAGGCGGTGGAGAACGACGTCCACATCGTCGGGGTCTCCAGCCAGGCGGCCGGCCATAAGACTTTAGTGCCTCAGCTCATCGAAGAGTTGCGCAAGGCTGGCGCTGACGACATACTCGTGGTGTGCGGCGGGGTGATCCCGCCTCAGGACTATGACACTTTGTACCAAGCTGGGGTTGCGGCAATTTTCGGTCCCGGCACCAACATTCCCCAGGCGGCGGAAACGGTGCTGGGTTTGTTACGAAAACGCCAGGCGTAACCGGGTCTGGGGCCAACGCCCCAGGAGGGGGTCCGGGGGCCGCGCCCCGGACCCCCGAAGGCAGGAGAGGTGCTGTGACCGATTGGAACGAACTCGGTAACCGGTTACAGCTTGACGACAACCGCCCGGTCGAGGCCGAAGAGGCCTATCGCCGGGCCATTGCCGAGACCCCCACGGACGCCCGTCCGTGGAACGGATTGGGAATTTTGCTGTCCGACCGGCTGGGACGCTACGACGAAGCGGCGTTGGCGTTTCAGCGGGCGATTGCGCTGGCGCCCGACTTCGCCGCGCCTTGGAACGGATTGGGAATCTATCAGCAAGAACAGCTTTGTCGCCCGGACCTGGCCGAGGCCTCGTTTCTGGCCGCCATCGACCGCGATCCGCTGGATTTTACGCCCTGGTACAATCTGGCCGGACTGCTGCGCCTGTGGCAGGCCGATGTCGCCGGAGCCGCCAAGGCCTATCGCGTGGCGCTGAAGTTCGCGCCCGACGAGCCGTTTCTGTGGCTCGGCTACGGCGAGTTGGCCCTGATTCTGGGCGACCGCAGCACGGCGCTGACCCGACTCGACCGCGCCGCCGCGGCCATGGTGTCATGCACCGATCCCCAGGCGGCGGTGCTGTCGCTCTCCCTGGCCATCGCCCTGAAACGGCCGGTGCTGCCGGCCATTGTCGACACCGTGGTGGCCATCGCCGACACGCCGGCCCGACCGGTGGAAGCGGCGGTGACCCTGGCCATTCACGCCTTCGGCCTCGGCGACCAGGCCGCGGCCGACCACTGGCGCGACCGGACCCTGGCGCTGCTGACCCGCCACCATGACCGCTTTTCGGCCCTGGCCGAATGCTACGGCGCCGCGGGCCTGCGCCCGACGTTGCGCCCATGGCTGGCCGACTTTGCCCGGCGGTTGTTTGCCGCCGATCAGCAGGTCGGGCGGGCGTTCCTGGGCGCCCCCACCCCCGAGATGATCCTGAAACGTTTCCGCCGCTTTGCCTTCGAAGGCGGACGGGGCGCGGGCGATCCGCTGGACCGGCCGCTCTGGTGTCGCGATGTGGCGGCGGCCTGGCAAGAGCCGGACTCAGGTCAGGAAGTCCCCGGTGATGCGAACGGCTTCGGCGAGCCCCACGCGCCGGATCGAGACCTTGCCGGGAAAAGCCCCGTAAAGCCGACTCGGCATTAGCGGGTCAAGCAGCACGAACACGCCCTTGTCGTCGGCGCGGCGGATCAGACGGCCGAAAGCCTGTTTCAGACGCAGGCGGGCCAGCATGTCGTCGTAGCGCCGGCCGCCGAAATGCTGCCGCCGGGCCTTGTGCAGAATGTCCGGGCGCGGCCACGGCACCCGGTCGAACACGATCAGATGCAGCGACCGGCCGGGCACATCGACGCCGTCACGCACCGCGTCGGTCCCCAGCAGGCAGGCGGACTCCTCGGCCCGGAAGATGTCGATCAGCGTCGCCACGTCCATCCCGTCCACATGCTGGGCGTACAGCGGCAGCCCGGCCGCCTCCAGAGTCTCGGCGATCCGGGCCTGGACCGCGCGAAGCCGGGTGATGGCGGTGAACAGTCCCAGCGCGCCGCCGCGCGCCGCCAGGAACAGTTCGCGATAGGCCGCCGCCACCTGGCCGAGATCGTCCTTGCGCACATCGGTGACCACCAGCACCCGGGTCTGGGCGGAATAGTCGAAGGGGGACGGCACCGCCACCCGCCAGGCGGGGATCGGCAGATGCACGGCACCGGTGCGCGACTCGGCGGCCAGCCAGTCGCGCTCGGGATCGCCGCTGCCGTCGGTCAGCGTCGCCGAGGTGATGGCCAGACCATGGGCCGGCCCCAGGACCGCCTGACTGAACGGCAGCGTCGGGTCGACGAAGTGCCGGAACATCCCGACATCAAGCTCCCGTCCCTCGTGGCGCTCCAGCGCCAGCCAGTCGACGAACTTCGGCCCGGGAAGACCGAACAGGGCGGAGCCGGTCAGGGGCGGGCCGGACAGGGATGCCAGCATGTCCTGCCAGGGGTGCAGGGTCTGCTGAACCCGCCGGGTCAACCCCCGGGACAGGGCATCGATCCGCCGCCGTTGATCGGGCTCCAGCACCGCCGCCTGGTCCTCGAGTCGCGTCGCCAGCGCCTTGGCAAGCGCCGCGATCGGCTCCGCCAGGGCGCCGAGCGCCACCCGCAAACTGGCGCCCGCCGCCACCAGCCCGTCGGCAGGCGGCCTGGTTTCGGCTTCGAGGCTGTAGGGCGAGTCGTGCCCGGCGGTTCGGGCCAACACCTGCCGGCGCACCTGATCCAGGAACCGTTCGGTGGGACCGGTGGGAGTCTCGGCGGTCAGTCGCAGCCGCCAGCCGTCGGCGGGCAGCGTCCGGGCCGCCTGCAACACCTCGTCCAGGGACCGGGCCGCCTCGTCGTCGTCGGCCACCAGCTCGTCCAACCGGCGGCGTAAACCGCGCGCCCGGCTGCCGCTGCCACCGCCGCTCCGGCCGTCGACATCGCCGAGCAGCCAGCGCCGCAGCTCCCGCGTCTCAAGGCCGGTGAGATGGGCCGAGAAGGCACCGTCGGCAGCCTCGAAAACATGATGGCCCTCGTCGAAGACATAGCGGGTGGGCAACCCGCTGTCCTCGCCGCCGCCCTGGGCCGCCTGGATCATCACCAGCGCATGGTTGGCGATCACAATGTCGGCGCGACGGGCACGGCGGATGCTCTTTTCGATGAAACACCGGTTGTAGTGCTCGCAACCGGAATAGATGCACTCGCCGCGGCGGTCGGCCAGCCCCAGGGTGGCGGCACGCCCCAGCACATCCACCAGCCAGCCGGGAAAATCAGAGCCCTGAAGATCACCGTCCCGGGTGGCGGCGATCCAGCGCGCCAGCAGGCCAAGCGCAATCCGGAAGCGCGGGTCCAGGCCGCTGGAGCGGATCGCCTCCTCATAATTCAGCAGACAAAGATAATTTTCGCGCCCCTTGCGCAGCACCACCCGGCGCGCCTTGACCTGCGGGTCGGGGTAAAGCCGGTCGAGTTCGGCGTCAATCTGGTGCTGAAGATTGCGGGTATAGGTGGAGATCCACACCGTGCCCCGATTCTTCTCGGCCCACAGGCTGGCCGGCGCCAGATAGCCAAGGGTTTTGCCGACCCCGGTGCCGGCCTCGGCCAGGACCAGATTGGGCGCGCCGGCCTCGGTTCGCGGCACGAAGGCATTGGACAGCGCATCGGCATAGTCCGATTGCTGGGGTCGGGCTTCGGCCGGGCGACCGCCCCCCGACCCGAGGCCGCCCCGCCGGGGCGCCGCCACCAGTTCGGCCAGCCGCCGCCGGGCTTCCCCCGGCTCCAATGCCCGTTGGGCCGGCGCCGGTTCGGGGGCCTCGATGGCCCATTCGGGCAGCCGGCGCCACACCGCCAGCCCGGCATCGGCAACCTTCTGACTGGGGCCGCCGGGCGCCGCCAAGGCCGAGAGCACCGCCGGCGCCCAGCGCCAGCCGGCAATGCCCAGCGTCCAGGCCAGGGCCACCGGATCCGTGCGCTCGTCGCCCCGGGGGCCAGCGAGACGCCCGAGCAGTTTTTCCACGACCCGCAGCAACGTCACCGCCGCTGCGGTCGGGTCCGAGGGGGCCGGCAGACCAAAGACGCCGGCCAGGCCGCGCGGAGTCGGCAGACAGAATTGAGCGGGACAAATGAAAGCAAACAGTTCAAGAACATCGAACGCCTCGAACCGGTCCGTGCCCAGGCGGCGCGCGAAGTTGGGAGCGTGGCAAACCACCACGGGCAAACCGGCGAGCCGATGGCGGGCCGCCACGACGTCCAGCGTCTCGACCTCGCCGTCGGGACTGACCAGAACGAACTGTCGTGGACCGGCCACCACGGCGGGGGCGTCAGGAATCAGCAGGGGCATGGCTCGGCTCAACCTTTAAGGGGCTCTGCCCCAACGGCGCTGGGATAGGGGACTGCATTGGCACCAAAACGACTTTGTGGACTCTGCCCCCTTCATCTGTCGCCCGTTATGCCCTCCGGTCGCAGTCCTTCCGTCGCAGATTGGTCGCAAACGCCTTGCCCGGGACCGGCCGCCCCAACAGGAAGCCCTGCGCCAGGTCACAGCCGCACGCCTCCAGAAACGCCAGTTGATCGGCGCTTTCGACGCCTTCGGCCACCACCAGCAGCCCCAGCCGGTGCGCCATGGCCACGATGGCCTCGGTCAGCGCCCCGGCATCGGCGTTGGTGGTCACATCACGAATGAACGAGCGATCGATCTTGAGCGTTTTCAGCGCGAACCGGCGCAGATAACTGAGCGAGGAATAGCCGGTCCCGAAGTCGTCTACCGACAGGCAAACCCCCATATCCACCAATTGGCGCAGAATGTTGACCACTCGCGGCACATCCTCGAGCAGTAAGCTTTCGGTGATCTCGAGATGCAGTTGATCACACGACAGTCCGTTATCATCCAGGGCCGTGGCGACGATCCCGGCCAGATCACCGGCCCGGAACTGGCGGCTCGAAACATTGACCGCGATGTGCGTCAGCGTCAGGCCGCTGTCCAGCCAACCGCGCATTTCCCGACAGGCCTGGTGCAGCACCCATTCGCCGATCGGCACGATCAGCCCGCTTTCTTCCGCCAGCGGGATGAACTGCACCGGTTGAACCTCGCCGAGGTCGCGGTTGGTCCAGCGCAGCAGCGCCTCGGCCCCGACGATCTGGCCCGAGCCAACCGCCATCAACGGCTGGTAACACAGATGAAACTCATCGTGTTCGAGGGCTCGCCGGAGTCGGGTATCCATGGACATCCGCACCCGCGCCTTTTCGTTCAGCTGCCGGGTGAAAAAGCGCGAAGTGCTGCGGCCGTCGGCCTTGGCCTGATACATGGCCACGTCGGCGTTGCGCATCAGGACATGGGGATCGCTGCCGTCGAGCGGCGCCACGGTGATGCCGATGCTCGCCGAACTGAAGACCTCTTGCCCTTCGAGGTGGAACGGCTCGGCGAGGGCGGCCAGAACCTTTTCGATCACCACCTCCGATTGCAGTGGGGAGCGAAGGTCAGTGAGCATGATGATGAATTCGTCCCCCCCGAACCGGGCAACCGAGTCTTCGTCCCGCACGCAGCCTTCCAGACGCCGGGCGGTCTCCCGCAGCAATTGATCGCCGGCATGGTGGCCCAGGGTGTCATTCACGCTCTTGAACTGATCCAGGTCGATGAACAGGACCGCAACCAGGGTGTTCTCGCGCCGCATGCGGGCCAGCGCCTGGGTCAGGCGATCAAGCGCCAGCAACCGGTTGGGCAAACCGGTCAACTGGTCGTAATGCGCCTGACGCAGCAATCGCTCCTCATAGCCCTTGCGGGCGGTGATGTCCTCTTTCACCGCCACAAAGTGGGTGATGATCCCGGACGACGCGGTGATGGGTGAAATCGAGGCGAATTCCCAGTAACTGGTGCCATCCTTGCGCAGATTGTGGAATTCCCCTTGCCAGACCCGGCCCGAGAGAATGGTGTTCCACAGCTCCTGATACTCCTCCCGGCTGGTGTAGCCGGTGCGCAGGAAGCGGGGATTGCGGCCCCGCACCTCGTCGGCGGTATAGCCGGTGACCTGAAGAAACTTGGGATTGGCGTACTCGATGACGCCGACGGCGTCGGTGATCAGCACCGAGGCCGGGCTCTGCTCCACCGCCATGGACAGCTTGCGCAGTGTGGCCTCGACCCGCTGTCGTTCTGCAATTTCTGCGCGCAATTCCCGGGTTCGCTCCTGGACCCGCTGTTCCAGCTCGTCATGAGCGCACCGCAAAGCGTCATGGGCAAGGCGCAAAGCGTCGTGAGCCTGATGGAGCGGGTCTTCAACCGGGCTGTTCCTGGACGGGGCGAGGTTGGTGACCACCACCACCGCGCCGCCGTCTCCGGCCGGGTATTCCCTGATCCCAACCGGCCGCCAACCGCTGGCCGGCACCAACAGCCGTCCATCCGCCTCGCGCAGAAACAGGTCGTCGAAGCGGACACCGGTCACCCCCGGGGCCATCCCCAGCAGGGCGCCAAAGGCCTGATTGCCATGCACCAGCATCCGGTCGCCATCAAAAAAACCCAGGCCCTGCTCCAACCGGTCCAAACCGTTCCGGATCAGGTGGAGGTCTTGCCGAACCGATGATTGGGGATCGTCCTGGGACATTCAGCCGCATTCAGTCGTTAGCCGCACAGCGCCATGATCGTCGGGTCCAGGATCGTCGGGTTTATCATTCTACGATCACCTTTCACGACGGCCGCCTTTAGAGAGCCGCCAGGTGACCGCCTGCAAGCGCCCGACGACCATTTCAAACGATTGTATAGTATCAATTTTCCCTTGCTCGATTGTCAAGACGCGGTCACGCGCTGATAGCCGATGACGGCGCTTTCGGCAGCATCGGGCCCGTCGCCGATGAGGCCGATGGTGATGGTTCCCTGGCCTGACAGCACCGTCGAGTTTTTCGCGAGCGCGATGATCTTGCGATCATGCCCCCGGACGAAGGTTCCATTCTTGCTCTGATCAAGCAGGATGAAGTCATTGCCCTCCACCTGCACCACGGCGTGGGCGCGCGAAGCGGTAACCCAATCAACGGTCAGCCGACAGTCAGGGCTACGGCCGATGGTAAAGGGCGTCTCGCTGGCCGCCACCACATGGCGAATTCCCCGGTAGGTCAGCACTAACTTCCCGATATCGCCGGTCCGGGTCGACACCGGTCCCGGCAGACTGCCGGTCACCGGCAAACTTCTGGCCACGGGCGGACTCCCACAGTCCTGCATCAGCTCCAGCTTTTCCAACAGACCGTCGGCCAGCCGTCGGGGAATACCGGCCTGATACAGACGACGCCGGAAGTCTTCGCGAACCATGGTCTGGGACCAACTGCCGTCCATGTTCGGGGCGAAATCATGGATGCCACGCAATTCAGAGAACAGATCGGCAATCAGCCGGGTAATGTAAGTCGCCTTCTTGCGCCCCATTTCCGAGGGCAGCAGGTCGAGCAAATAGCCGATTTTGCCCGCAGGCATAGGAAAAAAGTCGCAAAGGGCGGTGAGTGTTTCCTCAAAGGTGAGATCTTCGTGGCGTTTGCTGAAATCAACCTTGGCCCGACGGGTCAACGCGGCGCTCATGGCCACCCCGCCCATGAAGCCGCCGAACTGTCGGAGCTTCGGCACCAGTTGCCGCAGCGCCGCGCCGTTGCTGGCCCGATCGCCCTTGGTCAGCGGCGCCTGACCGGCCAGCGCCGTGGAAACGCGATGGAGCAACGCCGCCCGCACGCGCGGCGCGGATTGGCGGGCCAGGATGTCGTTGAGCCTCTGCAAGGACCGGGTGCCCGGCAAGCGATCGTCCCAGGCGCCGTCAAGAACGGCGACCAACGCCATAAGCGCGGTGGCAAGGTCCGGAGCATACCCCAACACGGCCTTGACGGCGGCATTGCCATCAATGATTTCGGCCAGAACTTCATCAATCCAGGCGGCGGCGGCCGGGCTCTGATCATGGTCGAACAGGTCGCAGACCGCATCAAGCTTGAGCGCCCAGTCGCGCGCCTCATGCAGATAACGCGCCATCACAAAGGTGATGGCGCGGCTCTGTTCAGGGTCCGGCAAATCCGCGATGATCCGGGCAATCACACCGGTCAGTCCCTGAACCCTCAGCTCTTCGGCGTAGGGCGTCAACCGGTCGGGTGTCTTGGATAAATCCAGGACTTCCCGGAACAGCCGGCTGAGCACGTCGTGCCGCTCGGTCGGCTTGATCTTGAGCTGCTGGCCCTGCAACGCCGCCAGACGGTGCCCGGCTTGGCTGAACAGAAGACTATCCCGCTCCAAATATCGCAGAGCCATGGTATTATGCAGCAACTCCAGGGGAAGAATAAGTTGCTGATCAAAATAACTGCGCAGCAAATGAAGTAAGGTCAGCCGGCTATCAAAACTGTAGACATCATATACGGTGCTACAGACGTAAGCGTGATCAATTGATGCGATCTTCGAGACGGACCCACCTCCGCCTGTATGTAATTTTTCGAATATGAGCTTATGGCTGTCATTGGAACCAACTCGATAAACCCGAACCGCAGTATATCTTGCCAGCTTTAACAAGTCCAAGGCCCGATCGAGGGCGATTTTTTCATCCTGATAGATGCCTTCGATCTCGGGTTTACCTGAAATCTCAACAATAATTTCGAAGGTGCTGGCTCTAATCATCTAGTCCCAACTCCTCGACGGTCATCATCCCCGATCGCGCGTATTTCGCGTTCCCATGCAGCCTGGCGATCGCGGAAGCGATACCAGTCCCACGTCGGATCTTAAGAGCGAATCCTCGGGGATCCAAGAGATGATCGCGGAATGGTGGGGTCCCGCGTGAACACCCGGCCACCTTCGCCCGAACCCCCGGGACCCCGCCCTATGCCGAAAAAAGGTTTACGGCATAAAGGGTTATCCTTGACGGCGCTGCGCCCTTTTGGCAGGCTGAACTTTACCGAACGCCTTGCAGCAGGGAGCCATCACGGCCATGACCAAGTCGGAGTTGATCCTGCGGTTATCGGAGCGCAATCCGCACCTTTACCAGCGCGATATTGAAAAAATCGTCGGCACCATTTTTGACGAAATCACCGAGGCGCTGGCGCGGGGCGATCGCGTTGAATTGCGTGGCTTTGGGGCGTTCTCGATCAAGCGTCGCGACGCCCGCACCGGCCGCAACCCGCGAACCGGGGAAGCGGTGACCGTGACCGAAAAGTATATTCCGTTCTTTAAGACCGGCAAACAGCTTCGGGAGCGGATCAACGTCGACTGATCCGGAAACGGCGACACGATGCACCTGATCACCGCCGGCGAGTTACGGACCGTCCTGCATTACCGGATGCTGATCGAGCGCCTGCGTCAGGCGTTTCGGGCCGGCTGTTCGGCGCCGCCCGGTCCCCGCTACGTCATTCCCACCTACGGGACCCACGACGCGGCACTCGCGCTCAATCCGGCCTGGCAGACCGGCCGCCGCATCGGCGTCAGCGTCGCGACCACCTTCCCCGATAACCTCAAGCGCCATCTTCCCGCGGACCATGCCAGTTATCTGCTGCACGACGGCACCACCGGGGTGTTGCAGGCGGTGCTCGATGGCCGGGCACTCACCACCTATCGTACCGCTGCGGCCTCGGCGCTGGCCGCCAGCTATGTCGCCCGGCCGGACGCCGAACGGCTGCTGATGGTCGGGACCGGCGCCCTGGTGCCGCACCTGATCGAGGCCTATGCGGTGGTCCTGCCGCTGCGCGAGGTGCTGGTGTGGGGACGCGACCGGACCAAGGCCGAAAAGATCGCCGCGCGTTTCCGGCGCGGTGCCTTTCGGGTGACGGCCACCACGGACCTGAAGGGGGCGGTGGCCGGGGCTCATGTGGTCTCGTGCGCCACCGCCGCCACCGAACCGGTGCTCCAGGGCGCCTGGCTGATGCCGGGAACCCATGTGGATCTGGTGGGAAGCCTGACGCCCGAAATGCGGGAGGCCGACGACGACGTGATCCGGCGCAGTCGACTCTTCGTGGATTCCCGGGACGGCGCCTGTTGGCAGGCGGGCGACCTGGCACATCCCTTGGCGACCGGCCTTCTGACGCCCGATGACGTTGCCGCCGATCTGTTCGAACTGACCCGTGGCGATCGGGGCGGCCGGCGCTATTACGACCAGATCACCCTGTTCAAGTCGGCGGGGGTCGCCGTCGAAGACTTGGCCGCCGCGGAACTGGCGGTGGAAATGGTCGTCCACAACGAAACCCTTCGCTGATCGGCCCGCCCGTCGTCCCGGCCGGGGGCCGGAGAAGGGATGCTAAACCGGAAACGTTCCTAAACCTAAAAACCGAGTCGGGCCGACCGGCGTCGCCACCAGCCACGCCACCCCGTCGCCGGGTTCCCGACCAATGCCAGGATCGATCGCTCCAACGCGCGAATCACCTCGACCTGACCATCCGCTTGCCGGGCGGCGGCGCGCCAGGTCGCGCGGATCGCCTCGCGTCGTTGAGGATCGCGACCTTCTTCCGCCAGCCGAAGGGCATGAGCAATGTACGCCTCTCGGGTGGTGGCAAGGGAACCGGTCTGACCGATCTGCCGGAGCAACCCCGCGGCCAGTCGCTGGCGCAGAAAGGTCCCTTCCAACGTCACCACCGGCAGGCCCCGGTGGACGGCTTGCCACGCCGTGGTGTAGCCGGAAAAGGCCGGACAATCGAGATAGACATCCATCTCGTCAAGGAATCCCAGAAACTGCGCGCGCGAAAGCCAGGGAAACACGGTGATCAACGCATCCGGGTCCAAGCCCGCGGCGCGGAAGGCCGTCGCCAACCGGTTCCGCACCTGGGCCGCGGCCCAGGGCGAATCCTTCGGTGCGGCTGCCGGCAACCAGAACCGACAGGGGCCAACCGCCTTGGCGATACGAACATACAGGTCGTCGTCCCGGGGATCGAACTTGTATGGGGTGTGACACAGCGCAAAGCGCACGATCCGCCGGTCCGCCGGCAGGGCCAGCCCAACCGCGTCAACCGGCGCGGCGGCCCCCGACGGCGGGTCGGTACAGACGCCGGTCCCGGGCAGGCGGATCAGCCGTTCCCGGTAGTGGCCGTCGGCGCCCGGCCCTTCCAGTAACGCGCCGGACAGGTAGGCATCGATGGTGGGCAACCCGGTGGTGACCGGATGACCCCAGCCGGCAAGCTGAACCGGGGCCAGCCGCAGGGCGGCCAGACACCCCGTCACCGGGTCCATGCCCAGTTCGGGATAAAACAGCACATCGGGCCGGTCGAGGCGGATTTGCTCCAGCCAGGCCGCCATGGGCCGCGGCCCCTGGATAAACGACCCGACCTGGGTCCGCGCCCACCGGGTTTCCTCGTCGGCCTGTCCGGAGGTGTGATACAGGATCAGATCGAATCGTCGGCGATCCAGATGAGCGACGATCCCGCGCAGGACCACGGTCCACACCGAGTGGCTTCTGATGTGGCCGCTGATGATGATCAGGCGGATGCGCGCACCCGACGAAGAGTGGTCCGGGGGTCGGATGTCCGGGGGTCGGGCCGGGCCGGCGTCCGTCCGCCAGAACGCCGAAGCCGCCCGGCAGGCCAGGTCGCCGTAGCGCGACAGCAGCCCGCGGAGATTCCCGGAGCGATAGGCCAGATTGAACGGCTGACACCAGCCGATGACCCGGCCGAGGGCCGCGGGCCGGCGGGCGGTCCAGGCGGCGAGGTCGTCCAGCGCCCGGGAAAAGGCGGCCACCGCGGCGGCATCCCCGGTTGCCCCGTCGACCACCTGGGGCAGCGTTCCGTCCATCGCCAGGGCCAGGCGGAGTTCCGCAGCGTCGGGGTTGACCGCCAGCGCCTGTCGGAAATGGGTGGCCGCCGCTTCGATCTGACCTTGCCCCGCCACCAGAATTCCAAGGTTATAGAGGGCATTGGGATGCGTTGGGGCGAGACGCAGCACCTGCCGGTAGCATCCGATCGCGTCTTGCGGCCGGCCCTGGTCTTTCAACGCCGTGCCCAGATTATTGAGGGCGTCCGCACCGTCCGGCTGCCATCGCACCGCTTCGGTATAGCGGGCGATGGCCTCGTCAAGCCTGCCCAGCTCCTGAAGCACAGTCCCCAGGTTATTGAGCGCCTGGGGATAATCGGGCTTGATGCTGACCGCTGCGGTGTACCGGGCCACCGCCTCGGTCAGAGCCCCGGTCGCCCGGTACAGATTGCCCAGGTTGTACAGAACTTCCGGAAACTGGGGTTGGACGCGGAGGGCCTGTTCGAACGCCTGGACGGCCTCCGGGAATCGCCCCTGTTCCATCAAGGTGGTACCCAGGTTGTACAGAGTTTGCGGGCAGTCCGGCCGGAGGCCCAGGGCATCCCGATAACAGCCGATGGCCCGATCAACCTGGCCTTGTTCTTTGAACGCCTGACCGAGGGTATTCAGCAGATCCGGCGAATCCGGCCGGACGCGCAAGGCCCGTTGCAGCCGTTCGACCGCGTCGTTCAGCCGACCGGTCAGCCCCGCCATAACGCCGGACAGATGCAGGGCGTCGACGTGATCCGGGTCCAGCGCCAGCACCTCACCGCAACAGGCTTCGGCCTCCCCGAAACGTCCCGCCTGATAGTGGGCGAGGGCCATGGAAAAGGCGCGCACCGCATCGGCCCCACCCTGTTGCTGACCGGGTCTCTCGGCGCGCCCCATCTCCAACACTCCAGACGACGGATCCATGCCGGCCGCGTCACAGCACCCGCGTCCGTCCGGGCAGCGGCCCGCCCGGATCCTCGATGCCGACGTAAGCCCCCCGGTGCGCCTTGTTGAAGCGCACCGTAATGATCAGCGTCAACCCCTCATTGACCAGATGGAGGTATTTCTCGGAAACCGCCGGCATGGGAATGCCCCGGGACATGCAGTAATTCACCAGGGCGGCCGAAGCTTCGCTCTCCTGCACCACCAGCACATTTTCCCTGCCGCTGCCGGTCATGGTCCGAATGGTCACGTTGACGCCGTTCTCGACGTGATAGGAAACCTTTTGGATGGCTCCCTCCGGCAACAGCTCGCGCAACTTGCGCCGCCGTTCGATCACCGCCGCAGCAACCTCCTGTTCGCTGAAGGCTAAACAGCGAAGTTCTTTCATGGAAAACACCGTCGAACGAAGAAAACCCCCGGCGTCCGGCCGACGGTCGCACTGCAATATTACGCGGTTCGGTCGCCGGCGAGCAAGGCCCAAGCCAGTATCGACCCCGGCCAACACCTTGAATGGTGCTTTCCCACCCGTTATGATGCGACACCGGCCCCGTGACGCGGACGCCAGGGTCAATCCACCAGCCGGAGTGCGCCGCCCCAACCATGGAGTTGACCGTGCGGTCTGCCGATCGAATCGTCGTGGAGGTCATGCGGACGGCGGCCATGCCCGATCGCGCCCGGAAAACCCATAAGTTGATGGAGAGCCCGATTCTCGGGCACACTTCGCAGATGTGGGAGTTCTTTCTCCAGGAACTGAAAGACATCGCCGACGTCGCCGATTTATTTCCGGAAACCCGAACCGCGGTCGAACTGGCCCTTGCCATGCGCCAGGATGCCGTCAACATGCTGGGTCGCAACGAGACGGTTGACACCAAGATTACCACGCAACTCCTGACCGCCTTGTATTTCCTGAATACCAAGCCCGGGACCGAAATCTCCGAGGATGCCTACGGCGACATCCTGGCCGATATCGCCCGCATTCGGGCCATCATCCAGGGCGTCCATGGCGCGTCGCCCGGACTGCGGATGGTCGAAAAGACCGATTATTACGGCTGGCTGGTCATGTTCATGCTGGCCAACGCCGTCAATAGTGCTTTTTCTGAAATGTCGGAAAAATCATGGCTGGAAAGCAACCTGCTGTTGGACAGTGCCTTGCGGGTCTGCCGCCATGTTTATGGCCATATTTTCGAAGATGTTGTCGTATTTATTAACGGTGGTGAACTTGGCGGCGCCACCACCGCGTCCTGGCATGCCCATCTCCTGGAAAAACTGAACGAATCTTATATTAAATCCTTGCCCAAGAGCGGTGACCAGCACCTGATCACCCAGGATGATTTTGCCCGATTGCGGCGCCGACGGCTTGACGGCGAGTTGGTGCAAGACTTTTTGTGCGACGTGGCCACCGAAAATTTCCTCCATCTTGGCGCCAACCTGCCCAAGAGCGATGTTCCCAAAGGACACGGTCCGTTTGTCGCCAGAATCCGTCATCTGGCCCAAGAACTGGCGAGTCCCGACGTGGATTCCGATTTCAGTCGTATTCTGGCCAAATTATCCAAGCGGGATATCCGCAATCCCTTCGGGACGACGCCGGCCGTCATCAGCGTCCTCGATTTCCTGAAATCCAGCGAAAGCGATTACCTGTATCCGGTGCCCTCGCTGCAAACCATCGCGAAAAAGAAGAACGACGGCTTGACCCTGCTGGAGCGCAAGGGCCTGTTCTGCCGGCACGTCACCACCTATGTCCGGAAGCTGGCCTGGTGGGAACGGCACAAGCGGGACGTGACGCTGTCGCCGGCGGCCGAGATTTTCTCCGGAGCGTTGCTGGCGCGGTTGCGGCAACAGGGTCTTGAACAACAAATCAAGACCGCGCTGCGCGAAAGCCGGAATATTCCCGAGGATATCAAGATCAACGTCGAAATCATCTCGGATCTCCGGTCCTTCGGCGGCAACCATCTCACCCCGCAGATTCGCTTCACCGCCGCCCCGGACGTTTGGTCACTGTATGGCAAAGATGTCTTTGCCGTCGCCGAGCAGGCGCTGAACACGTGGTGGGGCGCGGTGTTCGATATCGCCGCGGCGTTTCCGGCGCTGACCCGAGAGGACGAGCGCCAGGCCTTGCTCGGCCGGTTGAATGAATTGTTTGGCCTCTCGGAGTATTTTTCCAATCTGAAATGGCGCAACATTCCGTTCGAGTGCGAGCCCGGCGCCTTGAATTACGCCCTGGGCCGGCATGCCCGGCTGGAAGATCTCGACCAAGCGGTCAAGAATTATCTGGAATACTTTGTCGCCTGCTTTGCCCGTTCGGCCCGGCATTCCAAGAAATCCGGCCTGCACAAGCGGACCTTGTGTCCCCGCACCACCACCATCAAGCTATCCCGCAAAGACGGGCGTGAAATCCGTGAAACCATGATTCGGCCGATGCCGGTCTACAAGCCCCTGATGACGGTGCCGGCCTTCGAGACCCTGCTGGGCCCGTTCAAACTGTTGGCAGAAGCCAACGCGCGCTTTGAAATCGTCGAGGTCGGCGGCAGGAAATGGGTCGTGCAAAAGATGGGGGGCGAAGACGTACTGTTTCAGCGCGACAAGCGCGCCCATCACTATAGTATCCGCTACCTGCGACAGCAGGGCGAACGAGACTTCATTAGCGGTATTAACCAGATTATGAAGACCGAGATCATGTACGAGACCCATTTGGGGGCAATCGATGGTCTCTATCGGCTGTATTACGTTCGGGAACACTGCAACAATAACGGCATCGACTTTCGCGCGGTGGTCACCGCGCTGGCCGATGCCGAGACCGACCCCGCGGCGCACCGGGCGCTGGCCTATGCCGACGCCGAGATGGACAAGGTCCGACGCCGTCATCAGGACCGGGAGCACGGCTTCCTGTATTACCGGCGCGTCGAACAGGTCTTGCGGCCACTTCGGACCGACAAGGGGTTCAACGCGCTGCTGGATGCCGCAGGTCTGCCGCAAAACAAGATTCTGAGAGACCACATCACCCAAATCATCGGGATTCGGGAGTTGGAACGGGGAGAAGCGGTCAAACGGACGGCTGCGGATGGTGATGACACGGTCATCCAGGCGCGGGCGGCGCTGCTTCAGGACAATATCGACACCATCGCCTTCTTCACAATCGCCGATAGCATGGTCAGTTATGCCTTTGCCGACGTCAGTGCCGCCAGAGAGCGGTGTAAATATGGCGCGAAGAAGGGGATCGCGGTGCTCCGTGATACCCGCAACAGCATCTTTCTGCTTGCCGATACGGTGGCCCGCCTGCTCTACCGCTGCGTCGTTTCCCACGAACAGCGGGATGAATTCCACAATGCCATGCGCCAGGGTAATTTAACCGACGCCTTGCTGGCAACCATGCTCGACTATGTCGCCAAGGGCCTGACCTATAACGGCTACAAAACCAAAGACTTCTGGGAGCTGGAAGGGGCGCCGGAAACCGAAGGATACATTGAACTGATTTTCGAAAAGCCGATTCCCCGAGACATCCTGAACGGCATCATTGCCCAGGCGCCAAGTCATGGCGAAGCCCTCCACGCCGTATCCTGTCACCTCGGGACCGCCCTGAACCGGTAGGCGGCCTCAAGCTCGGGCGCCGGCATCGCGACCTGGCCTCAGTCCGGCGGTTGCCACCCCAACGGCGCCAGTTCAAAGCTGGCGAACTCGAACGCCGGGGCCACCGTACACCCGACCAGGGTCCAATGGCCCAGCGACTCCGCGGTCTGCCAGGCCCCCGGCGGCACCACCGCCTGGGGCTTCTGCCCCGCCATCAGGTCGTTGCCCAGCGTCACAGGGTGAACGGGTCGTCCGGGTTCGGCCACGGTCAGGGCCAGCGGCCCGCCAGCGTACCAGTGCCAGATTTCCACGGCATCAATCCGATGCCAGTGGGACCGCTGACCCGCAGGCAACAGGAAATAGATGGCGGTACAGGCGCCCCGGCCGCCATGGGCGCCCGGGTGACGGTAGGTCTCGACATAGTATCCGCCCTCGGGATGCGGACGCATCCCGAGTCGCGTCATGATGTCGGCGGCGGTCAGGGCGCCGGTCATGACGCCGGCGGCCGGGTTGTCTGGACACTGGGGCGACGGCTGATCTCGGCGAACCAAGCCGCCAGCCGCGGCGCGGCAGCGCGCCATTGAAGGTCGTCAAAGCGGAGGTCGAGATAGCCCAACCCTGCCGCCACAGCCAGGGTGCCGATCGTTACGGGTCCGGAAAGGTCTTCGACTTCGCGCTCCAGCACCGTCAAGGTCCGGGCGATCGCCCGCCTCTGCCGGTCCATGGTGACGAGCGAGCGGATCGGTTCCGGCCGCAACAACTCCAAACGAAGAATCACCGCCGTGTCGCACAGACCATCGCCCAGCGCCTGAAGCCGCAACGCCCGCCAACGCCCGGGACCGGCGGGCGGAAACAACGAACCGTTGGCCAGGCTGTCCAGATACTCGCAAATCACCGGGCTGTCGAACAGCGACGTGCCGTCGTCCAGAATCAGCGTCGGGACCTTGCACAGCGGATTGTCGTCGGGCAGACCCTCGGACACGGTCCAGGCATCGGTCAGAACCAGATCCAGGCGATCGGCCAGCCCCAGTTCCAGGGCGGCCATCCGAACCTTGCGGACATAAGGCGAGGCCAGGCTGTAATAAAGCTTCATCACCGTGCGTTCCTTCTCGGTCTTGGTGGATTTGGTCTTGGCGGGGCGGCGTCACGCCCTGATCGGCGATCCCGCCTGGTAATCGATACGGCTCAGAAACGATCCTTGCGACGTCGTAATTCACCGAACACCAGGGCCGGCGCCGCCCCGTCCATGTACAGGGTCCGGGCCACCGACGGCTCGTCGGCCCGCAGGAACGGGTTGGTCGCGCGTTCCTGGGCAATGGTGGTGGGGATGGTCGGCAGGCCTTGGTCGCGCTGGCCCCGGGCTTGCTCGACCCGCGCCCGCAGCGCCGGGTTGTCAGGCTCGACGCTCAGGGCAAAGCGAGCATTTGCCAGGGTGTATTCGTGAGCGCAACAAACCTGGGTGTCGGCGGGCAGCGCCCGCAACCGGCACAACGACTCCCACATCTGCTCCGGCGTCCCTTCGAACAGCCGGCCGCAGCCCAGAGAAAACAGGGTATCACCGCAGAACACCACCCCGGCTTTGGGAAAATGAAAGGCCAGATGGCCCCGGGTGTGACCGGGGGTGCCGATCACCTGAACCATTTCGCTTCCGAACTGATACTGGCCGCCGGGTTCGACGCCGTGCGTGATCTCGGCAATGCGGCCGGTTTCCGACAGGGGGCCGATGACCGGGCAGCGGTAGCGGCTCTTGATCTGGAGATCACCGGCGATATGATCGTCGTGGTGGTGGGTATTGAAGACGGCCCCGACCCGCCAGCCGCGGCCTTCGATCTCCCGAATCACCGGCCCGGCCTCGGCCGGGTCGACCACGGCCACGACATCGCTCTCGGGATCGCGCAGGGCGTAGACGTAATTGTCCTTGAGCGCGGGGACGATCAGCAGTTCCATGACGGCACGATCTCCGTGACAGACCCGGACGCCCGGTCCGGAGCGTGGTTGAAGCCCCCCCTGCCCGTTTCTGAAGCCCGGGCCGGAGTCTTGCGGTTCATACCGGCGTGTCCCGATCATGACACATCGGCCGGGTTCAGGACATCCCCCAGACGGGTGATCACCGCCACGGCCGGCGTGCGGGGGTCCGGACCGTTTTTCCCGCCCGGCCCCGCCGGATTGGCTTGATTTTCCGGCCGTGTCGGATCCTATGGCCGGGGACGCCCGGACCCGATCCCTCCCCCCCGGACCCCATCTCCAGGGAGTCGCCGCGCCCGCATGTATACCGACATCGTCGCCCTTCGCGAATTCTACCAAACCAGCCTGGGGCAGGTCGCAAGACGGCTGATTCGGCGCCGGCTGCGGGAGGTATGGCCAAACGGCAACGGCCTGACCATAGCCGGCATCGGCTATGCCAGCCCGTATCTGCGGCCCTACCGCGACGAGGCCGACCGGGTGTTCGCGCTGATGCCGGCGGCGCTGGGGGTCAGCTACTGGCCGACCGAAGGACCGGGGCTGGTGGCGCTGACCGACGAGACCGAATTGCCCCTGGCCGACCTGTCGGTGGACCGGGTGCTGCTGATTCACGGCCTGGAAGGCACCGAGCAGTTGCGGCCGATGCTGCGGGAAATCTGGCGCGTGCTGGCGGGCGGCGGACGGCTGCTGGCGGTGGTCCCCAACCGTCGGGGCTTGTGGGCTCGGGCGGAATGGACGCCGTTCGGCCATGGCTACCCCTATTCGGTCAGCCAATTGAAACAGGTGTTGCGCGACACGCTGTTCGTGCCGGAACGCACCGCCCACGCCCTGTTCATTCCGCCGCTGCGCTCGCGCTTCGCCCTGGCCTGGGCGCCGGCCTGGGAACAGATCGGCGTCCGCTGGTTCAAGGCCTTGGCCGGCGTGACGATGATCGAGGCGAGCAAACAACTGTTCGCCGGGGTGAGCCGCCGCGCCACCACCCGGGAAACCCGCCGCCTGATCCTGCCGGTCCCCGGCGGCGCGGCCCAGGCCCGGCGCCATCAGCCCGACGCCTGAGCAAAATCCCGGGTCGGGCCGATCAACAGCGCCGCAACAAGAACACCGCCTGTTCCGCGATCAGGTTGGACAAGGCGCCGGCGCCATGGCCGCGGATGCGGTCCGAGCGGTCGAGGATCACGGTATCTTCGATGCGGATGCCGACTTCCCGGCACAGCGTCACAAAGTCGGTGATGGTGCAAAGGTGGATATTGGGGGTGTTCCACCACTGATAGCCCAACCGCTGGGTGATCGGCATCCGTCCCATGGCCAGCAGCCACAGCCGGATGCGCCAATTGCCGAAGTTGGGCAGCGAGACCACGGCGCGCCGGCCGATCCGCACCAGATCCAGCAGCACCTCGCGCGGCGCCCGCATGGCCTGAAGTGTCTGGCTCAGAATGACATAATCGAAGGCGTCGCTGGGATAGTCCTTAAGGTCGGTGTCGGCATCCCCCTGAATCACCGACAGGCCGTGATTGACGCAAAACTTCACGCCGTCCATGGACAACTCGAGGCCGCGGCCGTCCACGCCCTTGGTGTGGACCAGATAGGCCAGCAGGGTACCGTCGCCGCAGCCGACATCCAGCACCCGCGCCCCCGGCTCGATCATGTCGGCGATCAGCTTAAGGTCGGTGCGGATCGGCGGGTCGCTGCGGTGGGGCGGTCGGTGCGGAACGGCGGCCGACGGCCCGGTGGGGTCCAGCCGCCCGATCATCGGGGCGCCCATCGCCGCCGGGGCAAGCCCCGGTGCGCGGCGCACCCGTCAAGAAAGCCGTGCATCACCTGATGCAACTCCGGTTCGTCAAGCAGGAAGGCATCATGGCCCTTGTCGGTGGTCACTTCAACGAAACTGACATTGGCCGCAACGGCATTGAGGCCGTGGACGATCTCGCGGGATACGGTGGTCGGGAACAGCCAGTCGCTGGAGAAGCTGATCACGCAGAAGCGCACCGGCGTGGCCCGACCGTCATGGAGAAAGGCCCGCGGCAACACACCGCCATGCTCGGCCGCCAGGTCGAAATAATCCATCGCCCGGGTGATGTACAGATACGAGTTGGCGTCGAAACGATCGACGAAGGCGCTGCCCTGGTAGCGCAGATAGCTTTCGACCTGAAAGTCGGCGTCGAAACCGTAGGTAAAGGCGGGGCGATCCTGGAGGTTCCGGCCGAACTTGCGGTGCAGCGCGGTCTCGGACAGATAGGTGATGTGCGCGGCCATGCGCGCCACCGCCAGTCCGGCCTCGGGCCGCCGGCCGGACAGCAGATAGGCGCCGCCGCACCATTCCGGGTCGGCCATGATCGCCTGCCGGCCCACCTCCCCGAACGCGATGTTCTGGGCGGAATGGCGGGGCGCGGTGGCGATGGGGACCGCGGCGAACACCGCCTCGGGGTAGCTCGAGGCCCATTGCAGCACCTGCATGCCACCCATGGAGCCGCCGATGACGCAAAACAACTGCTCGATGCCCAGGGACTCGACCAGCAGCTTCTGGGCACGCACCATGTCGCCGATGGTGATGACCGGAAAATTGATGCCATAGGGACGGCCGGTGGCGGGGTCCGGGTCCATCGGGCCGACGGTGCCCATGCAACCGCCCAGGACATTGGAGCAGATCACGAAAAAGCGGTCGGTGTCGATGGGCCGGCCTGGCCCGACCATGATCTCCCACCACCCCGGCTTGCCCGTCACCGGGTTGCCGCCGATGACATACTGGTCGCCGGTCAGCGCATGGCACAGCAGAATGGCGTTGGAACGGTCGGCATTCAGGGTGCCGTAAGTCTGGTACGCCACCGGAAAGTCACTCAACATGACGCCGCAATCGAGCGGCATCGGTCGGCTGACGGCCAGCCGGATGCGGGGCAGATGTCCGTGATCGGCGACGGACTCGGGGGCGAACGGCTCTGTGGCCATAGGGGTCGTGCCGAGGGTTAATGTCACAAGCCCCATAGCTATGAACCAAGCCTTGGAGGTGTCAACGTTTTCTTTGATTTTAGCCGGCGTGCGGACTACTACTAGGCGGCTTCATCCGCATCGGTTCGCACCGCCATGACCATGCCCCTTCCGTCCCTCGAGGACCTGCGCTCCCGGATCGACCGCATCGACGATGCGCTCCACGACCTGTTGATGGCGCGTGCCGAAGTGGTGAAGGAGGTCGTCGCCCTGAAAGGTGCCGGGTATCCCATGCTGCGGCCGGCCCGGGAAGCGGTGATCTTGCGCCGGTTGCTGGCCCGACACCAAGGCGACTTGCCGGTCGCGGTGATCCTGCGCATGTGGCGGGAGCTGATTTCAGGCCTGACCCAACTCCAGGGCCGATTCGGGGTGGCGGTGTATGCCCCCGAGGAGCGGCGCGGGTTCTGGGACGTGGCGCGCGACCATTTCGGCAGTCAGACCCCGATGACCGTGGTCAATTCGCCGGTGGCGGCGGTGCGGGCGGTGGCCGAAGGCACCGCCGGGGTCGGCGTGGTGCCGTTCCCGGCCGAGGACGATACCGACCCCTGGTGGCGTTTCATCAATGGCGATGACGACCGGACGCCCCATGTGGTGGCTCGCCTGCCCTATTTCAGCCGCGGCAACGGGCGCGGCGAGGATCGGGACGCCCTGGCCATCGCGCTGATCGCCCACGAGCCCACGGCGTTCGGCACGGAGTCGTATTATGCCGACCGCTCGCTGATCCGCATCGAGTTGGGCGAAGATGTCAGCCGGGGCCGCCTGAAGGACGTCCTGGAAACGGTGGGGTTGCCGCCCATCAGCTTTTGCAGTTGGCTGGGCCGGGCGGGCGCCGGGCCGGTGCATCTGGTGGAAATCGCAGGCTTCGTCGGCACCGGCGATCGCCGTCTGATCGCCTGCGCCGACCGGATGGCGCCGCTGCCGATCCGCACCAACACCATGGGCGGCTACGCGGTGCCGCTGGCGTTGGGACCCGACGGCCGCAAGGCTGTGCGGTACGAGACGCCCTGACCATGCCCTCCCCCATCCTCCGGCCCGAATGTCCCGACATCGCCCCCGATGTCGGGGACCCAACCCAGGCGCCCTCGAGTGGCCGGGACTCGAGTCCCGGCAACGGTGACGCGCCCCGGACCGGGCCCCTGGTGGCGAATCCCCCGTTGTTTCGGCGCGTGGCGGTGATCGGCATGGGGCTGATCGGCGGGTCGCTGGCGCTGGCCATGCGCCGGCACGGGCTCGCCGGCCGGCTGGTCGGGGGCGACCATAACCCTGATCATGTGGCCCAGGCGCGGGCGTTGGGCCTGGTGGACGAGGCCAGCAGCGATCTGGCGGCGGCGGTGCGGGACTGCGACCTGATCGTGCTGGCCACACCGGTCGGCACCTTCGCCGATCTGGCCGCGCTCATCGCCCCTCAGTGCGCGCCCGGCGCCATCGTCACCGACGTAGGCTCGGTCAAGGAACTGGTGGTGCGCGAGGTCGGCAGCCGGCTGTTGCCCGGGGTCCATCTGGTCCCGGCCCATCCCATCGCCGGCACCGAGCATTCCGGCCCCACCGCCGGCTTTGCCGAATTGTTCGAAGGCCGCTGGTGCATCCTGACGCCGACGGCCGACGCCGACCCCGAAGCGGTGGCGCGAATCGAAAGCCTGTGGCGGCAGGTGGGCTCCATGGTTGAAATCATGACCGCCGAGCATCACGACCGGGTGCTGGCCATCACCTCCCATCTGCCGCATCTGATCGCCTATACCATCGTCGATACCGCGGTCGGACTCGAGGAATCCACCCAGTCCGAGGTGATCAAGTTCTCGGCCAGCGGTTTTCGCGATTTTACCCGCATCGCCGCCTCGGATCCGATCATGTGGCGCGATATCTTCCTGAACAACCGGGAAGCGGTGCTGGATATCCTGCAACGCTTCACCGAAGACCTGACCGCCCTGCAACGCGCGATCCGTCGCGGCGAAGGCGATACCCTTCAGGACGTATTCACCCGCACCCGCCGCATCCGCCGCAGCATCATCGATGCACGGCAGGCTTGACGGCCCCGGCCTGGGGACGCAACCGGTTCACGGCCCCCGTCGCGCCGCCGGACTGCTCGTTGGGACTATAGCCCATGCTTGACTATGACATGCCCCTATGGCGCCCACCATCCGAGGGCGACAACCTGATTATTCAGGCGACCCTAGGTTGCCGGTTCAATCGCTGCACCTTTTGCTCAATGTATAAGTCCAAGACCTACACCGCGCGTCCGCTGGAGGCGGTGTTCGCCGACATCGACCGGGCGGCGCGGCTGTGGCCCCAGGCTCACCGGGTGTTTCTGGCCGATGGCGACGCTTATGGACTGCCGACCGAGACGCTGCTGGCCCTGGCCGCCCGCCTGCGGGAGCGGTTTCCCGCACTCCAGCGGATCACGGCCTATGCCACACCGTTCAACGTGCTGTCCAAGACCCCGGACGACATCGAGGCCTTGCGCCGGGCCCGGCTGACGCTGGTTTACCTGGGACTGGAAAGCGGGTCCGAGCGGGTGCTCCAGGCGGTGGGCAAGGGCTCGGCCCGGCCTATGGAAGCGGCGCTGGCCCGGTGCCGGGAAAGCGGCCTCAAGGTGTCGGCCACCGTCATCCTGGGCCTGGGCGGGCGCGCCCACGGCCAGGAACACATGGCGGCCACCGCCGATCTGATCAACCGCCAGCCGCCGACCTATCTGTCGACGCTGCACCTGATGCTGGCGCCCGAGATTGTGACCGACTTCCTCGCGCGTCATGCCGAGCGGATGGGACAACCGTTCGAACCCGCCAGCGACCGGCATCTGCTGACCGAACTGCGCTGGCTGATCGAGCGTCTGGCGCCCCCGACGCCGGTCATCTTCCGCTCCAACCACGCCAGCAACGCACTGCCCCTGGCGGGCACCTTGCCCCGGGACCGGGACCGTTTGCTGGCGGAGATCGATGCCGCCACCGAAGCCGGCGAGGAAACGCTACGGCCGTGGTGGCGGCGGGGTCTGTAACGATTCTTGTGGGCAGTGCCCTGCCCACTTTTCATCCTCCCGGACGATCACAATTCCAGGCGCGGCGGCACCTGGGATTTGCCTTTGGCGTCACCCCGTCCGGACAGACTGGGATTGGTCATAAAGTATTGGTGGGCCGAGAACGGATCGCTGCCGCCCTCGATCCGGTGAAACCGCCCGGACGGGTCAAGCTGCCAACTGGACGCCGCATCTTTGAGATTGGCCACCATCACCTGTTCCAGAATCTGCTGATGGACGGTGGGGTTTTCGATGGGCACCAGGCTTTCGATGCGGCGGTCGAGGTTGCGGGGCATCCAGTCCGCGGACGAGATGAAGACCAGGGCGTGCTTTGACGGCAGGCGGTGGCCGTTGGCAAAGCAGATGATGCGGGCATGTTCCAGGAAACGGCCGACGACGCTCTTCACCCGGATGTTTTCCGACAGCCCGGGGACGCCCGGTCGCAGGCAACAGATGCCCCGGATCACCATGTCGATCCGTACCCCGGCTTGGGAGGCCTCGTAAAGCCTGTCGATCATCCGGTCATCGACCAGTGAATTGAGTTTGACCCAGATCGCCGCCGGCTTGCCGTCCCGGGCATGGGCGATTTCGGTGTCAATGTGGCGGTACAGTTGCTCGCGCAGGCTGATCGGGGCGATGGCCAGCTTTTCCAGGGCCTCGGGCGTGGCGTAGCCGGTCATGTAATTGAAAATCGCCGAAGCGTCCCGGGTCAAGGCCGGATCGCAGGTAAAGAACGACAGATCGGTGTAAACGCGCGCCGTCACCGGGTGATAGTTGCCGGTGCCGAAATGGACATAGGAACGCAGGGCGCCATTCTCGCGCCGGACCACCAGCGAAACCTTGGCATGAGTCTTGAGATCGACGAAGCCATAGACGACTTGGGCCCCGGCCCGCTCCAGGTTCCGCGCCCACTGAATGTTGGCTTCTTCGTCAAAGCGGGCCTTGAGTTCGACCATGGCGGTCACGCTCTTACCCGCCTCGGCGGCCTCGACCAGGGCCTGGACGATGGGCGAATTCTTGGACGTCCGGTAGAGGGTCTGCTTGATCGCCACCACCGCCGGATCCCGGGCCGCCTGGCGCAAAAACTGCACCACCACGTCGAAACTCTCGTATGGGTGGTGAACCACGATGTCCTTGTGGCTGATCGCGGCAAAGCAATCCCCGCCGAAATCGCGGATGCGCTCGGGGAAACGGGCGTTGTAGGGCTGGAATAACAGGTCGGGACGCTGGTCCACGATCAACTGCTTGGTGTCGGCCAATCCGATCAAACCGTCGAACACGAACACATCGTCAGGCAACGCCTTGAGGCTGTGGCGCAATAAATCGCGCATCTCGGGTTTCATGCCGGCATCGACCGCCAGCCGGATCACACCGCCGCGACGACGCCGCTTCAGGGCGCTTTCGAAGGTCAGAACCAGATCCTCGGCCTCTTCGTCTATTTCCAATTCGCTGTCCCGAAGGATTCGGAACAATCCGTGGTCCATCAGCGAAAAGGGCGGGAACAGCTTTTGATAGAACATCAACGCGACCTGTTCCAACAGGACGAAGCGCATCTCTTCGCCCGGCAGCCGGATGACGCGCTCCAGTTGCGCCGGGAGCGGCACCAGGGCGTCGATCTCCCGGTTTTTCGAGGCATCGAACAACCGGAGCGCCAGCGCAAAGCCCAGATTCGGGATGAACGGAAACGGATGGGCGGGGTCGATGGCCAGCGGCGTCAGAATCGGATAAATGTCATTGCGGAATTTGGCTTCCAGCCAGTCCCGTTCATGGGCGCTCAACTCGTCGGGGTCAAGCACGGCAATCCCGGCCGCGCGCAACTCGCCGCGCAGGCGGTGCCAGCAGACCTGCTGATCCGCCATCAACTCCGCCACCCGGCGGTTGATGGCCTGCAACTGCTGGGTCGGCGTCAGACCCTCGGGTGACGTGGCCTGCACGCCGGAGGTGACCTGAACCTTGATGCCGGCCACGCGGACCATGAAGAATTCGTCCAGATTGCTGGCCGAAATGGACAGGAAGCGCAACCGCTCCAGCAGCGGATGCACCGGGTTGTTGGCCTCATCGAGAACCCGCTGGTTGAAATCCAACCATGACAGTTCACGATTGATGAAACGCTCGGGACTCGGCACGGCAACCGCGGTCATGGGATGTTCCTGATCTGGTGGTTGGATTGGTCAGACGACGGCTCTTGAGGTCGGCACGGCGCGCTCCGGTACGCGCGACGCCGGGCGGCGCCCGAACGAGACACTGGCCCGAGCGAGACACTGGCCCGAGCGACGTCATGATAGGAGCGAATCGGTGACGCAAATTTGGACGGATCGTGTATGTTTTGTGTCGCTGCCGAAGCCCTGCGACACCCTCTTTCGCTCCCGGCGCCCTTTACTCCGGAGCCGTCACCGGTAATATGTCGCCGGTCGTAGGGCGGGCGGTGTCGGTGGACGAGGGGGTGACGGTGAATAACCGGAACGGGCGCAAGCTTGGCAAGTACCGCGTCTATTCGCTTTTGGGCCGGGGCGCGACCGGAACGGTTTACCGCGCCCGGGACACCGAGGCGCATCGCTCGGTGGCGTTCAAGGTGCTGCGGGCCGAGGCCTTCGGCAAGGGCGACCGCAAAGCGGCCATCAAACGGATGGTCATCGAGGCCCAGGCTGCCAGTTCCCTTCGTCATGCCAACATCGTCGCCGTCTATGATTACCGGATCCAGCCGCCTGCCACCACCACCGGTGATGATGTGCTGGGTTACATCGTCATGGAATTGGTCTCGGGGCGCTCGCTGGCCCGCCACTTTCAGCTCAAGGATCGAGTCGGCCTGGATTTCGCGGTCCAGGTCATGGCCGGCCTGCTGCCGGCGCTGGACCATGCCCACAACCACGGCATCATCCATCGGGACGTGAAGCCCGGCAACATCCTGCTCAGCATCACCGGCAAGGTCAAGCTGGCCGATTTCGGCATCGCTCACATTGAGGGATTGCCCAATCTTGACGACGGCGTGCCCTTCGGCACCCTGTCCTACGTCGCGCCGGAGCAACTGCGCAACCAGCCGGGCGACCGCCGCAGCGATCTGTTCGCGGCCGGTGCGGTGTTTTACGAAGCCCTGACCGGTCGTCAAGCCTTTCCCGGTCTGGCGGCGGCCGTCGCCCATCTCATCCTGAACGACCATCCCGTGGCGCCCTCGGTTCGCACCCGGGAGGTGCCCAAGGCGCTGGATGCGGTGGTGGCCCGGGCCCTGGCCAAAGCCCCGGAGGACCGGTTCGCCTCGGCTGCGGCGTTCGCCGACGCCATCCGCGCCGTGATCGGCGACGTCCGCTGGGCCGAGGCGGTGGCCGCCGCCAACGACACCACCGGCGTTGCGGCGCCGCTCTGGAACACCAACCGAACCGACACCGACCTCCAGGAACCGGCCGAGGAGCCGGCGGAACTCGCCACCGCACCGCTCCGCCGCATCCTGGAACAGGTGACCCCGGCGCCGAAGCCGGTCCCGGTGCCCGAACCGGTTGCCGCCCCCGAGCCGGTTCCGACCGTCCAGCCGACTTTGGAATCCGAAGCCCCGGCACCCGACAACGCCGGGCCCCTGCCAAGGCCGCGCCGAGGTTCGGGTGTCAAGGCCTGGCCGCTCATCGCGGTGGGGGCAAGCGCACTCGCGATCGGAATTGCGATCGCCGGAGGCGCCGCGCTGATGTCGCGGCACGCCATCGTCGCCCCGCCCCGCCTGGCAAGCCCTTCGCCGCCGGCGCCGGTCATGGTCGCCGCCAGCCCATCCACCGCCCTGGTGCCGGCCCCCAGTACCGACCCGGTTCCGGCAACACCGCCACCCCCGGTTGAAGCAACCCGGACGCCGGAGGAACCGAAGCCCCAGGACACGCCGGCCCCGCCCAAGGCGCCCGGGCCGACCGTACCGCCGCTCCAGCAGCCTCCCCCCGAACCGGCTCCGGTCCCGCCGGCAGCGCCTCCGGTGGCCGCCACCCCTGCCGAAGCGCCGTCCCCCGCCCCTCAACCCGCCGGGCCGCCACCCGAGGGCGCCCCGCCCGACGCGAAACCGGAACCCGGGATCGTCGAGGCAGCGCACCCGGAATTGCCCGCCCCGGTCGACATCCCACCGAGCGCGCTGCCTTACCTGCCGCTGCACAAGCCCACCGTCCCCGAAACCCCTCGTCCGCCGAGCGCCGCCGGCGATTTGCAACCCGTGGCCGCGGCGCCGTCGGTGGCGGTCACGGTGGTCCCGCTCGCCCCAACCGTGCCGGTCCCGGTCGCCCCCGTCGTCCCCGAACCGCCCAAACCGGTCGTGGTCGCCCCCGCCGTGCCCGAACCGCCCAAGCCGGTCGTGGTCGCCCCCGCCGTGCCCGAACCGCCCAAGCCGGTCGTGGTCGCCCCCGCCGTTCCAGAACCGCCCAAGCCGGTCGTGGTCGCCCCCGCCGTTCCAGAACCGCCCAAGCCGGTCGTG